>CBFHWB010000176.1:0-8482 GCA_965659285.1 Planctomycetota bacterium | reverse complement strand
ATCGATCGGCAGCTCGTGCTCGCGGCCGGTATAGGCGCGCAGCGAGGGAAGGAACCATTCGGAGGGAAAGTCCCGCGGAGCCTCGGCGCAGGTATTTCTCGAGGTGAACCTGTAGGGACTGGAGCCCGGCGAACCGGGGCTCCTGGCGACAACGCTGGTGATTCTCTCGTCGAAGGCGGCGGCGATCAACGACTGCTTGCCGTAGCGCGAAAATCCGATGATCCCGACCTTTCCCGGCGCGAAGCGATAGCCGCTGGATGGAGCCAGCAGGTAATCGAGAGCGCGGCTGGCAAGCCAGGCCTTCGTCGAGATCTCGCTCCAGGTGGCTTCAGGATACTCCCTGCGGAAATCCTGCCAGACGCTCTCATAGCGGGGAAAGTTCTTCTCCCGGTGATGGCTGTCAACGCCGGGGTACAGGCAGGCGATGTAGCCCCTCTCAAGCGCCAACTCGGCCCAACGCAGCTGGTAATAACGCGGCTGGGTAAGAAGAATCGGAAAGGGGCCCTCGCCTTTCGGCACCCAGACCCTGACCTCAAAAGCCGCCTTCTTCGGAGTATCGAAGGTTAACTGAACCCGGCGGCGAAGCGAGCCATCCTCCCCCCGGCGCTCCTGCAGGACTTTCGCTGACAACAGGGCGGGCGCCTTGTCGGGGAAAGTGCCAATGAAGTAACGCTGCAGGAGTTCGGACACCTCCTTTTTCCGCCGTTCGAGCTGTGCCCTTGTTTGAACCACGGAACCATCGTTGAACTCCAGCAGCGGGGGCAGGTCCGCCCTCGCTTCAAAGCCACCCTCGGCCAGCGCCTGGTGAGCGGAAATCAGCAGGACCAGGCAGGCACAAGCCACAGCGAGTCTCTTACACATCTGATCAATTCCCCTTGGTGAAGTCCTCCGCATCCTAACCGAGGGCTACGACACAAAGAAGGCTCCTTCTCCAGTGCGCGGTTGAAACCTCCCCCGCCTGAGCGTTAACATGCCCAGTCGCTTGAATCACAAGGACAAGGCTCATGAAGATAACCAAGATCTCTGCGTACCAGGTAGACCTCCCCCTGCACGAAGGCAGCTACAATTGGTCCGGGGGGAAATCCGTCAGCGTTTTTGACAGCACCATCGTTCGGGTTGAAACCGATTCCGGCCTCGCCGGCCATGGAGAGATCTGCCCGCTGGGCCCCTTCTACCTGCCGGCCTACGCCGCGGGAGCGCGCGCTGGAATCGCCGAGCTCGCAGCTCATCTCATCGGTGAGGATCCGACCCAGCTGCGCCCCCTGAATCGCCGCATGGACGCGGCGCTCAAGGGACACCCCTACGTCAAGTCAGCCATCGATATCGCCTGCTGGGACATCCTCGGGCAGGCCTCCTCACAATCCGTCTGCACCCTGCTGGGCGGACGCTACGGGGAAGATTTCCACCTCTACCGGGCGATCTCGCAGGAATCCCCTGAGCAGATGGCCAGCAAGGTCAAGGGCTACCGGGAAGAGGGCTACCAGCGCTTCCAGTTGAAGGTCGGAGCCGACCCGGAAACGGACATCGAACGCATCCGGGCGGTCAGGGCCGAGCTCCAGAAGGGCGACTTCCTCATCGCCGATGCCAACACCGGCTGGCTGATGCACGAGGCGGCCCGGGTGGTGCGAGGTGTGCGCGATGTCGACGTGTATATCGAGCAGCCCTGCCTGAGCTACGAGGAATGCCTCGCCATCCGGCAAAGGACCGATCACCCCTTCGTGCTCGATGAGTCGATTGACTCTCTGGAGGTCCTTCTGCGTGGACGCGCCGACAGGGCGATGGACGCGGTCAATCTCAAGATCAGCAAGTTCGGAGGGCTCACACGGGCGAAAGAAGCGCGTGATCTCTGCGTTTCTCTCGGTATCGCCATGACGATCGAGGACGCCTGGGGAGGCGACATCATCACCGCGGCGATCGCCCACCTGGCCCACTCCACGCCCACGGAGCTGCTCTTCACGGCCACCGATTTCAACAGCTACGTTACCGTCAGCACCGCCGAGGGCGCTCCCCAACGGCAAAATGGACGCATGGCGGCGAGTGAAGCCCCAGGGCTGGGAATCGAGCCGAGATTCGACGTGCTTGGCGACGCCGTCCTGGAGATCACCTAGGCGGACTCGTCCCCGGTCTCCTCGGAAGCGATCTCCTCGGAGGAGGGCTCCTCCTCTGCGGAGCCCGGTCGGATCCCCATGGCCCGCGCTCCGCCAATCGCCAGGAAGGCGGCGGCGAAACTTCCCAGCGCGCCCATCTTCACCGCATCCAGCTCCAGGCTCTCGCCTGAAAAGGCGGCGGCGGCCACAAAGAGAGACACGGTAAAGCCGATGCCGGCGACCATGCCAACGGTCAAAAGGTCACGGAAGCCCATGCCGGCCGGCAGCTCGAGCCGGAGCAGCTTCTGCCCCAGGACCGTAATGAGGGCGATCCCCAGAGGCTTGCCGATCAGGAGCCCGAGGAGCACCAACCAGGTGCCGGTTCCAACGCTCGACATCTCAACTCCGGCGTTGGCCAGGCCGAAGAGGCCGAGAAAGATCTCAACGGGGTTCTTCCACCAATGCTCGAATTCATTGAGAGTGTCCTTGCGGCCAAGCTCCTCGCGAGCGAAGAGCCCGAGGTCGGTGTGGGCGTGGGGAAGCGTGGGAATGATCGGTATCAGCCCGAGCGCGGGATGGAGGCCGGCCTCCAGAAATGAGAACCAGCTCAGCGCGCCCGGCAGGAGCAGGTACCACCAGAAGCTCTGAAGCTTGAGGCGACGCATGAGGAGACCCAGGACGATGGCCGCCAAAGTGGCGAGCAGCCACACGGGAGCCAGGGGACCCTGGGGATAGAAGACCGCGAGGATGAGAAGGCCTGCCGCATCGTCAGCGATCGCCAGCAGGAGCAAAAAAGGAATCGCCGCGTGCCCGGGACCGAAGATCAGGCGGGCGACCAGGTAGCTGAAGGCGATATCGGTGGCCATCGGAACAGCCCAGCCATTGCCGAGAGAATCCATGGTGCCTGTATAGTAGCAGCCCAGAAGGTAGAGACCGGCGGGACCGACCATGCCGCCGAGGGTGGCGAGCAAGGGAGTGGCCGCCTTGCGCAAGTTGGACAGAGGGCCTCCCGGCAGCAGAGCCTCCCAGACCTCCTTGCCGGCGATGGCGAAGAAAAAAGCCATCAGGATGTCATTGATGATGAAACGAGGGGTGATGGCGTGGGAGCCTTCTCCCGCGAGAACCTTCCCCATCACCTCGTCATAGCCAGCTTTGTCCAGATTCGCCCACACCAGGGCGGCGGCGGCTCCGGCGATCAGAAAGACCGAATTGTCTAACAGGAACTTGACCGTTCCCCGCTTTGTTTTTTCGCCACTCATATGGCTCGGAAAGATACCAGCATAGGCCCAAAGAGTGAATTAAAAGTCGGGCAGGGAAGCAGGGAGAAATCAAATAACAATCTTATTGTCAATGTAAAGGAGAGGGGGTGCGACATCGCTACATTATTGACAAGTTCTTTGTCATTCAAGGGCCCTGAAAAGACCTTTTTTCACGCAAAATAAGGACTTAGGTAATTGGCACGGAATGTGAATATAAGGGTCTCCTGTAACCTTGATCTTCCCGTAAGGGAGAGTCGTTTTCAAGACTGCAACTGAAGACAGGCTAAGGAAACGCGAAAGTATTGAAAGGGCGGACGACTGATGGATGTTGTCATAGTTTATCGATTTACGGTACGGACACAGGCCCGACGTTTGTTTTACCGTCACCGTCCGTCCCTTTCTTTCTCTCGCGCTTGCCTTACAGGTTTCCCCAGAAGCTGTAGGCTCCAAGACCCGTTGCCGGCTGCAGATATTGAATTCGATGAAGGCCTGGTCCAGGCGGTACCTGCCAACCGCGGAAACCCGGCCCGACTCGCGACACTCCAATGCGGGCAGACAGAATACTCCTTCGGGTTCGGCAATCGACCCAAACTATTTGCCCCTGACTCCTGTATGACCTGAGGAGCAAGGCAAACCGAGACCGGAAGAGTGACTTTCCTCCAATTCCAAAGGGCTCTCGGAATCATTCGGGAGCCCTTTTTTATGGAAAGTAGAAAGCGATGACCCTGAAAATCAATAATAACTGCGGAGCGGCCCTGCAAGAGGGCCCCCCGGACCCGGGCCCAATAGTCCTGTGACCGCCGTGTCCGTTTAATGGAAAGCTCCGCGCGGCCAAGAGTAAGCCCATGGCACTCACCCGAACCCAATCCAACTCAGTGAAAACCGAGGGCGGCGCCCGGCGGCCGCTGGAGCGATGGGGCGGGCTCCTCGCTGCCCTCTTCCTGGCCCTGGTCGCCATCTGCTCAACGGCAAGCCTGCCCGCGCAGCTTGGTGGACGACCCGGCAACGGCGCCGACGCCAACCGGCCAAGGAACCTGAACCTGAGGCTCCTTCCGAGGGGGCGAGTACGCCTGAACTGGCTCTCGCCCAGGCGTCTCAACTACCAGAAGATCCTCCGCGCCGATGGTGACGATGATTTCCGCGTGATTGAAAATCGCCTGCCGGGCGACCTGCAGGTCTATGTCGACCCGAACCCCGGCCGTGGACCCCATCGCTACATTGTCGAAGCCAACGGCGACCCGGGCCTGCGGTCCGAGCCCGCGACGATCACGGTGGGAGGCCTCGTGGTGCGGAACATGGCCTGCTCACAGATCCGCGGATCGCCGAGAATCCGTGTCACCTGGACGCCCGACGACGACAGCCGCCTCATGATACGACTCGATGGAGAGCCTGCGGAGGGCCTCCAGAGCATCTCGCCAAATCGCCGCCAGGCAACGATCGACGTTCCACCGCCGGGGCCTGGGGGGCGAAACTTCGTCGTTGAGATCGTCGCCGCGGACGAACCGGCCGGTCCCGCAGCCCGCTGTGAAACCCTGGTGGTGACCACCGACCTCCAGGCTGTGAGGAACCTGGAATGCGCTCGCGCACGAGACAACGAAAGAAGGGTACGCCTCAGCTGGGAAGAGAACGAGAGCTACGCCGCCTACGAGATCGAACGCAATGGTGTTGTCCTCTCCGAAACCGAGAACTCCTCGTGGGTTGACGAGCTCCCTCCCCCGGGGATCGAGCTGCGCTACACGGTAACCGGCCTCACCGCCCGCGATCACCCGGGGCCCGCCAGTTCCTGCGTCCAGGAATTCGAGCCGCCGCCGGGGGCCACGCTCGCCGGCGAGGTGGTCTTTGATGACAGCACCGACACCCCCCTGGGACGCGGCATCGTCCTTGTCTTCGCGGAGGGAGGAGACGAGATCCTTGCCCGTGGTGGAATCGATGACGACGGGCGCTTCAACATCGCTGTTGAAAACCACGATGGACCCTTCGATCTCGAATACCGGGTCCGCTTCCATGATCATATCCGGCTCGGACTGCTCGAAATCTTCGCCCCCAAGCGCGGCGCAAACGGAACCCCGGGCCGCTTCCTGCGCGCCTTCGCCCCCGGAGTGTCAGCCGGAGAGGGCAGCCTCAAGCTGCGCGTCGCTCTTCCCGTCATCGCCGTCTCGCCCGAGAGAAGCGGCGCTCGGCGATGGCAGGCTCTGCACGACCACTTCCTCGAGACAGGTGAAGGGCTGCTGATCCCGATCGCTACCGGCGGAGGAATCGTCCAGGGAAGCCTGAACCTCGTCCATGAAATCGAAAATGTCAGGAACCACTTCCTGAGACAGTTCGGCAGCAGCCCACGGCAGGTGGACATGATCGCCTACGGCTTCGCCGGACTCTCAGCCAGGCTCTACGGCCACACATCCCCGGTCTTCGAGACCAGGAGGCTGCTGCTGCTCGGAGCTCCGAACAGGGGAACCCCACGAGCCCTCATCGAGACTCGCTCGGACGTTGGCGCCCGACCGATACGCGGTGGAATCCAGGCGCCTGAGGAGCTGGGCTACAAGGCCGCGGACGAGCAAACCTCGCGCTTCCTCGACCTCTACAATGAACGCATCACCAGTTCGAGAGCGACAGCCCTCTATCTCGTGGCCGGCACAGGCGGGCGACGGGAGCTCGATGACGTGCTTGACTGCGCCGAGCACGATGGGCGTGTCTGCCTGCAAAGCGCCCTGGGACAGGGTCTCGACAGGGGGATCTTCCGCAATCCTCGCCGCTTCATCCTCGGCTCGGACCACAACAGTCTTGGACGCGACCGGGAATCACTTACCCTGCTTGAGCGGCTCGGCTTCGGACGGATCCTCGGCGATGACGAGGAGGAGGAGGAGGGAAACGCTGGTGATGGCGGTGGGGCGGGAGGAGAAGGCTCCTCGATGACCCTCGGCAAGGTGGGGCAGGGCGAGCTGGCGCCCGGCGACGCGCGGGAGATCCCCTTCGTCTCCGACACATCCGGCTCGATCATCATCATCCTGAACTCCGAGGATAAGGGGCCGCTCAACTTCCAGCTGAGAACCCCGGGGATGGACATCGAAGACGAGGGGATCAACAGCGAGAACGCGGCTGAGCTCGGCTTTATCTATGAAGCCTACAACGACGGAGAAGGAACCAACGTCATCTACTTCAAGACCGGCTCCGGAGAACACGGCACCTACCTGGGCAAGCTCGACAATCCCGATGACAACCCCGACATCAAGTACACCATCGAATTCCACCTGGAGAGCTCGATCTACCTCAGCAGCGAACTGGACGGCTACGATGTCCCGCTGGGCTCCACCTCGTTGCTGACCACCGAGCTCGAGGACTCCCATCTGCTGCCCGGCGGGATGGAGGTGACCCAGAACGCCCGGGTCTTCTTCCCCGACGGCAGCCTCTCCCTGGTCGACCTGAACGACAGCGGCGAGGGAGGTGATGCCCAGGCGGGAGATGGCGTCTATTCGTCCACCCTCCCCGAGAGCTCCCAGCCGGGCTATTACATTATCGAGATCGAGGCCTCCGACACCGAGGGAGACTCCTTCCAGCGAGCCGACACCCTGCAGCTCCTCGTGCGCTCCGACCTCGCCTCCCTTGGCGAAGAGTACGAATCCGGCGCCGATGACGTGGGGCAGGAAGGCGACGGAGGAGGCGCGGGGGGCGGGGAGCTCAAGGACAACCTCTGGGTGCGAGGCCTCCTGGATGCAAACCGCGGAGGCGACCTGGTCGTCCTGGGAACTCTCACCGATCTCGAGGGCAACACCATCGCCCAGGCCGGATCTCTCTACTCGCTGGAGTCAGCGGCGTCGGAGGTGGGCTTCCAGATCGACTTCGATGGCTACGAGATCTTCGGCTCCCGGTCCGATGGACCCTATCGGCTCACCAACGTGGAGGTCATCGATGCCGGGGTGGGCTTCATTCGCGCCGACCTCGCCGACGACGTACACACCACCAGCGCCTACAGCTGGAGCGAATTCTCTCTCACAGGCGGGCTGCTCTTCCTGCGCGGAGACACCAACAATGACCAGCAGGTGGACATCAGCGACTCGATCACGCTCCTGAGGCACCTCTTCACCGATCCGGACACGGCCCTGGCCTGCCGGGACGCGGGCGATGCGAACGCTGATGGCGCGATCGATCTCAGCGATGCGGTGAGCATCGTCAATTACCTCTTCCTCGGCCAGGGCGGCGGTATTCCACAGCCCTACCCCGATTGCGGCCAGAACGAAAACCTCGGCTGCGAATACTACCCCTACTGCCGCTGAGAACGCACCGCGCTCAGGCGAGCAGCCCGTGTCGGACCTCGCCGAAGACGTCGGTGAGCCTGTAGTCGCGCCCTTGGAAGCGGAAGGTGAGCCGCTCGTGATCAAATCCTAGCAGGTGCAGGATCGTCGCCTGGAGGTCGTGCACGTGAACCGGATCTTCAGCCACCCGGAAGCCCAGCTCGTCGGTTTCTCCGTAGGAGATTCCGGCCTTGAGCCCGCCGCCCGCCATGAACATCGAATAGCAGTCCGGGTAGTGGTCCCGACCGAGCACCTTGCCTCCGGAGGTGCGACCCTCCCTGAAAGGAGTCCGACCGAACTCGCCGCTGAAGACCACCAGGGTAGACTCGAGCAGACCACGGCGCTTCAGGTCGTTCAGCAGCGCCGCGACCGCCTGGTCGGTACCTTTGCATTTACTGGTCAGGCCGCCGCGAATATCCTCGCGCGGGTTCGTTCCGTGAAAATCCCAGCCCCAGTCAAAGAGCTGGACGAAGCGCACGCCGCGCTCGACCAGGCGGCGGGCCAGCAGGCAGTTGTTGGCAAAGCTCGCGGCTCCTGGCTTGGCGCCGTATTCCTCCACGATCTTCTTCGACTCCCGCGAGATGTCCATGGCCTCGGGGGCCGACATCTGCATCTTGAAGGCGAGCTCGAACTGGGAAATCCGGGTGCGGGTCTCAGGATGCCCCAGGGCCCCGAACTGGATCTCGTTGAGCCCACGGATCGTATCCAGGCTCGAGCGCCTCAGTCCCCGGCTCATGCCGGGCGGGTCTGAGAGGTAGAGCACCGGGTCGCCCTTGGATCGACATTGAACGCCCTGGTAGACCGAGGGAAGAAAGCCGCTCCCCCAGGCTGTTTTTCCCGCGCTCGG
>CBFHWB010000175.1:0-8538 GCA_965659285.1 Planctomycetota bacterium | reverse complement strand
ACCTTTGTGTGGGACGCCCAATGCGACCCTCTTTTCAGAGAATTGAATGAGACTGTCGAGGCCGGCATCTCTCCCCAGAGAAACTGGACAGTTCATTTCCGGGTTCGCCCCGTTCCCGATGCGGGTGACCGCGATTTCAACGCGCATACCTTCATGGGCCCCTCGTTTATCTATTACTGGCTCGAAGATCGCCCGGAAGATCCGGTTTCCGGCTGGAGATCCGCTGAGATCACGGAATCGTTCGATAACGATACCAACCTGGACAGGAACGAGACCGATGCCAGTTGGGGCGCTCCCTACAACCCCGGCCTTCTCGAGGGCCGGACCGCGACAGATGATGACTACCAGTTTGGCCAGGGTCTTGCCCAGGTCGACCTGGAGGTGCTACCGACGGAAAATTTCCTCGATCCTGATACGATCACCGGTCAGTACTACCTGATCGATACCGATCGTCTCAATATCACCCATATTCTTCTCAGGAACGTCGCTCTCGAAGGAGAGCCCGCGGTCATAGTCGAGGAGTCAAGCACCTTCATTCTGACGGATGATGGCACTCCAGATGGCAACAGGGTTGGTAATCCCGGAGAAGAATTCGGCGAATTCCACCTTGCTAATTTCACCATCTCCCCACAGACCACGGTTTATGTGCAGGGGGACAATCCCCTGGTGATTCGCTGCTCCGGCGGCGACAACAGCGCTTCCGACACCGATCCGGTTTTTACCGTCCTCGGACTTCTTGATCTTAACGGCGGCGCCGGAGCGGATGGTTCGCTTGTCGGCGGTTCCGGAGGTGAGGGGACGGCCGGCGGCGGAGTTGGCGGAGATGGAGCTCTCATGCAACTCACTGGGGCGGCCTCTGCGGCCGTTCAGCTTCTTGAGCCTGCCACGGCCGGCGCTAACGGAGGTGGAAGAGGCGGAACGACCCCGGCCGCAGTCAACCCGGACACGGTTCGCAACTCAACCTTTGCCGGTGCGCCTGGAGGCGGAGGCGGGCATCGAGTTCGCGGTGGCGACGGTGATTACGGTACAACGAATATTTCAGGCTTTATCCAGCCGCGTGTAGGCAAGGGAGGAGTTGCTCGAGGTAACGCTCTGCAGGTTCCCCTTACCTCCGGTTCCGGCGGCGGCGGCGGAGGAGCCAGTCTTTCCCGCGTCTCTATGGGCGCTGAGTTCGCCGCGACCGGCGGCGGCGGCGGTGGCGGCGGCGGCGGATCCATGCGGCTTACCGCTCGCGGCAGTGTTGTGGTCATCGGATCTATCCAGGCCAATGGCGGCATCGGCGGTTCCGGCAGGGTTCCTCCTGGAGAGGCGCCCGCGGGCACCACGAATGGTGGAGCCGGAGGCGGCGGCAGCGGTGGTTCGATTCATCTGCGCGCCACGGGATCCGTTGATGTCACCAGTTGTGACAGCCTCCAGGTGAATGGCGGCGCGGCCGGCAGCGGCGGTCCCTCCAACGGACAAAACCGCCGGGGTGGGGCGGGGACTGGAGGCGATGGGTTCATTCGTCTCGAGAGCGGAACCGGAGGAACTCCTTTCTGCATGACCCTGCAGGCGACTACTCGTCTGACCTCGACCCTGAGCGGGTCCAATAACCGTAACCAGACGATCCGCGTGCAATCTACCCAGGCGTTCCCGACTGCGGGATTCGTCAAGATTGAGGAGGAGGTCATTGGTTACGGTGGAAAGACGGCAAGTACCTTCACGAGTCTTACCCGGGCGGTCCAGGGCACGAGAACGTCTCATTCCTCGAACACGCAGGTCTTCGTTTATCCAAGCACCATCGAGCCAGCCACAGATCCCGCCGTACTCGAGAACGCCGGCTTTATCGAGGCTTCTGAAGAGCCATCCTTCGGCCGCGGCAGAGATGGAGTGGTTCACCTTCGGTTTATCCAGAGTCTCGATCCGAATACTGGAGAGATCCTCCTGGACGAAACCACGGGTCGTCCCATCTCGGTCTGGACTTTTGATACGGCTACGAGCATTCTGCGCTCCCCCGTTGGAAATATTGTAAAGGAAACCCGGGAGTCGGATCTCAACCCCGGCTTCCTGGATCTCTCGGCGCTCATTATCGACGAGGATGTTGTCCTGAGGGCGACAGGTCCTAACCCGTTGACGATCTCGGTAAAAGACCATGCCGAGATTGCCGGGACGATTGATACATCCGGAGGTGTAGGCGGCGCGCTCCGCTTTATCGAGGGAGGAGAGACTCCCCTGTTCGGTCTTGGCGGAGTACCCGGAGCCGGCGGCGGCGGCGGCGGCGCCGGCGGAATGATCTCCCATGCAGATGGCAACCCCAATAATCGCAGCGCGGCGAATACCCAGGTGACCAGGGGAGAGAACTCAATCCTTCCGAACCTGATCTCGACTCTCAATGGTCTCCCCCCGGTTTTCAGGCCGGGAGTTCCGAATATTGATGGCTCCACCGGCGGCGGCAGTCTCGTAGGGCGAACCTGCGGCTTCGACTGCTTCGAGTCCGGCGGCGGCGGCGGCGGCGGCGGAAATCGCCAGGTTGGTCAGGATGGTGATGTCAAGCTCCTGCCGGGTAACGGTGGCCTGGCTGGCCAGCTCGCCGGCCAGGGCAGCGACGCGGTCAACTTCCCCAACCAGCGCCTGACGCTGCTTGGGCAGCCTCCCCAGCTCGCCCTTGTTGGCGGCATGGGCGGCGCCGGCGGCGGCGGCAGCGCCAATATCAGCCGAGCGTACCGCAACGAAAGCATTCTCGGTAATTACCCTTATAAGGGCCAGGCTCTCTACGCTCCGGGTACCGGTGGCGGAGGAGGTGGAGGAATCCTTCATATCGTCGCGCAGGATCTCTACCTGCGTTCGAGCGCGCGGCTTGTGTCTCGCGGAGGAGATGCCTACCAGTCCATCGACCTCGCCGGAAATGGCGGTGCCGGGGCGGGCGGGACGATCTTCCTGCAAGTTCAGAATACGATTACCCTGGAGAGTGGAGTCCAGTTCGACGTGAGCGCGGGGCAGGCTAACCAGTTGCCTCCCTTCTTCTCCAGTGGTGTCCGTCTCTACGAGGGCAATGTTCGAGCCGCGTCAACGAATACCGCCCCGGCCCTTACGGGTACGCCTTTTGGCGGCCTGGGAGGCCCATCTTCAAATGGTCGAATCCGTATTGAGTACTCGCCTTCTTCGAGAATTCGCTCGCAAGGCGTGAACCCGAGCGTGACGACCGGTCCTTTCCTGACCGACATCGTCGAGTCCGTCGCGGTCTCGAAGATCTATCGAATCGGTGTCGGTCCCGGCCGCGCCGCTTCGAATCACGCGCTGCTTCTGGATGGAGCCCGAGTGGACTACAATACCTTCCAGCAGCCTCCCGGAACCCGGGCCATTGTCGTCTGGGAAAGCGCCGGCGAGAGTCTCGATGTCCATGGCCAGGCTGGAGAGATGACGGGTCTCGTGCGGGATCCGCGCAAGCTGGAGGGGACGAGGTACGTACGGTTCCGAGTCTACTTCCAGTCGAAGTACGGCACGGGAGAAACCCAGTCCATCCAGAGCCTGAGCCTCCCGTTCAGGTTGGGCGGGGCTGACTGTCTGCCGTTCGGATTCTGATTCCAAGGCGGGCGGGAAGCTGATCTTCTCAGCCGGGTTCTTCTGTCGGCTCTTCGGCCGAGTCGAGCAGGGCATCGACAAATCCGTCGGGCTCGAAGACCTGGAGATCGTCTATCTGCTCGCCTACGCCGACAAATTTGACTGGAATCTGCAGGCGGTTGTTGATGGCTACCACGATCCCGCCTTTGGCGGTCCCATCGAGTTTTGTCAGGACGATCCCGCTGATGTCAACAGCTTCGAGAAAGTTCGAGGCCTGCGTCAGCGCGTTCTGACCCGTGGTCGCATCGAGGACGAGGAGTGATTCGTGCGGAGCGCCGCTGATCTTGTTGTCGAGAACGTTTCGAATCTTGGAGAGCTCCTTCATCAGGTTGACCTGGGTATGGAGCCGACCCGCTGTATCCACGATCAGGTAGTCCGCGTCGAGTTCCACCGCCCGCTCCGCGGCTCTGTAGGCTACCGAGGCCGGGTCGGAGTTCGCTTCCCCCGTGACGATCTCGATGCCGAGCCTCTGGCTCCAGATGGTCAACTGCTCGACCGCGGCCGCTCGAAAAGTGTCGGCCGCCGCCAGGATGACCGTTTTTCCTGCTGAGGTGAGCCGGTTGGACAACTTCGCGATGCTGGTGGTCTTGCCGGTTCCGTTGACTCCTGAGACCAGGATGACGGTTGGCTTCGTCTCGGCCTGAAGGAGGCTGTTGTCCCGCTTTTTGAGGTTGTTCTTCAGGAGATTCTTGAGATATTCGCGTACTTCTCCGGACTCGGTGAACTTGTTTTCCTTCCAGGCGGAGCGGAGGCCTTCATCTCCGTCGATCAGTTCGGCTACGGTCTCCGGGCCGAAGTCGGCCGCGTAGAGGCCGGCCTCGATCTCATCGATCATGCCCTCATCTACTTTTCCCCCAAGGCTGAACAGCCCGGCGATGCTTTTACGGGTCTTGGCAAGCCCCCTGCGCAGGATGGACCAGGCGGACAGTTTCTTTTTTCCAGGTTCCTTCTCTGGCGGGGGAGCTTCCTGCCGTTGCGGGGGGGCGGCTTCAGTCGGCTGTTCAGGCTGCTCCTCGGCCGCTGGAAGTTCCGCGGGAGGTTCGGCTGGTTCTACCGGGGGACTCTCCTCTTGCCTGGTTTCGGGCTCTTCCTTCCTGCCGGATCTCCAGCGCTTGAACCATGCCATCTCTCAGGCCTCCGAATCGTGGTTGTTTTCTTTTCCAGGCGAGGATTCTCGCCCGGCTGACATCGTCTGGTAGATCCTGTCCAGGACGCCGTTGACGAAGGCGCCGGATTTTTCCGTGGAGAATTTTTTTGCCAGTTCGACTGATTCGTTGATGACCACCTTAGGCGGCACCTCGGCCATCTCGAGGAGTTCGTAGAGCCCCAGGCGAAGGATGGCGCGGTCGACGGCGGCGATTCTTTCGAGTTTCCAGTTGGCGGTCACCTCTGAGATCCTGGAGTCAAGCTCCGGCTTGTTTTCCAGGACTCCGGTTACCAGGGCGCGCGCGTAGCCGCGCTCCCCCTCGGCCGCTTCGGCAAGCAGGTCATCGAGATCTTCCTTCTTGCTGTCTGTCAGATCCTGCTGGAAGAGAGCCTGCAGGGAGATCTCCCGTGCTATGGTTCTGTTTCGTTTAGGCATCGGGTGAAAGGTTTCTCTTCAATTCCGCGTACAGGGCGGCCATTTCCACAGCCGCGGCGGCCGCTTCGGTACCCTTGTTCTCGGCATTGGGCCGGGCTCTCTCGCGGGCCTGCTCTACATCGTCGGTCGTCAGCACCCCGTAGATGACCGGGACAGGACTTCGAGCCGCCAGGCGGGCGATTTCCCGGGCTGATTCGCCGGCGACGTAGTCGAAGTGAGGGGTCGCTCCCCGGATCACCGCTCCAAGGCAGATGATCCCATCGAAGGAGCCCGCGTCGATGAGCTTACGGGCGACGCCCGGTATTTCGAACGCGCCGGGAACCTGGTAGAGCTTGATGGCGTCTTTCGCCGCTCCAAGCTCAATGAGCCGGCCTGTCGCTCCCTGGACCAGGTTGTCGACGATGAAGTCGTTGAAGCGGGAGGCGACGATGGCGAAGCTCATTCCGCCGGCATCGGGTTTGCCTTCATGATCGGCCATTTAGCTTCAGCCTCCTCATTCCCATTCGATCGTAGATGGAGGCTTGGAGGAGATGTCGAGAACGACTCGATTGACGCCGTGGACCTCGTTGCAGATACGCGAAGAGATGGTTCCCAGGATGTTCTGGGGAAGGTGGATCCAGTCGGCCGTCATTCCATCCAGAGACTCTACAACCCGGAGAGCTACGACGTTGTCATAGGTTCTCTGGTCGCCCATGACGCCAACGGTTTGCACAGGTAGCAGGACTCCAAAGGACTGCCAGATGCTCGGGTAGTCTTCCCACTTCTCGATCTCTTCCTGGATGATGGCGTCAGCGTTGCGCAGGACCTCGAGGTTTTCCGCATTGACCTCGCCGAGAACCCTGACAGCGAGTCCGGGGCCGGGGAAGGGCTGGCGTTCAAGGAGCTCTGGGGCGAGCCCGAGCTCTTTGCCGATCTGGCGGACCTCATCCTTGAACAGGCTCCTGAGGGGTTCTACCAGCTTGAAGCCGAGTTGCTCAGGCAGGCCGCCGACATTGTGGTGACTCTTGATGGTTGCCGAGGGGCCTCCTATGGGGGAGAGACTTTCGATGACATCGGGGTAGAGTGTGCCCTGGGCAAGGAATTCAACATCGTCAATCCCGGCGGCTTCGTCTTTGAAGACATCGATAAAGGTGTTTCCAATTCGCTTGCGCTTCTCCTCGGGGTCGAAAATTCCGGCGAGCCTTTCGAGGAAGAGATCTGTCGCGTCGACAACGCGCAGGTTGAAATCGTAGTTGTCGGTGAACATGGTTTTGACCTGCTCACGTTCATCTTTCCGCAGGACTCCGTTGTCGACAAAGATGCAGGTCAGTTGGTTCCCAATGGCCCGATCGAGCAGGAGCGCCACGACGCTGGAGTCGACTCCACCGGAGAGCCCGAGAACTACGTTCCTGGCCCCGATGGTTTCTCTCAACTCCGCGGTTTTTTCATCGATGAACTTGCTGAGGGACCAGTCTCCGCTGCAACCGCAGATTGGGTAGAGGAAGTTCTGGAGAATCCTGGATCCCTCGGGAGTATGCGTCACCTCGGGGTGAAACTGGATTCCCCTGAAGTTGGATTCCCTATGCCAGATGCCGGCGTGGGGACAGTTATCTGTTTTCGCAGTGGTCTCGAAGCCTTCCTCGATCTCGGTGACCCGGTCACCATGGCTCATCCACACCGTCGTCAGGGAACTCACTTCGTTGAACAGGGGGTCTTCCGTGTTGACCTCTATCTCGGTCGCTCCGTATTCCCTGTGGCTCGCGGCGACCACCTTGCCGCCGAGAAGCTCGCAGCCAAGCTGCATGCCGTAGCAGATTCCCAGGACCGGGACATTCAGATCGAAAATGTCCGGATCACAGCGAGGAGCCTCTTCCTCGTAGACACCCGATGGGCCGCCGGAAAGTATGATTCCCTTGAGCTGATGACGAGACAATTCCTCGCAGCTCGTATCGCATTTGAGGATTTCGCAATAGACGTGATGTTCCCGTACGCGACGGGCGATCAGTTGCGTGTATTGAGAACCGAAGTCTAATATTGCGACAAATTCAGGCACGGATTTAAATCCAGACAGGTCATTGAAAAGCAGCCAGGCTGCTGGCTGACAAGGAAAAGATACCCTAGCGGGAGACGGGTCGGCAAGAGGATGGATTATTGTCGATCACGTCCGCCTTCGCGAAAAGGCTCATCGTAGGCCATCAATCCGTGGACTCCGCCTTCGCGCTGTGCTGAGGGCGTGCGTCTTTCGAAGCGGAGCTCGTCGTTCTCCAGGGCAAGGTGAAGGCTCTCGACCGTGCTGTACCCCATATCCTGGAAGGACTGGCGCAGGCTCTGGGAGAGGTAGGGGAGGAGGTCATAGACGGAACCCTTGTCGACGACCAGGCCGGAGACTCCCTGGGCAACCTTGATGTTCTTATTGGAGTACATATAACGCTTTCCTCCGCCGCGCTCCATAGCCTCTACGGAGGCCATCCCCCGGTACTTCTTGACCCGGATTCCATCTTTGTAGAAATAGTCTCCCGGCGTTTCCTGCGTTCCGGCGAACATCGAGCCCATCATTCCAACATTGGCGCCAAGGGCCAGGGCCTTGCCGAGGGCTCCCGTATTGTTGATGCCGCCATCAGCGACAACCGGGATTCCACGGGTTCTGCAGTACTTGGCGCATTGGTATACGGCGGTAGCCTGGGCACGGCCAACCGCCATGGTGTCCTGGGTGATGCAGATAGAGCCGGGTCCCATGCCAATGCGGATGCCGTCCGCTCCCGCCTTGATGAGGTGCTCGCATTGCCTTGTAGTGACCACGTTGCCGGCCAGGACGTCGACTTCCGGGTAGGCCTTCTTGATTTCCTTGATCATCTCGATCTGGAAGACCGAGTCGCCTTGAGCCGCGTCGATAACGACGAGATCGACTCCGGCACCGACCAGGCCATCGAGACGCTCGCGGTCGGCAAGCTGGGTCGAGATGGCCGCGCCGACTCTCAGCTGCTTGCTTTCGTCCTTGCTGGCCTCCGGATAGTCCCGGTTCTTTTTGAGATCGGTCCGCGAGACGAGGGATATCAGGCGTCCATCTTTGTCGACGATGGGCAGCTTGCCCTTCTTTGATTCGCGCAGGATGTTGTTGGCCTCGTTCAGGGTCACTCCTTCGTTGGCGGTTACCAGGGTGGTGACCATCACCTCTTCGAGGAGGCGTCCACGATCAGGCTCGAAGTCGATGTCGCGGTTGGTGACGATTCCTACCAGCTTGCCTTGCAGGGTGCCGTCTTCAGTAATAGGGATTCCGGAAAATCCCTGCTGGCTCTGGATCTCGTCAATATCCGCTATGGCATTCTTCGGGCTGAGGACGACCGGATCAGTAATAAAGCCGTTTTCAAACCGCTTGA
>CBFHWB010000174.1:0-8550 GCA_965659285.1 Planctomycetota bacterium | reverse complement strand
CACCTGAACCGGCTCCATCCTGGTAGGAGACACCGATGGCGAGAATCTGTTTCTCACCATAGTAGGTGCTGGCGTTGTAGTAGCCTTCTTCGTTGTCCCAGAGATTCAGGACAATACGACCGGCGAGCATCTCATCGTCATCACCGGCTACTCCATCAAACATACCGACCTGGTACTTGAGATTCATGCCGCCAAGATCCGAGCTGCCCCAGATAGCGACGCCATCATCGCGACCATGATTGTTGTTACTACCCATGTAGTAACTCGAACCAGTAGCGAGTCCGAGATTTCCGGTGTTGCCGTAGTAGGGACCGCTCAGGTTGGCGCGATCGCTGGGAGCGAGGAAACGCCCGGCCCAGACATTGACTGAGCCGAGATCAATCTTCGCGACAGCGTCAAGAATGATCACGGGGCTCTCGCCGACGGTGGCAGGAGTACCCAAACTGGTTTCCGTGTTGACCTCGACACCGAGCCAGCCGTAGGCCGACGCGTTGAGATATGTACGTACGTTGCTGAGACCGTAATCGTCACCGGCATCACCACCCCAGCTCGCGCCGGCGCGGAGTCCGCCACCCAGGCTTACGCTGGGAGCAGCGGCATCCTGGGCGGTTGCCTGGGTTACGACGAATGCACACGCTACAACTGCAAAAAGAACTCTGGTTGTCTTACTCAAGACAGCACCTCCATAAAAAAATACCCGTCCAGACATTTCGCGCTTAATCCTTTAAACCGAACCGCCTGAACAATCCGACCTGGCTGAACTTCTCAGCCCTAATGGTCTAAAATGAATACCTCCCGAAATCTCAAACCGGAAATTTCAAGAGAACTAAGCCGTACAATTCGCAATTGCCGTGCCACAGATCCGACTTAAGAAGCCGATCTGCCTTGCAGGCCCGGAAATCACAACCTCCCTTCCAGGAAAGACCTGGTCTAAACGTTTACAGATCAAAGTCTTAAACAGTCGGGAGAACCTTAAAATCAAAATCTATGCTTTTGAAACGACCTCCTTTCAAAACTTTCCCCACGGCTCACAAAAGCCATGGCTGCACAATAAATGTCCTGACTGGTTGCCTTATCTTGTGCGGCAGAACAATTACTGTGCATTCAAGCCTGGGGTCAGGCTGCGAATTCTTTCATTCGCAGAGATTCTTGACGAGTTGGCTTAAGAGCCAGCATAATCCGAATTCTTATTTCTGATTTAAACCGCTGAAATTCAGGGAATAGCCTCTATGTCATCCTCCGACTGGCTTGTCTGGCAATTAATAGATTCCGCTTTCCCGGCGGGAAGTTTCGCACATTCCAGCGGCCTTGAAGCGGCCTGGCAAAACGGCAGAGTAGAGAACGAAGAAGACCTGCTGGTCTTTACAAGAACCAGCCTGGAGCAGGCGTCAAACGGTCAACTCCCTTTCGTGATCTCCGCCCGCAACGATCCGGATTCGTTCTACGAGCTTGATAGTCTATGCAATGCTTTCCTGAGCAATCATGTAGCCAACCGTGCCAGTCGGCGCCAGGGGGCCACCCTCCTTGCGACCTGTGAGACGGTCTTTCAGAATTCCAAACTTACTCAATTGCGCACCAACGTAATTGAAGATGGACTCTCATGCCATCTTCCGCCGGTGTTTGGTCTTATCTCCAATATTCTGGATATAAAAGACCAAACAGCTTCCGGAATCTACCTCTATTTCATCATCCGTGGTATTTTATCGAGTGCCGTAAGACTTGGGGTTATTGGGCCATTACGCGCGCAGGTCATCCAGCGCAAGGCAGCCTCGTTTGCCGAGGACATCGTAACCGACCTGCCCATTCCGAGCCTGGATGACCTGGCCCAGACAGCGCCTGTCATCGAGGCGTTGCAGACCAACCAGGACCGCCTCTATTCGAGACTTTTCCAGAGCTGAAAAAAAATTGGAGCCCGCAATGAGTTCAACCCATTCCCACGACCACTCCCACGGCGAACATTCGCACAGCCATGATCATGGACACTCTCATGATCACTCCTGTGATGACACTGGGCATGGGCACACCCATGAACACATGGATCATCCCGGCCTGTTTGAGGAACGCGATCTGTCGGCGGCCAAGAGGGATTACAGTCGCCGCGCCTTTACCGTTGGAGTCGGCGGACCGGTCGGCAGCGGCAAAACAGCCCTGCTGCTGGCGCTCTGCGGAGAACTGCGTGAGCGCTTCAGCCTCGCCGCGGTGACCAACGATATCTTCACGCGTGAAGATGCCGAGTTCCTGATCCGCAACGAAGCCCTCGAAGCCGAGCGTATCGAGGCGGTCGAGACCGGCGGCTGTCCTCACGCCGCCATCCGCGAAGATGTCTCCTCCAACCTCCTGGCGCTGGAGGAGTTGACCGCTAAGATTAAGCCCGACATGCTCTTCTGCGAGTCCGGCGGCGACAACCTCGCCGCCCACTTCAGCCGGGAACTCGCCGACTACACGATCTACGTCATCGACGTCTCAGGCGGTGATAAGATTCCACGCAAGGGCGGACCTGGAATTACCCAGTCCGACCTCCTGGTCATCAACAAGACCGACCTGGCGGAGGCCATCGGCGCCGACCTCTCGGTCATGGAGCGAGACAGCGCGAAGATGCGCGGCGATGGCCCCTTCATCCTTGCCCGGGTCAAGCACGGTGAGGGTGTCAGCGAGATCGTCACCCATGTCCTGAAGGCGTGGGAAGACTCGAAGGCGGAAGCTTGACGGACGAGGAACTGACCAGGCCGGAGGTCTCAGTAAAAAATCGGGAACGGCTGTATCACCTTGCAGGCGATGGCCCGTAGCGGGTACCCCTCGGAAAAGAAGGTAGCAGTCCGGGACTCCTGTGCCATCAGCCGAAGGGACTCCAGCATCACGAAAAACCGATGGCTACAGTCAGCGAAGGGTCTTGCTCATTGCCGAAACCTCGATCTCAGCTCTCTTCACCGCCAGCGGCATCGTCACCGCCAGCGGCATCCTTGCCGATGACGACCCGGTCGTAGACCAGCGCGGCAAGCACCCCGCCGACGATCGGGCCGATCCAGTAGCAAAGGTGAATATCCCAATGGCCGCCGATGAGGGCCGGTCCGAAGGAGCGAGCAGGGTTCATGCTGGCGCCGGTGAAGGCCCCGGCGCAGAGAATGTCGAAGCAGACCGTCAGGCCGATCGCGAAACCGTAGATATTCTTCGGCCCCCGGCTGTCGACGGCGACGGCGAAGATCGTCGTCACCAGCAGGAAGGTGAGGATCGCCTCGATGACAATTACCTTGACGACATTTTCAGGGACGCTCAGGCTTCCAAGAGTCGCGCCGAGCTTGACCTTGTCGACAGCTTCTCCGGGCAGGCAGAAACTCAGGACACACGCCGCCAGCGTGGCCCCCAGGAGCTGCACCACGATATAGGCCGCCGCCGCGGGCGGCTTGATCTTGCCGGTTACCAGCATACCGATCGTCACCGCCGGGTTGATGTGCCCGCCGGAGATATGCCCGGAGGCGTAGACCGCCATCGACAGCGCCAGTCCGTGCGCGAAGGCTATAGCGACAAGATTCCCTCCGCCGGTGGCGATGATCGCCCCGGCGCCGATGAAGGTCAGTGAAAAGGTGCCGATGAACTCGACAACGCACTGCCTGGTGAGCAGGTTCATGATCTCTTCCTCTCTCCTGATAGTTTCGTTTACGGATCCCGCACCACCGCTGGAACCTCGTCTCTGCGCTCAAACTGCAGGGAAGGTTTCGCACAGAGAGTAAATCGGGTCAAGTTTTCTCCACGTGCGAAAATGCCGCGGCGCTCCGGGAGTGAATAAAGAAATCGAAAGCCCCTTTGCAACCTGCCCTCACTGCCGGGGTTACTGTATAATACACGGCTTGAGGAAATCCGCCGCTCGGCGTGAACCTCCTCTTCGAAATTCTGAACAGAACTCCATCTTTTTCCAGAACAAGGCGGAAGCATGACCCGGACCATCCTGCGCATTTTCACTATTCTCTTTCTCTTGCAGGCATTCTGCGCCTCGGTGGCCTTTTCACAGGATGACCGTGTTCGGCGGGAGGATCCTTTTGACCGTGAGGCCATGCTCAAACGCTTTGATGCCGACGGCGATGGAGAGTTGAACGAGGCTGAGCGCAAGGAGATGCGTGATTTTATCTTCCGATCGCTCGAGGAACGCCCCGGCGGCAATCGTCCGGAAGGAAATCGTCCCCAGGGCAACCGTCCTGAAGGCGATCGTCCCGGACAACCCCCGGGCGGAGGACGCGGCGGCGGTGCTGGTCCCGGCAGACAGGACCTCAAGGTGGTCGAACAATTCGACAAGGATGGGGATGGAAAGCTCAACGATGAGGAACGGGCGAAAGCCAGGGTCTACGTCAAGGAACAGGGCAGCAGCAGCCGTCGCCGTGGTCGCCGCCCGGGCGGCGGCGGAGAATCCCGTGAGCGCAACCCCGGCAAACCTGAAAAGCTCACCCCCGCCGATGTGAAAAACTACCCCGACAAGTCGCTCTACGACGCCTCCATCCTGCGAACGATCTTCATCGAATTCCCCATGGATGACTGGGAAACCGAGCTGGCTGACTTTTACAGGACGGATGTGGAGCTACCTGTCGACATGACAGTCGATGGGAAGACCTACAAGGGAGTGGGGATCCAGTTCCGGGGCAACTCATCCTTCTTCGGGGTCTCCGCCGGCCAGAAACGCTCTTTCAACCTCCGAATGGAATACGGTGACCACAAAGGTCTCTACGGCTACAAGACCCTCAACCTCCTGAACAGCCACGCCGATCCATCCTTCCTGCGCCACGTGCTCTTTGACCATGTCACCGGCAAATACCTGCCGACCTCGAAATCCAATTACGTCAAGCTGGTCATCAACGGCACGAGCTGGGGCGTCTACCTCAACATCCAGCAATACAATAAGGATTTCCTGGCTGACTGGTACGACACCAAGAAGGGCATCCGCTGGAAGGTACCCGCCAATCCCCAGCGCGCGCCGGGGCTGCGTTATTTCGGCGAAGACCTCGATGAATACAGGTCCTACATTCAGTTGAAAACGACCGAGGCTCCCGAGTCTTCCTGGAAGTCGATCGTCGAGTTGAGCAAGCTGCTCCATGAAACCCCCGCCGATAAGGTCGAAGAGGTCCTCGGCAAGGCTCTCAACATCGACCGCGCACTCTGGTTCATCGCGATCGACAACCTGCTCATGGATGGCGACGGCTACGTCAGCCGGGGCAGCGACTTCATCATGTACCAGGACCCCGGAGGCCGGATGAACCTGATGCCCTACGACAGCAACGAAACCTTCGGGCTGCGTGGCGGAGGCGGAGGCCCCGGTGGAGGAAGGCGCGGCAGGGGACGACGTCCCGGCGATGCCGGCCGCGGCGGCAGACCTTCGGGTCCCTTTGGACGCCCGCCCAGGCTCGGAGGTGACGAAGCCAGGCGCCCGGATGACCGCAGACCCGGCTCCCCCCCGCCCCAGGCGGCGGGCCGCGACAGCGGACAGTTCTCACAGAGCCCCCTCGAGTTTGAAAACTCGAGAGAGCGCCCCCTGATCAGCAAGCTCCTCTCAGCTCCGAACCTCAAGGCGCGCTACATCGCCCACGTGAAGACCATCCTGGACGAATCCCTCGACTGGAAGGTCATCGGGCCTGTTGTGACTGGCTATCGTTCGGTGCTGGGAGACGAGATTGCCAAGGACACCACCAAGCTCTACCCGACCGAAGCTTACGAGCAGGGAGTCGATGGCAATTACGCCGGCAGCCGGAGGCCCGTAGCAGGGATCAAGAACTTCGTCGACGGACGCAGAAGCTACCTGCTGAAACACCCGGCTCTCTCAGAAAAAGCGCCCGTTATCAGCAGCGTCAAGGCCAGCCCCTCGAAAGCCTCGCCTTCCTCTAAGGTGAAGGTCAGCATACGAACCGGCAAGGGTGAGAAACCCGGCAAGGTACTGCTCTACCATGCCACCGGAAAATTCGGCGCCTTCGCAGCCTCTGAGATGAAGAAAAACGGCGCCGCCTGGACCGGCAGCATCCCCGCCTATCCCGCGGGCACCCTGGTTCGTTATTACGCCGAGGCGCGCTCCGCGACAAATGATGCCACTGTCTTTGAGCCCCGCCGCGCGGAAGGATCCCCCCTCAGCTACAGGGTCCAGGCCATCCGAAGGTCGGGCTTCCCTGTTCGAATCAGCGAACTCCTCGCTTCCAACCAGGAAACCAATACCGATCCCCAGGAAGAATTCGAAGACTGGGTCGAGCTCTACAACAGCTCCTCGAAGGCCATCGACCTCTCGGGCCTCTACCTGAGCGACTCTCCCAACAATCCCCGCAAATGGAAGTTTCCGGAGGGAACAGCCATCGCCGCCGAGAGCTACCTGGTCATCTGGCTCGATGGCGACACCGATGCTTCCGGACTCCATGCGAGCTTCCGCCTCGCCCGGGATGGAGAAACCCTTCTCCTTGTCGACAGGGACAGTGGGCAGAACGCCATCCTGGATGTGCTTCAATTTTCAGCCCAGGAGACCGATCGGTCATTCGGACGGGACAGAGAAGCGAAGGGCAAGGGACGGTCGCTGAAGCCAAGTCCGGGGAAGCCCAACCCGGCCGGGTAAAAACCTCAAAACGACAATATTGATCATCCTGCCCTCTTTCAAATAGGATAGCCTCTGCAGTCCAATACCGGGTCGGGCAGGTGACTACAGATGGTCCGTCGCCAAAGACACTCATATAGATAAAGTATAAGGATGTGCGGAAATGATTCTGACCAATGTTGAAACGATCCCTGGAGAGACTATCCAGGAGCACTATGGACTGGTGCAGGGGTCCACGATCAGGGCCAAACATTTCGGGCGTGACCTCATGGCCGGCTTCAAGAACATTGTCGGCGGCGAGCTCAAGGGCTACACGGAGCTCCTGCAGGAGTCCCGCAACCAGGCTCTCGAGCGAATGTGCCGGCAGGCCGAAGAGCTTGGAGCCAACGCGGTCATCAACGTCCGTATCGCCACATCTTCTGTGGCTGCCGGAGCGGCTGAAATTTTAGCCTACGGAACCGCCGTGAGGGTCTGATGCTCGAGCTCGTTATTTTCATAGTGCTTCTGCTGCTGGGTTTTATCATCGGAAAATCCAAGGAGCGCAAACACTACAGGAATATCGGTATCCGGGAGGAAGCCTTCCTGGACAAACCCGCCATCACCGCCAGGGTGCCGTCGAGCGAAAACATCGCTGACGCGGACCTCGCCATTGGCTCGGTCGTAGTCTCGATCGACTACTTCAAACGATTCCTCTCGTCCTGGAGGATGATCTTCGGCGGGGAGATGAAGGCCTACTCCCCGCTTCTTGACCGCGGCAAGAGAGAGGCCCTGCTTCGAATGAAGGAATCCGTGCCTGGAGCGGATGAATACATCAACTGCAGAATGGAGACCTCCACTATCAGCTCAGGCAAGGGCAAGGCCATGGGTACGGTCGAGGTGATCGCCTATTCCACCGCAATCACCTATGCCGATGGAGCCACCCATCCCGACCAGGCGGCGCTTGAGCAACTCGCTGCACCTGAAGAGCCTCCCCGGGTACCCGGGCTGGACGGATGAAATTCGTCCCCAGGAAACTCGAAAAGACCGCGGACGTCTCACGCGCGCGGACCACCCCCGGCGATCTCATCAAGAACATCCTGGGAGTTATCGCCATCATCACCCTGGCCTATCTCGGCCTGGGACTGGCATCCGACGCTATCACGTCGAACATTTCGGAAGAGACTGAAACCCGGTGGTTCTCCTGGACCGATTCCATGCTCGAATCGAGAATCACCTCCGGCCGCGCGCTGGAAATATTCAAGCGCCTGACCGCGGATAAGAGCCTTCGCCCCCTCCCCTACAAGCTATACGGCCTGGATATTGACAAACCAAACGCCGCCGCGCTGCCCGGTGGAGCCGTGGGGATCACCAGCAGCCTGCTCAAGGAGGTGGAGAGCGAGAGAGGCCTCGCCATGGTGATAGCCCACGAATTGGGACATCACCAGCATCGCCACTGTCTGAAAAGGTTAGGCCGAAGCCTCCTGACGCGGGGGCTCCTGGCTGTCCTCCTGGGCGACACCGAGGTGGGCTCGCTGACTCTCTTCCTGCAGTTGGCGGAGGCCGGCTACTCCCGCAAGCAGGAGCAGGAGGCTGATGAATTCGGTATGCGGCTGGTTCACTCCGTCTACGGCAGCACCGCCGACTGCCTGGAGTTTTACCAGCTCATCGAGAGTAAATACCGTGAGGGCCAATCCCGCTGGGGCCAGTTCCACCAGAGCCATCCCCTCACCACCGACAGGATCGAGAGCCTCAGGAAGCTCCAGGAAGAGCTCGCCTCTCCTGGAAACGACAAATAAGCCCGTTCCTTACAGGCGACGGCGTTTTTGACGCGAACTCTTCTGACCGCCCTCGGTCTTCTCAAGCTCCCCGAGGAAGGCTCCCCAGCTCGTCTCCACCTTGGAGAAAGGTCCGAAGGCCTTCTCGAAGCGGCGGCGAAACAACCCTGGACTCGGGCGTTCGGCCCCCTCGGCCGTGAAGCTCTCAAGATATCCCTGGAGCTTGTCGGGATAGTTGAGCAG
>CBFHWB010000173.1:0-8784 GCA_965659285.1 Planctomycetota bacterium | reverse complement strand
ATCGGACTGGATTCCTACAATGGCTCCATTCTCTGGAGCTGGGAGATTCCTTCCATGATGCGCTTCAATATGCCGCGGGACTGCAGCAATTGGTGCGCTGATGGGGACAGCGTTTTCGTCGCCATGGGTGGTCGCTGTTGGAGGATTGATGGGAACACAGGTGCTCTCAGCAGGAGCTACAAGGTGCGGCCGGGTGACATCAAGGACTGGGAATATGACTGGAGCTACCTGGCCCGCGAGGGCGACAAGGTCATCGGCAGCGGCGTCAAGAAGGGCACGGCCTACACGAACTTCTGGGGAGGTTCCGGGGCAGGTTGGTATGATGCCAAGAGCGGCCCGGGCACCCACAAGGTCTGCAGTGAGAATCTCTTCGCCCTCTATGAAAAGTCCGGGTTGCTGAAGTGGGAATATTCGAAGGGAGTCATCCTCAACCCGACGATCACCGTGAGCGGCGGGCGAGTTTATTTTGTCGAGAACCGCAACGCCGGGGTCAAGAAGGCGGGTGACCGGCGGGTAGGTTCGTCTTCGCTCTGGACAGACCAGTACCTCGTCGCCCTCGACTCCGATTCCGGCAAGGTCGTATGGGAGAAGCCTATCGATACGGCCAATGGAGATGTCGTCTTCTATCTCGCCAGTGGCGGCGGTAAGGTGGTGTTGGTCGCATCCGGGGGTAAGAAGTACCATACCGATGTCTTTGATTCGAAAAGCGGCAAGGCACTGTGGAAGGACAGCTTCAGCTGGGGGCAGGATCATCATGGCGGGCACATGGCGCGTCCGGCGATCGTCAATGGCGAGGTCTACGTTCGGCCGCGCGCCTATGACCTGGAGACCGGTAAGGTGCTCAAAAAGAGCCTCCCTGGAGGCGGTTGTGGAACCTATGCCGCTACCACGGGAGCCTTTATCTTCCGTTCGGGAAACGTGACCATGTGGGATCGCTCAAACGGCAAGGTGACGAGCTGGAGCAGGCTGCGTCCGGACTGCTGGTTATCGACGATTCCCGCCGGCGGTATGCTGCTTTCGCCCGAGGGTGGCGGCGGTTGCAGCTGCGGCTCCTGGCTGGAGACCTCGATCGGGTTCATCCCCGTTGCGAAGAAGTGAGAGGCCCGCGCTGCCGGTCAACTGTCCTCGCCCATCTGCCTGCGATCACTATCTCTGATGTTCCTGCAGATGAAGCCGATGACAAAGCTCGCCATGCACAGGAAGAGCCCCATCATGAAGAGAATGCTCCAGGTGAATCCCGACGCCGAACCGGAGTCGATACTCTCTCTTCACATGGGGCATTGCGCCCATGCGATGGTCGGGGCAAGGGAGAGGGTCAGCCAGACCAGGCAGGTGAGACAGGTATATTTCATAGCTTGAAAGTATAGCTCTTAGCGACCGGCTGTGAAGAGTCCCACGGTGGAAATCGTGCGGTTCTTGTTCATTCCGTCTGCTTGCCGTAACATTTGCGGCTTGTCAGAACTCACGCGACCTTCCATGAAGATCGGCCCTGGGGCGGTTACCGTACTGCTCCCGCTCGTGCTGCTGCAATACGCTGTCGGCGGGGCTTTCTACCCCTTTCTCGGACCCTATCTCGAGAGCGCCAAGGGCTTCGAGGTCAGAGATCTCAGCATGCTGGCGCTTGGGGCGGGAGTCGTCAATTGTGTAATGCCCTTTGTCTGGGGAGCCCTTGCGGATCGAGTCATAGCGGTCAACCGGTTGATCTGCCTGCTCCATCTCTCGGCGGCCTTCTCCCTGCTTCTTTTTTCGCGTGGCGCCGGCCTCGTCATGTTGACCGGGCTCTTCGCTCTCTATACGGCTCAGCAGCAGCCCACGAATTCGCTCTCCAACGCGCTTTGCTACCACAACCTGGAAGATCCGGCGAAGCAGTTCGGCCCGCTCAGGCTCTGGGGATCGATCGGCTGGGCGCTGCCTTCGGTACCCATAGCTTTCTGGATACTCGATGGCGGCGAGCGTTCGCTTCATTTCATCATCTACCTGACCTTCGGGCTCCATCTCGCCCTGGCCTTTCTTTTTCCCCTGCTGCCTCACACTCCTCCCGCGGGCCGCAGGGAGGGCGCCGGGAGCTTCCTGGAGGATCTGAAGATCCTGTTTCGGTCGCCAGGGTTCGCCAGGCTGCTGCTGGTTACCTTCCTGGTCCAGGCAGGCTTCGCGATCATGTTCTACCTGTCGCCCCTGGCACTCGGCCGCTCGCTGGTGGAAAACGACATTCGTCTTGGCTGGCTGGGGCCGATCCAGACCTGCGGGGTTCTTCTCGAGATTCCTCTCTTTCTGCTGCTGCCGCGTTTTCTGCGGCGCTTCGGGTACAGGAAAGTGCTGGGCCTGGGGATCGCCGCCTCGGTGGTACGACACCTGGTCTTTGCCAACTCGACCAGCCCGTTGATGCTCGGGCTTGCCAGCCAGATGATCGCTCCTTGTGTGGTCTTTTTCCTCATCGGCGTCAGCCTGGCCATCAACTCGATCGCAGCAAGGGAGGTTCGAGCGACCTCGCAGACCTTGCTTGCTCTCGCGGGCTCAGGTCTCGGGTCGGTGCTGGGACTTGGGACCAGCTACCTGCTCGCATCGGAAGACTCCGTGAAGAGTTCGTTCTTTTTTGCCTCCGGTTGCAGCGTGCTGGCGCTGGCGCTCCTGGTGGGTGTTCGATTTCCGGGCGAGGGGCTCGGCCGGGAAAAGCGTGGAGCTTGAGACCTATTCGTCGAGATCTTCAGGGTCGGCTTCAGCTTCGGGCTCGGGCTTCTTTTCGCCGAGGGTCGCCATGTATTCCTTGAACTGCTTCTCCAGGGCGTTGAATCCGCCTCCACCTTCGATCTTGATGTACTCGGCCAGGGAGTCGTTGCTGATCTTGCCCATGTAGTAGGCGCTGAGGAAGCGTACGAAGTCTTCCTTGTACACCTCATCGTTGTAGTGCATGAAGAAATGGCAGAGTGCTCCCGCCAGGCAGTAGTTGAGGCCCCGGTTTACCTTGTGGAACTGGTCATTGTCGATATGGGCGAAGCCCTGGAGGCTCCAGTCCCCGTTGGCCGCGAGGAAGCGCTGGGCTATTTTCATCCGGCTGCTGTCAATTTCATATCCCGGTACCCAGTTGCCCTTGATCTTCTTCCAGGTCTCGATATAAACCGCGATCCCCTCGACGACCCAGTTGTTACCACGGCTGCCGCCGCTGCGCGTCGACTTGGTCTCGGCGAAGAGTTGGTGGGCCACCTCGTGGTAGAAGGTGCGGTAGGTCTCCTCCTCGTTGTCGGACCAGTAGAAGCGGGATTTGCGGTCGCTGCCGGAATAGAAGCCGGCTGATTCTCTCAGCAGCTTGTCGTTGCCTTTCTCCTGCTTGACGTGGGTGAGGTAGTCGTTGCGGCTGGGGAAGAGGATCACAAGGTGCATCTTCTTGGTCTCGGGACGGTTGAAGAGCAGCCTGGCGCCGGCGATCTGGTCGTAGTACCCAATGAAAACGCGGAAGAACTGGGTATAGAAATCCTCGAGCTTCAGGGCGAATTCCCAGGCTCGCTCCCTGCCCATGTTGGTTTGAACCTCGAAATGCTCGCTCTTTACGGTGTAGGGGGCGTATTCGTTGCGCGTCCGGATGGATTTTTCACGTTCGGCTGATAGCCACTTGCCCTTGTAGGGACGCAGGCCCTTGTCGAAGTCTTTCTTTTTCTTCTTTTCGAACCAGCCCTCCTTGGTGAGGAAGTTCTTTTTGCGATGGTTGTATTCCCAGGTGCTGATCCATGTCTTGGTTTTCGTGTCTTTCTTGTAGCCCAGGATCTTACGGGCCTTTGAATCATCCGGGCTGATCTCGAGAACGTAGTTGATCATGTCGAAGGCCCGGGTGAAGAGCCCGACCTTCATGCAGCCGGTTGCCAGCTTGACCAGTTCCACGCCCTGCTTCTTGTCGGCTGACTTGAGTCGTGTGAGGAGTGACTTGCCGTTTTTTTCGTTTTTCGCCGCGTCGCTTTCCTCTTCGGCCTCTTCCACCTTCTCGCGGATGTCTTCGAGCTTGGGATATTCCGGGTTGATTCCGCTGATTTTTTTTACCAGCGCGGTGGCATCCTTCTTGAGACCCTGGAGCGCGGCCCAGTTCGCTACCCTGACGAGATCCCTGCAGTACTGGTCCTGGATCTTCCGGGTGCGTTTTCTGAGCGCCGCCTCGATCTGTTCGTCACGGCTCAGGCGGGTTTTGGAGGAACGCCTGGTCTGGGAATCGACCGTCGTCGGGACGAGGAGGAACGCGACGAGGAGAAGGGAAACGTACGGGGAGGCTTTGCGCCACCTGGGTGTTCTGTCTTTCACAGGATTGCCGGAGCTGAGCTCAGTCCTTTTTCTTAGAAGCGTCTTTTTTGACCCGCGTGAACTTTCTCAGGAAGCCCGCGACGTCCTTATTGAATCGTTTTGATTCTTCGCAGAACGGCATGCAGGAGGAGTAGCCGTACACCAGGCAGATCCCGCGATAGTACTTGGCGATCCCCTTGGAGTCCTCGATGCTGTTGTAGAGGCTCGACTTGCCGGTGATCACCAGGGTCGGGATCCTGAGGGCCGGCTTCTTCTCCTTGAAGAGGTCGAAGTCAGGAATGGCGACGCTTCCCATCACGTGGTTCTTGACCGGGTAGAGCATGCTGATGACATAGTCGCGTTCATCGTGAAAGAAGAGGCTCCAGGAGCGCCGGTCGATGCACCCGCCTTCGCCTTCCCACTTGGCGATTTCGTTTTCGCGCTGGTAGCTGTCGAGGTTGCTCTCTCCGGTCTGTGAGTTGAATCTTCGGGTCAGCCCGAAATAATGCATCTCGGTGTCCTTCTTTCCCTTGCCCTGTTTTTCAAAGCGGTCAGTCGCCCGGGCGTATTCCTTGACTCCGGACAGCGGCGCCACCAGCAGCATTCCGGCTACCGACCTGGGATATTTTTTCGCGTAGCGCATGGCGATCCAGCTGTTCATGCCACAGGCCATGATCGCGAAGCGTTCCTCCTTGGTCTGCTTGCGCAGGTCCTCGAAGGCGTCGACAAGCTGGTCAATCGGATAGTAGGGGATATTCTTGGCACTGACGGTGCGAAGTTTCTTGAAGCTCCTCACCGGAGGCAGCTTGATGTAGTGGAGCTTGTGCCGCTGCTCGAGCCCCGAGAGGAACGGCAACATGATATTCTCGCTGTAGCCGTAGGGGGGAATGATGAGGATCGGTACACCGATGCCCGAACCCCTCTCAGATGATTCGAGCGTGACCCCGCCGAGGATGGAGACGGTTCTTCTCTGCTTCAGCTTGTGGCCGAGGTCTTCAGCGGCTTTTTTCGCCTCTTCATCGGTCTCGCCAAGTTTGTAGTCGGGATCGTTCTTGGCGGTCTCCCACCAGGACAACCAGTACTCCGGCTTGGGGCCGCGGTAGGCCTGGGTCAGCTCATTGAGGGATCTTTCGAGGAAGGTCTTCACGACCGGGTCGTCTTCCTTCTGGAAGCGTTGGACCAGGGCGTCGACAGCTTCGGGTTTCTTGTGGACGCGCAGACTGTGGACCACGACTCGGCGAACGGTGGGATCCTTGTCGTCGAGCGCATCGTAGAGATGTTTGTAGAAGATCGGGTCGTCCATCTTGGCGAGGGCGACGGCCATGCCCTGGCGAACCGCGCGGTCCTTGTTCTTCTGGAGAGCCTTGATCATTTTTTCGAGAACCTCGTCGCTGGCGGCGGTCGCCAGCGCCTTGACGGTTCCATCCCGGTCGAACCAGGGCTGCTTAGCCATGATCTTGACAAGCATGCTGAACTGGCTCTTGTCCTCCGGATTCATCTTCGTCCATGTGTCGTGACGGATGAGGGAATTGGGAGTGCGCAGAGCCTTGCTGATTTCCGCCTTACTGACGCCCTCCTCCTGGCCACTTACCGTAGCGGGTAAAAGGAACAATGCGGCGCAGAGAGTCGCCAGGGAGATGGTTTGCATATTGAAAGAGATCATCGAATTATCCTGCCTGGTTCATAAGTCAAAAAAGGAACCGTTTCCTGTGTCGCATCAGCTACCTTAACGTCAGGAGACGGGATAGATTATTCTAAGTGGAGCCGGAACAGCCGCCCATAATTTTTTGCCCGACGGTTATTCAGCAAGGCTATCCATCCTGCCTGATACCATCCAGCCGAATTTTAAGGTGTTCGAGGCGGGAGTGTTCTGGAGACGGAGGGATGGATGGAAAGAGCCGGCCGTGAATTGACAGGAGAGCTTCTCGATGAGTGATGGGCCTTTTCCAGCATGGGAAGCCAGCGAGGATGATCTCGACATGCTCGAGGGGCAGCTCGGGCGCCGGCCCACCGGGGTTCTGAAGGTCGAGGTCTACTGTCCGGTGGGGCACCCCCAGGTCATTCGTTATTATCCCCTGACCGTTGGCGAGCAGGGCGAGGCGCTCTCTCCCTTTCCAACGCTTTTCTGGCTTACCTGTCCATCCCTGATCCGCCAGGTCTCCGAGTTTGAATCCTATGGCTGGATAGGGAAAATAGAGGAGCGGATCCAGGCCGATTCCGATTTCAGGGCGGAGTACCACGAAAACCACAGAGCCTACGGCCTTGAGCGCTGGGCTGCTCTCCTCCCGGCTCACCAGGAGGCTGTTATCGAGAAGGGCTGGGAAAACGTCTACAGGAATACCGGCATCGGGGGTATCAGGGAGTGGGATTTCGTCAAGTGTCTGCATCTCCAATACGCCCATCACGCAGGCGCAGCTAATGTCGTGGGCCGCTTTCTCCAGGAGCAGTTTTCCCTGCAACCTTGCATGCCTCCGGAGTCCCCGGTAGGTTGATCCTGCGGGCTGCGCGGCGTTCCCGGTGTCGACAGGATTGGAGGCCAATTGAAAAGAGAAGGGTTTGACCGGTCCAGGCTGGAGTTTCTGCCCGTAAACTCGCGGCGGAGCAAGCTAGAGATGAGCGAGGTTGCCGTTGATCCGGAGGCCCCGGCCCCGGACCCGGGACTCGCCGCGTCCGTTATCGACCGGGCCGCGGAGCGGATTATCGAAGCCAGGAAAAGGGGAGCTCCCGTCGTGCTATGCCATGGCGCCCACCTGATCAGGAACGGGTTGGCTCCGCTTCTCGGCAGGATGGTCGAGGAGGGCTGGCTGCAGCACATCGCTACCAACGGGGCCGGCTCTATTCATGATTGGGAGTTCGCCTTCCTCGGCCGTACCTGTGAGGACGTGGAGGAATATGTCAGCAGCGGGCAGTTCGGCATGTGGGAAGAGACCGGGGGCAGTATTGGCCTGGCCCTCCTGGTCGGTGCTTTCGATGGCCTGGGGTATGGGCGTTCCATCGGACGAATGATTGTCGAGGAGCGTATCGATGTTCCCGCGAGAGAGGAATTGCTGGCCGCGCTGGAGGCCGGAGCCTGCGGAGGTCCGGGGGCCGCCCCCAGGGCGGCCGCGGCGGCCGATCTCCTCGATGCGATGGACAACTCCGGTCTCGAATCCGGGGCGCTGGATCTTCCGCATTCTCACTCATCGATGAGTATCCAGGCCGCCTGTTTTCGCCAGGGTGCTCGCTTTACCGTTCATCCGGGAATTGGCCAGGACATCATCTATCCTCACCCGTTGCTCAATGGTGGGGCTGTTGGCCGCGCCTCGATGTCAGATTTCCTGCTATATGCCGATACGATCAGCGGCCTGGAGGGCGGGGTCTACCTGAGCGTTGGCTCGGCGGTGATGTCGCCGATGATCTTTGAGAAATCGCTTTCCATGGCCCGCAACCTCGTTTGCCGTGAGGGCGGCGCTCTCGAAGATTTTCTAATCGTGGTCAACGACCTGGCCGAGTCGACCTGGGACTGGTCCAGGGGGGAGCCGCCGATGGACCATCCAGCCTACTACGTCCGCTTCTGCAAATCCTTTTCCCGGATGGGAGGAGAGCTTCATTATGCCGGCATGGACAATAGGGCGTTTCTGTTGAATCTCTACCAGCGCCTGGCCGGCGCGAGCTGAGTCCGGTCTTGCAGGTTCGGAAATCACCCGGAAGCTCGCCGCTTTTTCTTTCCAGCCCTGCTTCTTTTAGCCGGCATGCTGAAGCCATCCCGTGTCTTAACGACTCCGGGGAGCTTTTTGGCTGTGTTGAAAACCGCGGTGTAGAAGCTCTGGGGTTTGGCCGAGGTCTTGTAGCCGGCGGCGAGGATCTTGTTCTTGAGCTCGATGGGCCGCAGCGGGCCGCGGTTTGAGCTCAGCACTTCTGCTATGGTTTCGGCGAGGGTTTTTCCGCCTCGCGGGCGTTTATTTCGCCTGCCGCTTTTCCCGTCGCCGCCATTTTTCCACAGGTCGTCGGCGCTGGATTTCTGCACCTCCAGGATCTCTTCGCAGAGTTCTTTGACCCGGGTGTTACGGGTGATGGCTGTTTCGAGGGAAGAGATGATCTTTTCGAGTTCACCTGGATTGACGGATACATCCTGGATGGTGATCTTCATGGGTGCGTACCTCGTGGTTGAAAAACTTAGAAGAACAGTTGCTGGAAGTAAGAGGGGGATCGTATGCGAGTTGGTCTATTTCCACAAGAAAGGAGTGTCATGGCAGTCCGGCAGGGAGCCGGGCCATCGCCGGACGACCTGAAAGAAAGTAAGTGGAGGCGGCTCCTGGATGTCTGGAATTGTCGGATGAGATGAGCAGGCCTCCTCAAAGTCAATATTTCGAGTTACGTTGGGCGACCTGATTGCCGATCTCGTCTCCGGCGCCGGGCCGGTTTTGTGATCTAGACCCTCATACGGCTTCGGAAACCATCCAGCTAATTAGGATTCATTAGATATGAGCCGCTGTCTTACTCTGCGATCAACTCGGGTTTTTACATCCCTCCTGGTTGGGC
>CBFHWB010000172.1:0-8838 GCA_965659285.1 Planctomycetota bacterium | reverse complement strand
TCCCGCCAGCGCGTGAGAGTCCGAGCTTGGAGATTCGCATGATCAGGTTGCCGAGATCGTTTCCCAACTCGCTGTTGTAGCGTTTTTCGAGATCTCCGATGGAAAAGCGGCCATCGTGTCCGCTGGCGAAGGCGCGGAGGAAGTAGAAGCGCGTAGCGTCGACTCCGAATTCGCCGACGACCTGCATCGGGTTGACGACGTTGCCGAGGCTCTTGGCCATCTTGCGGCCATCCGAGTCCAGGATGAAACCGTGGACGTAGACCTGCCGGGGCAGGGGCAGTCCGGCGGACAGAAGCATGGCCGGCCAGATGACCGTGTGAAACCAGAGGATGTCCTTGCCGATCACATGGCAGTCCGCCGGCCAGCAGCTCTCTCTCGACGAATCTGGCTCCTTGAGGGCCGAGATGTAGCTGGAAAGGGCGTCGAACCAGACATAGAGGACGTGCTCGGGGTCGTTGGGAATCGGCACTCCCCAGCTGAAGCCCGATCTCGAGATAGACAGGTCATGGACCTCGTCATCGAGCCGCGAGAGGATCTCGTTGCGGCGCTCGGTGGGTACGATGAAGTCCGGGTTCTCCCGGATGTGCTCGCGCACCGCGTCCCTGTATTTTCCAAGCCGGAAGAAATAGGTCTCCTCCTTGATCAGGGTCTTGGGGTGGTCGGCGCATTCACCCGCCGCGATATCGGATTTCTGCAGGGCCTTCTCGCAGGCGACGCAGTAGTCGGTCTCGTAGTCTCCCTTGTAGATGTCATCCTGCTCGCAGACCTTCTGGTAGATCTCCTGCGCGAACTTGTGATGGCGCGGCTCCGAGGTCCTGATGAAGTCGGTGTAGGAGATCCCGAGTTTCTCGTAGATACCTTTGAAGGCCCGTGATTTGTCATCGACGAAGTCCTGGGCTGCCTGCCCGGCTTCCTCGGCGGCGTTTTGAATCTTGAGCCCATGCTCATCCAGCCCGATGAGGAACCAGGTGTCCCTGCCCTGCAGACGGGCGGCGCGGGCGTAGAAGTCAGCGAGAATCTTTTCGTAGGCGTGTCCCATGTGGGGGACGCCGTTGGGGTAATCAATCGCCGTGGTGATGTAGAAGTTGTCGGGTGCTTTGCTCATGGGTGCATAGTATGTCGGACGGGCGCCGTTCTGTGAAGAGGCGGCTGCCGCGAGGCCCGGCTCTCAGCCTTCCGACGATTCCCTGTCCTCAAAGATCCGGCTTCCCTCGGTGGTCTTCTGTCCCTGGTATTTTCCGCTATAGGGACGCGAGGCTTCACAGTCCATCTTGCAGAAGACCAGTTGGCAGATTCTCCGGCCGACCTCGAGCTTGATCGGCAGAGAATTCGCGTTGTAGAGCTCAAGGGTGATGCGTCCCTTGAAGCCCGGATCGACCCAGCCGGCGTTCTGGATGAACAGGCCCATGCGGCCGATAGAGCTTCGTCCCTCGACGAAGGCGGTCAGGCCGGCTGGCAGTTCGACGTATTCCATGGTGGTGGCCAGCAGGAAGGAGTGGGGCGGCAGGGTGATCTCCTCGCATTGGAGGCTCCTGTACTGGATCTCGGATGTCATCGACAGGCAGTCCATGCGGTTTTCGTCGATGAGCAGGAAGTGGTCGCCTAGCCTGCAGTCGATCGAGGCGGGCTGGATCGAGCTTTCCTCGATGGGTTCGACGGTCAGCTTGCCGCTGCCGATCATTTCCTTGATGGTCTTGTCGGAGAGAATCAACGGGATCAGCGTCCTCAGGGCCTGAGTCCACCCTCCACTCCCTTGGTGGTGATGGCGACGGCATCGTGCGGATGCAGGCTCTCCATGTGACGCACCTCGATGCGGTAATCCCTGAAACCCTTGCCCTCATCGAGAAGCGAGCAGATTCTCCTGGCCGCGTCCTCGCAGAACATCAGGTTGGCTCCGTTGAGGGCGGCGAATTCCTGCTCGTCCTCTCGTTTCACCGCGGCCTGTACCGCCGTGCCGAGAGTCTCTTCGACCTGGTCGATGAGATCCTCGAGGAGACTCTCATCAGCCTTTTCCGCCACCACGGTCAGGTCCGCATGGCTGCGCTGGCTGTGCGGGACGGAGGAGGTTGCCTCGCGGGTCTGCAGCCAGTTGGCAACGTGGGAGAGACTGACCGTCTGGTGATCGCTGAAGTCTTCTTCGAAGCGCTCCTTCAGGGTCTGCCGCGACAGGGCCGCAGAGCAGGGGCAGGCGCTCGAGTAGGTGATCCGGAAGCTGATCTTGAGATCGGTTCGTTTCCCGTTCCAACTGGCTTCGAGGGAAACGGGGTAATGCCTCCATCCCGTGTTTTCACTGAGCAGGGAGTCGCGTTTGCGCATGATGTCGTAGGAAAGGCGCAGGTAGCTGTGAGTACTCAGTGAAGAATGGGAGCGGGTAAACGCTTCCAGCGCCTTCTGGAGCAGCGGGAAGGTGAACTCGTTTTCTTCGAGCTGGCGTTGCAGGTCGAGGTAGAGCCTCGACATGTGGATGCCCCGGGCCTCGGGGTCATCAAGATTGACAAAGGCATCGGCCTTCGCGGGCACGAGGAAGAGCTCCCCCTCGGGGCTCCGGCGCCGCAGGACGGTCTCTATTCCCGACATTCCGACTCGGTCCAGCATCGCCGCGGTCTGCGCGGTCGAGTCGCGCGCGATGTCCGGAAGGGATCGGGTCTTTTCCGATGTTGAAGATTGAGAGGGATGTTTTTGCTGCATATCTGAACGGGAACCTGCTTATCCTGGTTTGTTGAGCCTGGGACGGCCCGTCATAGTACACGCGAAGCCGATTTCGATCTCAGATTTTTCTTCGAAAGTGGAGGCGGAACAGCCGACGAGCTATACTGAGGAGACCAACGTTCTCTATACGGAAGTTTAAGCACATGCCTACCTATGACTATTTCTGCCCCGGTAACGGCAAGACCCTCGAGGTCTTCCACGGCATCTCCCGAAAGCTCGAGACCTGGGGAGAGCTCTGTGAGATGGCAGGCGAGGGGCTTGGAGAGACTACCGCGGAGACTCCCATCGAGCGACTCCTCGGAACGGGCACTCTGATCGATTCCAGCAGTTCCAGGAAACCCGACCCCGGCCCTCCATCCGGAGGCGGCTGCGCCCGTCCGGGAGGCTGTGGCTGCCATTAGGTTCTCTACCGGTTTTTTTCCCGTGCAGGGTCGCCTGGCGCAGGGAGACGGTCGAGCTTCAGGCGATCGATGATAAAGGCCAACTGAAGGGCTCTTCCCTCGATGAAGTTGTCACGGGGAGCGGCCCCGCCGCGGACGCCCCTGTCCTCAAGGCGGGTCTTGAGGGTGATGAGATTTCCGGGCTTACCCATGGCCCTGATCCGGGCCACCCATTTGGCGGCCATCCAGAATGGGCTGCGGTTATCGTTCAGGTCAGCGGTGACCAGCAGGTCCGGATAGCTGGCTTCGCGGACATTGTCGTAGGGGGAGTAGGACTTGATATAGGCGTAGTGCTCTCCGCTCTCAGGGTTCCCCCACTCGTCGTATTCGCCTGCGCCCAGGGGGGCCGACTTGTCCAGGAGACCATTGAGCAGGTCCACGTAGGGAAGATCAACGATAGCCGATCGCGCCAGGTCCGGGCGCTGGTTGAGAGCCGCCGCGATCGCCAGCGCCCCGGGGCCCTGCCCGGAGAGGATGAGCCTGTCGGGGGCGGCATGGCCGGTCTTCACCAGGTGGTCGACACAGGCGATCAGGTCGCCGATAGAGTTCTTCTTCTTGAGCAGCCGCCCCTCTTCATGCCAGCGCGCGCCGAGGTCGCCGCCTCCGCGAACATGGGCGATGGCGATGGTCACGCCTCTGTCCAGCAGCGAGAGGTCGATCGGGTTCATCCATGGATCGAGATTGATTCCGTAGGATCCATAGACCCGCAGGAGAACCGGAGCCGCTGATTTTTTCGGTCGCTTACGGTAAACGAGCGAGATGGGCACGGAGACATCATCTGATGCCTGGGCCTCGACTCTCTCCGTTGTATAGTTCTCGCTCTTGTAACCCTTGAATGTCACTTCGTGGATGCTCTCCCAGCGCCTGGCATCCATGTTGTATTCAAAGAAGGACAGGGGCACCAGCATCGAGGAGTAGGCCATCCGGAATCGGTTGGTGATGAACTCCCGGTTCTGCCATCCCTCTACCGAATAGAGTCGCTCGGGGAAGTCGATGTAGTGGCTGCCCTGCCCATCCAGGTTCTCTATGCGAACACGGCGGTGGCCGTCCTGTTTCTCAAAGAGGACGAGATGGTGGCGGAAGATAGAGGCGTGCTCCAGGGTGATCCCGGCGTGGGCGGGGACCTTCTCCCTCCAGTTTTTTCGCGTGGTGTCGGCCTCGGGGACTACCATCAGCCGAGAGCCGGCGGAGCCCTCGTTGGTTCTTATGTAGAAGCTCTGACCATGGTGCAGGAACCCGTATTTTATTCCCGCCTGTCTCGCCGCCAGCAGCTCCAGCCGGCCAGTTGGCCTGGACGCGTCAATGTACCTGACCTCTGATGTGTCGCGATTGAATATGTCGAGCCAGATAAACCGGCCATCGAGGGTCTTGTTCACACGTACGGAGTACTCCCGGTCTCGCTCATGGTAGAGCAACCTGTCATCATCCTGCTTTTCGTCAAGACGGTGAAGCCAGACTGTCCTGGGGCCACCCGACCCCGCGCTCCGTGTGTAAATGATCGCTGTCCCATCTGCTGACCAGGCGAGGTTGTCGGTGGTGCCCTCGATCGGGGCGCCCAGCGTCCTGGCGTCAGCGAAAGCGCGAAGGTGTATGGAATACTCTCCGCGTCCATCTCTATCGATGCTGTAGGCGACCCTGGAGTGGTCGGGGCTCACAAGGAAAGTCCCCACCCGTACGTTTTTATTTCCGTCAGCGAGCGAGGCGACATCCAGCAGGAGTTCCTCCTTCGCAAAGAGCCTTCCCTTTTTGCGGCAGTAGAGCGGGTATGGTGATCCCTCCCTGCTGCGGGTGTAGTAGGTGTAGCTTCCTTCCTGCCAGCTCGGAATCGTTTTCGGACGCACGATGCGTCCCTGGATTTCTTCCCGCAGCAGCTTCACCAGCGGCTGAAGCGGTTTGAGTGCTGTCTCCGCGTACTGGTTTTCCGCCTTGAGATAGGCGCGGGTCGCGGGGTCCTCGATATCCCTTAGCCAGGAGTACTCATCGATCCGGCTGTCGTTGTGCAGGGTTGTTTTCTCGGGGATTCTTTTCGCTACAGGGGGCTTTCCGGGGGCTGTGTTTTCTGCCGCGGGGAGCAGGGTGGATATCCCCAGCAGGATTCCCGCGTAGCGGATGGTGGAGAAGCGAGATGGGCGGCGGGACCCGTTTTTCCGGCGATGGCTCATGATTAAGTGCTCCTGGATATTGTCGCGTAAAGATAGGACAGCGTCCACGGCGCCTATATTCAAACGGATTCGCTATCTTTTTCCCGCCGGTGCGTCCGCCTGGCGGATCAGTCCTTCGATAGAGACTTCGGAGACGATTTAAGGCAAACTAAGGGTAGTAATCAACCACCTGCTTGCAGGAGAAACGATGAGTTCAGATAACGATATACCGATTCCCCAGAAAACCCCCTGTGTGATCGATGAAGAGCCTGGCAAGAAGGCCTGGTGTACCTGTGGACGTTCTGAGAACCAGCCCTATTGTGATGGGGCGCACGCAGGCACCGGAATGACGCCGATGGTGATTGATATCGAAGAGGCGCAGACGGTCGCCTGGTGCGGCTGCAAGCGTACCTGCAACGCTCCCTTCTGCGATGGAAGCCACTCGCAGCTGTCCTGAATTTGATGGACGCCGCGAAGATTGGAATTCTCACCGTCTCCGACCGCGCCAGCCGCGGGGAATACGAAGACCGCGGCGGTCCCGCCATCTGCGAATACCTTGGCGAGGTGCTCAGTTCCGAGTGGGAACCTGTGGCGAGGATCGTTACCGATGACCAGCCGCTCATCGAGGCGGCCCTCGCCGAGTTGGCCGCGGACGAGGGGTGCTGCCTCATCGTGACGACGGGCGGAACCGGACCCGCCTCGCGCGATGTGACCCCCGAGGCGACCGAGGCCGTCTGCCAGAAGCTGATGCCGGGCTTCGGGGAGCTGATGCGAAAGGTGTCCCTGGAGAAGGTGGCCACCGCCATCCTCTCACGCCAGACCGCGGGAATCATCGGGTCCGCTCTCATCGTGAATCTTCCGGGACAACCTCGCGCTATCAGCGAATGTCTTGACGCGGTCTTTCCGGCCATTCCCTATTGCATCGACCTGCTCGGCGGACCCTGCCTCGAGACCGATGAGGCGAGGCTGAAGGCCTTCAGGCCCGGAAAGAAATAGCTATTTCCCGGAGGGTGCCGGGGGAGAAGCTCCCGGTTCCGGGTAGATGCCCGGATATTTTTGCGCGGCGATCTTCAGGGCCCGCGTAAGGGCCGGCGCGAATTCGGGAGACGGCAGGCGACGATAAACCTCTCCGTCTCGTCCGAAGGTTAACTGGCCGGTATCCTTGAGGAGGTTGAGCGCGCTCAGCAGGTTCGAGCGGCAGTAAAAACTCGCGTACTCATCGGGCCGCAGGAGGCCGCGGCTGCGGTGGAGGCCAAGAGACGCCCAGTAGACGCAGTGCGCTTCCGGCAGCCGCCAGTCAAGGGGCAGCGGGATCTTCTCTCCCTTTCCGTCATCGACCCACTCGCCCTTTATGAGCGTCAGCATCCAGCGGGGATCCATGTTGTAGTTCTTCGCCAGAGCCTGGGCTCTCAGGAAGGCCAGCAGCCTGGCGTATTCCGGGGTCCCCTTATTACGTTCGATCCACTCGGCTAACCTGCCCGGCTCGTGAGCCGCGGCCTCGCGCAGCACCTCCTCTCCCGGAGCGACTCCGAGGGTCTCGAGCTGCGCGAGCAGCTCGGCGGCGCGCGGCACATCCGAGAGGAACCTGTCAAGAGGCAGGCCGCCGCTGCCGGAGTTCTCCAGGTAGAGTTCGCCGGCTTCAGCCACCGGCCGCAGCCAGTTCACGAGTCCTGCCGCTCCTTCTTCCGGTGAAGGGCCGAGAATGGCGTGCCATTGCCGGGCGAACTGGCGCTGGTAGTGCAGGTGGTGTTCATCGTTCGATCCGGAGAGCTTGCGAAGAAAGATGTGGCTCAGCTCCCGGTAGAGATCGATCTCGCGGGGGTTGAGCGGAATCCCCCTGTCGCGAAGGAGGGCTATGCCTTCTCGAACCCAGAGCCAGCGTTCGGCGGGAAGCTCGGTTGCGAGGGAGATGTTGAAGGCCATATTCCAGGCCTGGAAGCTCCAGACCGCCGCGAAGCGGGGCTGCAGCCGGGTGATCCAGTCGGCCAGGCGAAGCGCCTCGAAATGGCTTCCCTCGCTCTGCAGGCGGGTGGCTCGGCTCCACAAGACGCTGGTGGCCAGGGCGCGGAAGGTCCCAAGCCCGGCCTGGGCCAGCGCTATGTCGGGCGGAAGATTTTCAGAGAGAGCCCCATGGGCCCGCAGCTGCAGCTCGCTCCTGGTCCGGTTGATCGGACCGAGCAGGAGGGCGGCGCCGGTCAGCAGGGCCGCTCCAGCCAGCAGGTACGGCGAGGCTTTTCCGGAAGCTCTCGAGTTTTCAGACCTGGATGCGCGCAAGCTCCCTCCTCTTGTAGATAAGGGCTGCAAGAATTCCTGAGAGGCCGGTCCACAGAACCCCGATCCAGATCAGGCAGCGCCCCAGTTCGCCCCAACTGAAAGTCCTGCCGTCGATGAGCAGCAGGGCGGGGTCGAACTCTGCATAGCGGCTGAGGACAGTGGCGAGGGTCTGTGTTGTCGTGGCGGCAAAGGTCTCAAAGAAACCTCCGGGGCTGTCGGCGGACCTCCCCAGCTCGGCGGCCTCCAGCAGGAAGGGGCTGGTGGAGGCGACAAGGAGCACCAGCCCGCAGAGAAGGACGGCCACCGGAAAGCCGAGGAAGCTCGAGCAGAGCAGGCCGAGGATGGAGAGAAAGCAGAGCTTGATCCAGGTGGCCAGCATGGTCCTGAGGAGATTGCCCAGGAAGCCTCCCCTGGTCTTCAGAGCCTCCAGGCCGTTTCGCGTGCTGAGGATGATGGCTCCGGTGGAATCCGGCGGATTGCTGATGGATAGCTGGAGCAGCCCGGTCTCATCGATGTCGGCCGGGTTGAGCTCGAAGTAGCCTGTGGAGGAAGGGGTGAAGGTCAGTTTCCCGCTGGCGGGTCCCGCGGTCACGATGAGCCTGGCGGTGACCGGGGTTCGGCCCGGTTGGCTTGCCAGGCGATAGCGCACCCTTGCCGGAGAGCCGCTGTCGCGCAGCGTTCCAAGACCCGCGAAGCTGAAGTTCCGGCTCTTTCCGGGGGAGATGCTGAGCGAGCGCCGCTCCAGGTCTTCACGCAGGCTCTCCCGTGCTCTCGCCAGAAGATCTTTCTCAGCGAGCCCGGGATGATCCTCTGTCTCGTGTGAATGCCGATGTCCCCGGCGGGCCAGGCGTTCGATGCTCCCAGGCTCTTTCTCCAGGAGTATAGCCAGTCGGCGTTCGACCCGCTCTTCAAGCGAAGGTTCGATGCGGGCGGGAACCAGTTCCCTCGCGGTGAGGATCTCTTCCCGGACGATCACAGAATCTATCTCATCCCGGGGAGGCAGCCTGGCGATGTGGTGAACTGAGAAGATGTAGATGGCGCTCAGGGCCACCCCCAGGAGGATTCCGTTGAGGATGACGAGCCCCAGCCACTTGCCGGCAAGGTAGCTGCCCCGGCCGATAGGCTTGATGGCGATGGTTTCGATGAGCTTGTCCTCGAACTCGACACTGAGCGTCCTGCAGGAGAGCAGCAGGGTGAGGATTCCGGCGAGCACCGAGGTGAGGACCAGTGAATAGCTGAGAAACCCCTGGAGCAGGTAGCGAACGGGTGTTTCA
>CBFHWB010000171.1:0-8928 GCA_965659285.1 Planctomycetota bacterium | reverse complement strand
TTTGTCAATACCTGAGAGAATTCAGATGGCCACCTTGAGATTTTTTCCACCAATGGGTTTTCCCCGGGGCAGAGATGCCGATAATGCGTTCTGCTCGGGTTGTCGGCCCGGGGGCGGTCTCTTTGAGGTTTCTGCTTACCGCTCCACTGGAACAAAGTTATCTTAAGCAGGTTAGGTGTGACCCGTACACCCCGGTGATCTGACGGAAAACGATGGAAAAAACACGATTCGACGACCTTCTGGCCGAGCTCAATCCGGCCCAACGAAAAGCGGTAACCCACGTCGATGGAGCGCTGATGGTTCTTGCCGGCCCCGGCAGCGGCAAGACCCGTGTCATCACCCATCGCATAGCCCACCTGCTGCGCGCGGGAATCCCGCACGACAATGTTCTCGCCATCACCTTTACCAACAAGGCCGCCAGCGAGATGAAGGCTCGAACGGAGCAACTCTGCGGCTCGAGCAGTCCCTGGGTTTCAACCTTCCACAGCTTCTCCGCGAAGCTGCTTCGCCGCCACGCCTACCGCATCGAGCCCTACGATTCTTCCTTCACGATCTGCGACCGGGCCGACTGCAAGGCGCTCGTCAAGACGATCCTCAAGGAACAGAATATCGACTCGCAGCTCTGGGATCCGAACAGCCTGCTGTCCTCGATCAGCAAGCTCAAGAACGTCGACCATGGAGACGACGCCTCGCTGGGCTCGGACTATAAACATGGCCAGGTGCTCCGGGATCTCTACAACCGCTACACCGATGCGATGCGGGAGCGCAACCTGCTCGACTTCGATGATCTCCTGCTGCTCTCGGTCCAACTGCTGGAAGAGAACGAGGATCTGCTCGAACGCTACCGCGAGCAGTTCCAGTACATTCTCATCGACGAATACCAGGACACCAACTCTGTACAGTACAAGATCGGCTCGCTGCTGGCGCAGAGCCATGGAAACCTGTGCATCACCGGCGACCCCGACCAGTCGATCTATCACTGGCGCGGCGCGGACATCAACAACATCCTGAACTTCGAGAAGGACTACCCCGGAGCGCGGGTCATCCTGCTGGAACAGAACTACCGCTCGACAGGAAACGTTCTCGCCACGGCCAATGCGCTGATCTCCAGGAACCTCGAGCGCAAACCCAAGGATCTCTGGACCGAGAACCCCGGCGGGGAACCGGTGCGCGTCTACAGGTTCCTGAACGAATTGGAGGAGGCACGAGAGATCTCCACACTCATCAGGGGGCTCATCGACGCGGGAACACCCTGTGGAGACATAGCGATCTTCTACCGCCTGAACTCGTTCTCAAGGACACTCGAACAGGAGCTGATCTACTCCAATATTCCCTATACCATCGTCGGCGGAGTCGAGTTCTTCCTGCGCAAAGAGGTCAAGGATCTGCTCAGCTTTCTGCGGATCCTTGACAATCCCAGGGACAGCGAGAGCCTCAAACGAATCATCAACGTGCCGCCGAGAGGCATGGGCAAGGGAACGATCGCCCGGTTAGAGAGCGTTGCGAGTGAGCTTGGCAGGGGACTTCTCGACGTCGTCCTCTCAGAAGAGCTCAACGACCTCTTCACCACCCGTCAGCGCAAGGCTCTCGACAGCTTCCGAAAGATCTACCGAAAGCTCAACGAGGCGCGGGAGGAATCTGTCGAGAACGTCCTTCGCTCCATACTGCGGGAGACCGGCTACGAAGGCATGCTTGAGCGAACGGGCTACGAAGAAGCGCAGGAGCGCAAGGCGAACATCGGCGAGCTGCTTGGAGCCGCGGTTGAATACGATCGAAAACATCCTGAGGGTTCGCTGACCGACTTCCTGGAACTGACAGCGATCCTCGGAGACGTCGACCGCTGGGACCAGAAAGAAGACCGGGTCTGCATGATGACGCTGCACTCGGCCAAGGGTCTGGAATTTCCCGTGGTGATCATCGCCGGGATCGAGGACGGAGTGCTGCCCCTGCTGCGAGCAGATGATGATGAACCTGACATCGAAGAAGAGAGGCGGTTGCTCTTCGTCGGAATCACTCGCGCCGAGAAGCTGCTCTACATGACGCACACCAACAGCAGGCAGCGCTTCGGACAGATACACTCCTCCATCCCCTCCCGATTCCTCGGCGAGCTCACTCGGCCGAAGGACGAGAACACCGACCATCTCGAGCTCGATGCCGAAACCCGGGCGAGCCTGCAGGGCCAGGGGCTGAGACGACCCGGCTTCGGACGCGCCCGGGAAGAGAACCTCGATGACCCCTTCGGAGATGACCCCTACGCCGACGATGATCCCTTCGGTGATTTTTTCGATATCGATGAGGACCCCTATCCGGCAGGTGCCCGGGTCGCCCACGATCTTTACGGCGAAGGCGAGGTCGTCAGGACCAACGGCTTCGGGGAGCGCCGCAGGATCACCGTCAGGTTCGAGGAGGCCGGAGAAAAACAATTTGTGATCGCCCACGCCAACCTGCGAATCATCCGGTAGTATACCCGGCTCTGTCCCCCGCCGGGTAACCAGCCATGAAACGAGTCCTCACCGCCTGCCTTCTTCTCAATGCCCTGGGAGCCTGCCTGTCCCCGGCAGCCCTCGCCCACGTCCCCCGCCACCTCGCCGGCAGCCAGTGCCGGGTTCTCTTCTTTGAGGATCGGGTTGAAATCTCGATCGACCTGGGTTTCAGGGGATCCTGGGCGCAGGCGGAAATGCTCGAGGCCGACTCTGACAGAAACTCGGTGGTCAACAAGACCGAGGCCGATGCCTACCTCGCGCAGGGCTGGAAAAATAGAATCCTGCGGCGAAAAACAGGAGAGGAAGACCCCGCCATCACCTGCCGGGTGGATGGAAAGAAGATCGAACTGGAGCTCGTCAAGTCGCTGCATGAAGGTCTCGTCGGCCAGGTCGCTCCGACCCCCTTCAGCCTCTACTTCACCGTTATCGCCCGCCTGGGAAAAACCCCCATGAAAACCGGAAGCGCCCACAAGGTTGAAATCACCAACCGGATCCTGGAAGGCGCTGTTCCCGGCCTGCCCATCTTCCTGGTCCCCTTCTCGGGCCATGGCCTGGACCCCTCGAAGGCGAACCTCCGGCATCGCCTGGTGGTGCCGGGGCCGGAAGAGCAGATCATCGACGCCCAGGGCCATCGAATTCTCATCGAGAACAGGAAGCTTGCGGCCGAGCTCAGCATCGAACCTCCGAAATCCGGGGCGGCCTCCGCCCCCCCTCCCTTCGATGTGGAGGTCAACCTGCAGGCCTCCCGGCCTTCAGGCCTGGCCGAAAACCTCCCCCGGTCACGGGAAGAAAAAGAAAACTCTTTCTTCTCCTCGCTTCTCGACCAGGATCTCTCGGAGAAAGACACAACCTGGATCCTGGGCTTGCTCCTGCTGGCCTTCACACTCGGAGCCGGCCACTCCCTGGCCCCCGGCCACGGCAAGACCATGGTCGCAGCCTACCTGGCTGGCTCGAGATGCCGCTACCGCGATGCCATCCTGCTGGGGGTCACCACAACCTTCACCCACACCCTTACCTTTATCATCGTCGGCGCGGTCCTCCTGGCCATCATCAGCAACCTGGCAATGGGGGTTCTCCAGGAACGGCTCATCACCGTCTGTATGCTGTTATCGAGCCTCCTCCTTACCATCATGGGCCTGGCGATCTTTCTCAAGCGGGCCAGGGGGGAGACGGATGACCGAAACGAAGAGTCCCCCGGTCATTCCGCTGACTCCGATAAGCGGGAAAGTCGCCTCAGGGAGTTGCTCGGCCTTGGGATCTCCAGCGGACTCCTGCCCTGCACTCCGGGCATCATGGTGATCCTCATTGGCCTGCATCAACCCGGCAAGCTCTTCTTCTCCATCCTCCTGCTTCTCTCCTTCAGCCTGGGGGTGGGCTTCGTCCTGGTGCTGATCGGGATTCTCACAATCAGCGGCAGGCAGCTGCTGGCGACCCATCGCAGGCTCGCTCCACTGCGCCGGAACCTGCCCGGGTTTTCTCGCGCCTTCTCCCTGGTCTCGGCCCTGGCCATCCTGGCCCTCGGAGCGTTTCTTCTCTCCCGCACGGTCCTCTCGAGACCGACTGAGATCGGCGAGCTCTTCGCCTGGTTGAGGTTCTGAAAAAGCGGCCCCCGGGTATTTTATCGGCACATAACAGGCCTGAACTGAACCCCCTGTTGCGCCACTATTTGTGCCCCCTTTTCGCATGAATACCCCATTTCTTGGCGTCCGGAAATATTCATCAAGGAAATAGCGGTCGAACTGCCGATATTCACAAAGTGATATTTACGGACTCTCTGGCGGCCGTTTCGTGGCCCCCGGCGAATTCTCAGGACGGGTTTCGGGAACAGAATAGCCAGGAAGGAACTGTTCAGGGAAATGTCTGAGAGCATCAGCAAAACGACCTTCGTAATCAAGGAGGGGCAGGAGTACTGCTTCCTCTCCAACGACGAGGATCCGTTCGAGATCTTCCGCGCGCTCATGGAGCAAGCGGGGGAAAGGGACTCGGGGCTGACGCGCGGGGAGGCATACGAAATCATGGAAGGGATGATTCCAGAGCGGCTCAGGTCGATTTGAACCCGGGCGCGAAGAATCACAGCTAAGGAGCTTTTATCGGTCACCAAGGGCCGGGAGAAGGAACAAAGGAAATGGAAGACCACACTCACACCTATCAGCCGACTCAGCCGGAGCCGGACCCAATGCCGGAACAGTCCCAGGGAGAGACCGGCCCCATGCCGATGGATATGCCAGCCGCGACGACGCCGCCAGCGATGCAGCCCCCCGTGGTGCCGCCGGCCGCTCCCGCCAGTGACGACAATCTCGCCGCCGAGACAGACGCCCCCCCCGCTACGGAGCCTGCCGAGGCCGGCAGCCCCGCCCCGGGCGGAGCCGACATCGATTTCGAACAGGAATTCGTGAAGTACCTCCGCTACGAGCGAAACATGTCTCCTGAGACGATCCGCGCCTACGAAAAGGATCTCCACCAGTTCATGCGCTTCTTCTGCAAGGAGACGCCTGAGATTCCTCATCCCGCCAGTATCACCACCATGCAGGTGCGTGAATTCCTGGCCGAGTTGAAAGAGCGCAACTACAAGCCCACGACGATCGTTCGAAAGCTGGCGACCATACGCAGCTTCTACAAGTTCCTGATGCGCAAGAGGCACATCACGACCAACCCGCTGACCACGATCGAGACTCCGAAGGTCGAGAAGAAGCTCCCCCTCTCCCTCAGCGTCGACGAGGTAGAGAAGCTCCTGAGCGCTCCCCAGGGCCACGCCTTCCAGCCTGCCCGCGACAGGGCGATCCTCGAGACCCTCTACTCGACAGGCCTGCGGGTCAGCGAACTGACCGCTCTCAACGTGGCCTCCCTCGACTTCAGCGCCGAGGTGATCAAGGCGCGCGGCAAGGGCTCCAAGGAGCGGGTCGTGCCGGTTGGAAGTTTTGCCCTCCAGGCGATCAAGCGGTATGTCCACTCCCGTGAACAGACCCACACGCCTGACGAGAACGATCCTGACGCTCTCTTCCTCAATCGCTTCGGCAAGCGGCTCTCCAGCCGGAGCATTCGGAAGATTCTCGACAAGTACATCAAGGTCACCGGGCTCAACAAGAAGACCTCGCCGCATACGCTGCGTCACAGCTTCGCGACCCATCTTCTTGACCGCGGAGCCAACTTGAGAATGGTCCAGGAACTCCTGGGACACAAGCACCTCTCGACGACCCAGATCTACGCCCAGGTCGCCAAGGAGAAGATCAAGGAAAGTTATGCGGACGCCCACCAGCGTCCATAAGCTCTTGGAAAAGAGACCGAAGAGAAAGAGCGGCGACCTCACCGGTCGCCGCTTTTTTTTTGTTGCGGGTTCACTCCGGCACCCGTGAATGAAATGCCCGTATTGACAGGACTCGGGGAGCCTTCTATCCTTCGCTTGGCCCCTCCAGGGGGCGAACATGGCAAACAAGAGAGGATGTCGGCGCGATGAGCTCACTCGAGACCCTGAAAAAACTTGTAGAGATTGACTCCCCCACCGGCTTTACCGAGCAGGCCTGTAAATACGCGGCCGAGGTTCTCGAAGGCTACGGCTACTCGCCGGAGCTGAGCAATAAGGGCGCCGTACGCTGCTCGCTTGGACCGGCCCCGAAGCTCGCGATCGCCGCGCACACCGACACCCTGGGAGCAATGGTCAGCGGCATCAATTCCAACGGGAGCCTCGCCATCTCCTCCATCGGCGGACTGTCGCTGAACATGGCGGAAGGTGAGTACGTGAAGGTCTACACCATGGAGGGAAAGATCATCACCGGCACCTTCCTGCTCGACAATCCATCCTCACACGCCAACCGGGAGTTGAACAAGACCCGGCGCGATATCTCGAATATGCACATTCGCCTCGACGAGGAGGTCTCCACGGAAGCCGACACCAGGAAGCTGGGGATCCGACCCGGCGACATCGTCTGCTTCGATCCGCGCTACCAGGAACTGCCATCCGGCTACGTGAAGGGCCGCTTCATGGACAACAAGGCCGGCTGCTTCGTCCTCTTCGAAATCGCGCGCCGGCTGCCGCCTACGGACAGGGGGCTCCCGGTAGAGCTCTTCTTCTCAAACTACGAGGAGGTTGGGCACGGCGGGACCTGCGGCTACTCCGATACCATCGAGGAATTGCTCGTCATCGATATGGGAGTGCTCGGGGATCCCTGTGAGGGAAGCGAGGCGCGCTGCTCGATCTGCGCCAAGGACACCAGCGGCCCCTACGACTACGCCATGCGAAAGAAACTCGTCGACCTGGCGGACGGAAACTCCATCCCCCACTCCGTCGACGTCTACCCCTACTACGGCTCCGATGGATCCGCCGCCCTGAGGGCGGGAAACGACTTCCGGGTCGGCCTCATCGGCCCGGGCGTTGCCGCCTCCCATGGAGTTGAGAGAACCCACGTCAAGGGCATCGAAGCAACGATCGAACTCTGCCTCGCCTACATCGCCAGCCTCGAAGATTCCTGATGAAATGGCTCTACCTCGCCGCCTGTCTTGGGCTGGCATCAACCAATGCGACCGGAACCCTCGCCACAGACGAGGAGAAGGTCCGCCGTCCCAACGTGGTGATTCTTTTCACCGACGACCAGGGCACGCTGGACGCCAGGTGTTTCGGTTCGCAGGATCTCCGGACACCGAATATCGACAAGCTGGCGAAGGCCGGGGTGCGGTTTACCCAGGCCTACGCGCACACCGTCTGCTGCCCCTCGCGGGCCGCTCTTCTAACCGGCCGCCACCCCCAGCGTTCAGGGGTCAACACCTGGATGCAGGGAGACATGAAGGGCAAGGCCGGACGCAACATGGCTCTCGAAGAAATCACCCTGGCCGAGACGCTGAAGGCCGCAGGCTACCGCACCGCGCTCTTCGGAAAGTGGCATCTCGGCGCCCATCGCGACCACGGCCCCATGAAGCAGGGCTTCGACGAATTCTTCGGCATCCGCGACGGCTTCATCGACAACTTCAACCACTACTTCCTCCACGGCGACAAGGGCTATCACGATCTCTACGAGGGCACCACCGAGGTCACCCGCAAAGGCGATTACTTCCCGGAGATGGTCGTCAGCCGCTCCCTCGAATTCATCGAACGCAACCGGGACCGGCCTTTCTTTCTTTACCTGGGCTTCAACATCCCCCACTACCCCGAGCAGGCGCTGAAGGAACATGCCGTCCTCTACCGGGAGCTGCCCATGCCGCGGCGGTCCTACGCCGCGGTCGTCACGACGACAGATCACTACATCGGAAAGATCCTTGACCGGCTCGAAAAGCTCGGCCTGCGCAAGGACACGATCGTGATTTTTCAGAGTGACAACGGCCACTCCACCGAGAGCTACGCTATTCGAGGCGCCGAGCATGCCAGCGGCTACCCGAAGGGACACCGCTACGGAGCTAACGGCGGCGGCGGAAATACCGGCAAGTGGATCGGCGGCAAGGGAACCTTCCTCGAAGGAGGCATTCGTACCCCTGCCATCATCAGCTACCCTGCCAGGCTGCCGCAGGACACGGCGCGCGACCAGGTCGTCACGGTTATGGACTGGTACCCGACCGTGCTCGAGCTCTGCGGGATCGCTCCGCCGAAGGTCACCCTCGACGGCCGCAGCGTTCTGCCGATCGTAAAAGACGCGAAGGCCGCCTCGAAACACAAGATCCTCTACTTCCAATGGCAGAACCGATGGGCCGTGCGCCAGGGCGAATGGAAGCTTATCGGTACCAGGAACCGCAAGGGCGAAGACAGGTTGACGCTCCACCAGCTCACAGGAGAGAACCCTGAAAAAAAGAACAGCGCCGACGAGCACCCCGGGCTCGTCAAGAGCCTCCACTCCCTGCACAAGACCTGGAGAGCTGGTGTCACCCCCGGTCAGAAATAATTTCCTGGAACGCGCTTTTTTTCTTACGCTCGCAAAATCCCACCCTTAGCATCGGAAGTGGCAGGAATAGTGGGGTTCGGGGCCGCACCCTACGCCGTACCGTAGCCTCTACCAATAAAGGAGGGTGCGATGAGAATAAGAACCACACGGTCGTTACCGGTGTGCCTCTTGGCTCTTATCACGGCTGTATTTTTCGGACAAAGTGCGTTTGGTTGGCAGGATGAAGACGGCAGGGTCGGCTTGAGCCATGGCCGCGTCGATCTTTCTCCAGCTGAAGACGCCGAAAACCAGGATGCCGATGGCGGCGCCAAACTGCTGCAGATTGGTGAGCGCTCGGCCATCCACGTCAATGTTTCCGGACTCGAACCCGGCGCCACCTACGACGTCACGGTGAGCTCCGACGACGAGAGCGGAACCATAGGAAGCATCACGACGCGCGATGGTGGCATAAGGCCGTCGAGATGCTACACGGGTCGCCTGGCGTCTCCCGAGGAACCCGAGGTGGTTCCCGAGGAGCCGGCCGGCGAAGACGCTGAAGGCGAAGGCGCCGGTGAAGAAGTCGATGCCATCGATGATGATGG
>CBFHWB010000170.1:0-8935 GCA_965659285.1 Planctomycetota bacterium | reverse complement strand
GGTTGCCTTGGTTGGGGTCTCCTTGCGATTGTCGCCGCTCCTGGTATTGCGGGTATAGTCCCACTAATAGTCGTTGGCTTGAGCGAGCCATCCAACAGTCTCGCTTACTGGTTGGGCGCCCTCGTCATTGTCTTGTTTTATGTGCCTATTTTCTGGCTGTTTAAATGGGCCTATTCCCGCCGACTGAAGGTCTGCAGTTCCGCGGCGGATTCGTTGGGGTTAACGCTCAGCAGGAAGTTCTCGTTCCCCTTCTTTCTTTACTCCCTTGAAGGCGAATACAAGGGATATTCCATTCGGGTCTATTGTGAACGGGAAGGCTCGGGGGAAACTCTGCGAGCCTGGACGGTGTACACTTTGAAGTGCCCGGAATCACTCAGGCAAGCGGTCAACGATGGTGAGATAGGTGGAGTTGTCGCAACCTTGCAGGGGAAGCCCAGGCCCTGGTGGGCGGGCGCTGACCCCGGCGGAAATGACGTTTTCGTTGAAGATGGAGATTTCAAGTTGTGTTGTAACGGACTCCCGCCTATCTCCGATATCGTCTCGATAGTGGAGCAGATGACGGACTTGGTCGCGAGGCTTGAAGCTCCGCCGCCTCCCCCTGATGAGTGAGTGATCCTCTCCCCCAATCCGTATACCGTATACGTTACCCTGGGCAACGCGGTGTAAAGCGGTGAAAGATAAGCGCTGGAATACGGCCTGTACGGTTGCTATGTTGATTGATGAAGCGGTGGCTTGGAGGCCCTTTTATTAACGGCTCTGAGAAGGTATTAGTCCGATGGCTCTAGTCCAATGCCCGGAATGTTCCGGTCAGGTTTCGACAACTCTGGAGGCCTGTCCACATTGCGGCTTTCAGTTGGCGCAGAGCCAGCCACAACCGCCACCTGTGGGTCGTCGTGCAGATGAAGGCAGCGGGAGAACTGACCGCTCAGGGAAGGCGAGGCAATACGGACGCCGGAAGACGGGACAACGGGGAAGCCCGAAGACGGGTAGGGCCTGGGATACTGTCGACAACAAAGGGTTGCCACCTTCGATCAAGGCCGGCTGGACCACCCTTGTTATGGGGTGGGTTTTCTTCGCATTGCCAATCCCAATCCTGAGTACCTGGATTGGTGGGTTGTTTTGTTCTGTTTCCCTCATCGTCAGCATCGTCGCTATTGCCCAGGGGCACGCTGGAACAGGGATGGTACAAGTGCTCCTAAATGTGATTGGGTCTCCCCTTGTTTGGTTTGTTTCCTCGATTGTCTGGCTCAGCATCTTTGCCGGCGCTACTAGCTGAGATCAGCAGCTGAGGCCTTTCCATAGGTGACCAGTTCCCCCGAACTCCACCCCGATCCATACCGTATACGTTACCCCGCGCAACGCGGTGTAAAGCGGTGAAAGACTTGCAAGAGTGGGGGGATGAGCCTACGTTGTGGCGCAAGGACTTATGACCGCGCCGCCACTTGAGGCAGCCGGCTGGAGATCTACAGGACAGCGATGAGTGATAAAGCGGGCAGGGACTTCGACAAGAAAGCGCGCAATATCGTTTGCGGGCTTGCCGTTGGATTCATAGCGGCCGCATTTTTACTGTATCGTTTCGACCCTGGCTTTGCTGACGGATGCATCAGTCTTTTTTCCATCGGAATCGCATTACTCAGCTTTGCGCTATTGCTGTCGTTTACGTCAGAGGGTCGTGGCGGCGGAGGAGGCTGTGGTGGCGACGGCGGCGGTGGGGGCGGTGGCTGTGGCGGCGGTGGTGAATAGGCGATGTAAGTCCCAGTTCAAATCCGGTGTTCGCGCACCCTTTCCTGTTTCGCCATGGGTTGGTGTGGGCTTGTCGCTTGCCTGTCGTGCTGTTTCTGAATAAGCTGCAGCCAGGTTTGTTTGGCGATTAAACGAATTTCGAGTCAAAGAGCGGCTCCAGGCTGCAGCGGCCACATGGATTTGGCGACAACGATCAGCGGGGGTGTCTTCAGTGAGTCCATTCCGGGTGGGCGAGCCGGGGCCGAGTTGCGCATTACCTACAATTCCATCGTTGCGGAGCTCCCCGATGGTTCAACCTTTGAACTGGGCTTTGAAGAGGTGGACCTTGAGCTCGGAGGCGCCTCCGGCCGGATGGTCTTCTGCAGGAACGAAGACCGCTCCCTGACCATCTTTACCGAGGACAAGAGGTTTCTCTACGCTCTGGAGGCGACCGGGAGCGGGAGCCTGAGACAGTCCATCGAGGAGCTGCGGTCACAGTACAAGAGAGGGAAGAGACGCTCCCGGTCAGGGCTCCTCATCGTGCTCGCAATCATCGGCTTGCTGGGCTATGGAGCCTATTTGGGGCTTCTCTACGGAGCCCGGGCGGCCATTACCTCCCTCCCGATCGATGTTGACAGGAAGCTCGGTGAGTTGGCGATCGAGGCCATGGATCTGAAGGGGCCTGAGGTCAAGGATCCTGTGGTCACCGAGGCCATCGACAAAATCGTCAGGCGCCTGGCGGAGCATCCGGCTGTCGTCGGCTTCGAATACGAGGTTCGGGTCATCGACGCGGATATCATGAACGCCTTCGCTCTACCGGGCGGGCAGATGGTGATCTATACCGGGTTGATTCGCGATGCGGTTCGTCCTGAGCAGGTCGCTGGGGTTCTCGCGCACGAGATAGCGCATGTCACCATGCGCCACGGTCTGCAGCGGGTCGGCCAGACCCTCGGCGTCACGGCCCTGACAGCTCTCTTGCTGGGGGATGTGCAGGGGGTAGGTCTGCTTGTCGAGTTGCTCGAGATCTCCACGATCAACAAATACAGTCGGTTGCACGAGACCGAGGCCGATCTCGAGGGCGTGCGCATGCTCCGCGCCTCCGGGATCGACCCGGCGGGTCTTGCCGAGTTCTTCGAGATCATGGGGGAGGCGCATGGCGAACTCCCCGAGGCTCTGTCCTGGATGAGCACCCATCCGGCCCACAAGGAGCGTATTGCCACTATCAAGCAGAGACTCCAGTTGGATTCTTCCACAGTTTACATTCCGATTGATGTAGATTGGGGGGATGTCGTGAAGCGTGTTGGAGGTTGAAGGAAACGAGGAGCCGTAATTTCCCTGTACGTATCTTTTCAGAAGGATGAACGCAAATGGAAGCTGAGATTAAGAATCGCCCGTCGTTCGCCAATATTCGGGTGGAGATTGGCGATGGCGAAAAAATGATCGCCGAGGCAGGCGCCATGGCGAGCATGAGCTCTTCGGTGAATATAAAGACGAAGTGGAACGGCGGGTTTTTCCGCGCCGTGGCCAGGAGGCTCTTCGGAGGGGAGAGCCTGTTCGTTAACGAATTTTCAAGCAGCGGAGCCGGGGAATTTGTCCTTACCCAGGACTGTCCAGGGGACATCGAATGCATCGAGTTGAACGGCAACACGCTGTACCTGCAGCCCGGTGCGTACATGGCCTCTGAGCCCGGGGTCAAGCTTGGCCTCGGCTGGGCTGGAATCGCCAGCTTCATCGGCAAGGAGGGTCTCTTCAGGCAGAAGGTGTCGGGCACCGGAAAGATCTGGTTCAGTGCCTACGGAGGCATCTTCGCGAAAGAAGTTTCAGGCGAATACGTCGTTGATACCGGACACCTGGTGGCCTACGAGCCGACCGTCAACCTCTCGATGGGTATGGCGGGCGGGATCTTCTCCAGCTTTTTCAGCGGTGAGGGGCTTGTTACCCGGGTGAAGGGAAAGGGTCGCATCTACATGCAGACCCGGTCGCTCGACGGACTGGCAGCCTGGACCAACGCCCACCTGTAAACCGAACAGCAGAACGGAAATACCATGCAATACGAGATATTAGCGCAACCGGCCGCCTCCGTCGCTCAGTTGACGCTGGGCGCGGGAGAATCGGTCACCTGCGAGGTGGGGGCCATGATCAGCATGACCACCGGCCTCAAGGTCGAGACAACCTCGCGCAGCCGCGGCGGAAAAGGCGGGCTGCTGAAGGGCCTGAAGAGAATGTTCTCCGGTGAGAGCTTCTTCCTGAATCATTTCACCTCGGATGCCGCCGACCAGAAGGTGATCATCGGATCTTCACAGCTGGGAGATATCGTTCATCATGAGTTGACCGGCGGCACCTTGATTGTCCAGGGCGGCAGCTGGCTGGCCTCATCGTCGGATATCGAGATCGACACCACCTGGCAGGGTCTCGGTAAGGCATTCTTCAGTGGTGAAGGCGGCTTCTGGGTTAAATGTACCGGAACGGGTGACCTGTTTCTGAACAGCTTTGGAGCGATCTACGAGGTGGACGTTGCCGACACTTACACAGTCGACACCGGGCACATTGTCGCCTTTGATGAAACCCTGAAGTTCAAGATCGGCAAGTCCAACAAGAGCCTGGTCGGTAGTTTTCTCGGCGGGGAAGGCCTTGTCTGCAAGTTTGAAGGCCAGGGTAAGCTGTACTGCCAGAGCCATAATCCACCAAGTTTCGGGCACCTGCTCGGGCCAATGCTGTACTCCCGGTAACGCCCGGAAGGAATAAATATGACGACGCAAATGACATTCGATATAACCCAGAACCCGGATTTTTCGCTGCTCACCGTTCAGCTCGAGCAGGGTGAGAAGATCTTTGCGGAGCCCGCCGCGATGGCCTCGATGGATTCCACCATCAAGCTGAAGGCCGGCTTCAAGGGAGGCCTGAAGAAGGCCATAGGCCGCAAGCTCGGCGGCGAGAGCATGATCGTAAACACGTTCACCGCGGAATCCGGTCCCGGCGAGGTCACCTTCGCTCCCGGGCCCATGGGTGACATGCTGCATTACCATCTGACCGGCCAGAATCTCTATCTCCAGCGTGGCGCCTTCGTGGCTCATGGAGACGGGGTGGAGATCAGCGGCAAGTGGGAGGGCGCCAAGGGATTTCTCAGCGGCGAAGGGCTGGTGCTGCTGAAGGCGTCTGGAACAGGCGACGTGTTCTTCAACTCCTATGGGGCCATACTCGAGGTCGACGTGACCGACGATTACATCGTCGACACGGGCTACGTGGTCGCTTTCGAAGATACCCTGCAGTACAAGGTCACCGTTCTCCCCGGGTTGAGCCGGGGCGGCAAGCTCAAGAGCTTCTTCTTCGGTGGAGAGGGCCTGGTCTGTGAGTTCAAGGGGCAAGGAAAGGTGTGGGTGCAGACGCGCTGCGTCTATCCGTTCCTGTCCTGGGTCTATCCCTTCAGGCCGACCAAGAGCGACGATTAGAAATCCGCCATGAAATTGCGGCTGTTCTTTGAAGACTACGAGAACGCGGAGTGGGAAGGTGATGGGGAGTGTTTCGTTCCGACCATCACAGAGACGATTCTGGATCCCGATGATGAGGCTCTCAGGGATGCCCTGTTCCAGATCGCTGAAAAGTCCACGCTCGACCCGGTGGCCGTCCTTGTCCGCGAGGGGCACCTCTCGAACAGCAGTGATTTCGTCCAGTTCTACCCGCTGGTCAATCCGTTGGATAAGGAGGAAGAGGCCGGGTCGTTAATGAACGAGGAGATAGAGGGTCACGGAGAAGCGGAGGAACCATCCGCGCCGCCTGTTCCTGGAGGGGGCGGGGGCGGATACCGGCAGTTGCCGGAGGATTTATGCCATGTCGAATATTGCAAGCACCTGCCGGGAAAGAACCACGCGCAGTTTTTCACCGAGGAACTGACCCTTCCCGAGGTCCTGGAGATTCTGCAGCTCTTCGTTGCAGGCGATGAGAGCTGGCAGAACAGGAAGGAGTGGCGGAAGCTGGTCTGGGCGGGGCATGAATCGATGGGGGATTCCCACTCCAAGTTCGTCTCGCTGGCGCTGGCGGTTGTTTTCCTGGTGGGTTGCATAGCAACGCCTGTCTTGTACGTGAGGGTTATACTTTTACTTTTTGTGGCGATCCTGGTCTTCAACGCGTATCGCCGCATTGGTTATGGCACTGGCGTACCCTGGAGCTCCGGCGACGATGCCCGGTGGGATTTCTACGATGAAGGTGAAAGCAGGACGGCCGTAAAGAAGAAATGGAAGCCGCCTTCGGGCAAGGAGGTCGAGGCGTTTCTCAAGGAGTACAGCGGCTGCCTGATCTATGGCGCGATCTCGGTGTTTTTCATAGTTTACGGTCTCACCAGCGGGATGACCTGCAGAAACGGCTTCAACAGGAAAGACCCGGAACCCGCCAGGATGGAGCGCGACGGAGGCCGAGAGGTGGGCCCGAAGGCTCCTGGAGAGGGAACCCCGCAGGGTGGACGAACCCCGCGCTGAAATGTCCTCCATATTTTAGATGCGCCTGAAGATTTTCATGCCTACCCTTGTAAATAGGTTAATGATAAGAGAGAGACAGGGGTGTCTCTCCGGCGGCAGTTAGATATTTACCGGGAAGTCTTTTTCGGAAGGGGACGGTTTTCTGGGGCCAGGGTTTGGCCTGGGCGGTCTCGTGGGCAGGAGGGCGTCAAGCTGTGGAGACGGCATGTACTCATGCCGTCTGCTTGGCCGGGAAACCATAATTTTGTCAAGCGTGGGGACGCCTTGTCTCCGCCAGCAATTTGAAGGGGGGGGCAATGACACGTTTCTTTGTTGCGATCCTGTGTTTGAGTCTGTGTATGTTTGTTGTGTCCGTTACATCTCCGGTGGTTTTCGGGGGAGATGGAGTGGAGGTCGTCAACGGTGACACCAATGGGGATGGAGAGCGTGACATCAGTGATGCCACGTACTACCTGCGCTGGCTCTTTCGGGGAGGGCCGGACCCCGTAGCCATCATTTGCCCCGTAGACCAGGGAGCCCTGGTGGCGGAGCTTGAAGACCGCCTGACAGTGGCCCAGGACGAGTTGGCCACGGCTAACGCGGGGCTGGAGATTGCGAACGCAGACAACGCGCTGCAGGCTGAAGAAATTCTGGCCTTGCGGGAGCAGTTGGCGGCGGTCACTGCCAGTCTTGCTGAATGTCAGACAGCTCCCGGGCCCGAGCCTGAGCCCGAGCCCGAGCCTGAGCCCGAGCCCGAGCCCGAGCCGGAGCCTGAGCCCGAGCCCGAGCCGGGAATTTAAAATGTGATTGCTCTGGATTCTCCCGGGGCTGAGTGGGGCCGCGCCTTATATCAGGGAGCAGGCGTGGTGCAGGACCTGAGAACCTGCAAGAAACCTCCACGGTGATGAACCCGCGTTTCCAAGGCAGTGGTATTTCCTGCCCACGGACAGCACTGGAGAGTGATTCAGGTGGGGGCCCCCGGTATTTCCCGGGGGCGTCTTTTATTTCTCGGCGGAAGTCCGGGGGCCGGGCGGGGTGGAAACCTTGCAAGAGAGTACTCAGCGACCTATCTTGGACGAATGATTAATATAAATAGAACTGTAGAGCCGGGTGTCGGCATCGGCTTGTTTCGTCGTTTCCTGGTCGTAAGCGTTCAGGTTCTGGTTGTAGCGGTTGTCTGCATCTGCGCGAGAGCATACGCCCAGGAGCTTCCTTCAGCTCCGCGTCTCGCCCTCAACTACGGAGCCGGCTTTGACCCGGCCGCGGCCGTCACCCGCCCGCTTCTTTCGCTGGCGGCGTTCGGCGCGCCCCAGGAAGAAGAAGAGGGCGAGGAAGAGGCCGAGCCGCTGTCGAGGGGGACTCTCTTTCAGTGGCGGGTGGAAGGGGGAAATGCCGGGGGCCCCGAGTTCGGTGAGCCGCTGGTCACGGACCGTCCTGATTTTACCGAGTCGGCGGTTGCTGTCGGGCGGGGTGTAGTCCAGGTCGAGTTCGGCTATACCTTCACTGAGCGTACGTCCGATGAGAATGGGGTTCGGACGAGGGTTCGGACGCAGACGGCCGGCGAGCAGTTGATGCGGGCCGGTTTCTATGCCGACTGGCTGGAGTTTCGACTGGGAATGGTGCCCGGCGGACTCGATGACTTTGATTTCGCTATTCCTCTCGCTTTTGAGCAGACGCAGGTGGACGGGCGTTCATCATCGACCGCAGGCATTACAGATCTCTACGCCGGCTTCAAGATCGCGCTGTTTCCACAGGAGGGGCACTTGCCTGAGATGGCTGTTCTTCCCCAGGTGAACATTCCCACCGGCAGCGCCTCTTTCTCTTCCGACAGGTATGAGCCCGGCGTGAACCTCGTTTACGGATGGGCGCTGGATGAATCCGTGTCCATGGCCGGCTCTACCCAGGTGAACCGTCGAATTGACGATGACCGTCGGGGTTATCCCGAGTTTGCCCAGTCCTGGGCGCTGGCCCGCGGCCTCAGCGAAACCGTGACGGCCTTTGCCGAATGGTACGCCTTCTTTCCGAGGGGGTCCGACCTGGCCCAATCCGAACAGTACATCAATGGCGGGCTGGCCTGGGCTATCACCGATGATTTCCAGTTCGATATCAGGGTTGGCTTTGGGTTGAATGATGAGTCTGACGATTTCTTTATCGGCAGCGGATTTTCAATTCGCAAGCTGTAGACCCGCTTTCGAGTGGAGGGTGGAGGGAGGGTAGGCTGCTTGCCGCGGGAGCTTATCACAACGAGCGCCAGTCGATGAGGTAGCCGGAGCGAGCCTTCTCTGCTATCCATTTCAAGAACCGCATGGAACACAATCCCCTCAAGCCCGATGAGAAGCGCCCCTGGTGCAAAAAATGCCGCGCCCACACCTCATGTGCGCAGGGCCAACACGGCGTGGTTGGCTATCGGATCCTGAAGTGCGATCGGTGTGAAGGGGAGATGCTGAAAAACGCCTACGGAATGACCCATTCCTCCAGGCTTGGCTGTATCGTTCCGGCCTTGCGGGTACTCGGTGTGCTCCTGTTGATTGCCGGCGTCCTGCTGTTTGTCAGATCCGTGGCCGCAGGAGCTTATATTATGGCCATCTTCTTTCTGGCCTTCGGGGCGGGTTGCGTTCTCATGGCGTTCTGGCTGTCCAGGCTGCGGGTAAGCTGGGTGGCCTGGGTAAAGGAGCAGGGCAGGAAAACCGATGAAGAGCTTGAAGAAGAGGCGAAGCGGTGGCCTCGGAATCTTCCGCCGCAAGAGAAGAAAAAGAAAAAAA
>CBFHWB010000169.1:0-8948 GCA_965659285.1 Planctomycetota bacterium | reverse complement strand
CGACCTGGCTCCGAAAATCGCCCTGAAGCCGGAACTGCGTGAACAATTCCTGCGGCTCGCGCTCCGCGACGACACCATCACCCAGGCTCCCTGGAGCTTCTACCACTACGAGGCTCAGTATTTCTTTGTCCGGGCCATCGAAATCCTCGATCCCGAAAACGAAGAACACAGAGCCCTGGCGGCCAATGCCCGCGACGTATTTGAGGGGCTGGCGCTCGGACAATACGGAACGACCTCCATTCCCCTCGGAGCCACCTTCCCCCTCTGGCGGAAAGTTCACCGAATCGCCGCTGGCCGCGCTCAAAACACCCCGTCAGCAGAAGAACAGAAGGAGGAGTTGGCATTCATTGAAAAGATCCTTTCCAAGGTCGAATCTTCGACCGGCCTGGGTGAGGTTATGGGGCGCGTCAAGAGCTACTTTTCCGGCGCGTCCCTCCCCGATCCCTTCCTCAACCTCGTAATGAAAAACCTTATCCGATGCGGCGCCAAGGGAGAAGAGACCCTGCGCTATGCCGCTCTCAGAGGCGCGAAAGACCTCTCCTCGGCCATCCTGCTCTCCTCCGGCCAATTGAAACCGCTCCTCGAAACTATGGCCGAACTCTACGAAGACAAGGCCAACGCCAAGGCCGGCGCATCCCTGTCCTCCACCTCGAACCTGGTGCTGCCTGAGCTGCGCAGGCTGAGCGGCCTGCCCCTGAAACAATCCGCGGGCTCGGGGCGGCGAGCCGACCTGGCGAAGCTGCGTAAATGGCTGCAGGATGAGGCGGAGGTCTCAAAACAGGAAAAAATCCACCTTGAAAAGCAGGCCCAGGCGGGCGGCGTAAAGCTCACCTGCTATGATTTTCTCCTGAGAATCAAAGCCAATCCTGAATCCGAAGCTTCCTTCAAGCTACTCGATGGACACCGGCACCTGATCGAGGCCAACCGGCCCCTCAGCTACCAGAACCGCTGGGGAGAACGCAGGGAGATCAGGCTGAACACCCCAGGGGGAGCCAAACGACCGGCCGGCACCAGCCAGGTTCCCGTCACCTATCGCCTGAACTCATTCAATTCCATCTCCGAAGGATCCCCAACCTTTATCAGCTCCGTCAGGAGCGATTCGGGAATCAAGTGGTACGAGATCGCGCGCAACGAGGCCAGGGCGCGCTACATCAGCCCGGCCGATTCGACCCGGGATCAGCGTCTCATCCTGGTCATTCCGCAAGAAGAAGAGCCTCCTGCTCCTGGAAATACCGATGGGCTGGGCGAAAAAACCGACGAAACCGTGGAGACCCTCTGGAAACAATTCCTCCAGCGGCACTTTCTCAAAGCGGAAGAAAATCCCACAGCGAGGTTCCGCTCTTCCTTTCTGAGGGTGCAGCGTCAACTGCGGCTCCAGGAAGGGATCGCGGTACTCAAAAAATGGCAGGAAAAGAACCCCGCTGTCGACCTGGCCGAACTGCTGCATCAGCTCGGCGATCCATCGGGACTCGAACACCTCACCAAGTTGATGAGCTCCAGCACTGACACCATTCGCATCCAGGCCGGCAGAGCCCTTTGCGCCGCGGGAGATGCGGCCGGCACGGATTATCTTCTGGGCCTTGCCGTAACCAACAAAACAGCGTTTGCGAGCAATTCCTACCACATCCTGGCCAGCTTCGAGAAATACATCGAAAAGCGCGGTATCCAGGACGAACGCAGCGTGAAAATCCTGACCCTCGTGCTGGGGCTCATCGATGTCACCCGGTATCAGTCCAGCGGATTCCGGGTCATCAAGCAGGCGGCCGGACAGGATTTTGGTTATTACACCTCCGGGATTTCCGGCAGAACCTCCACCGGTCCCCAACTGACCGTGACACAGAGGCGCGCGGCCGCCATCAAGGCCGCCCGCCAGTGGTGGAAAGACCAGGGCGGCGGCGGCGATTCGGACAGGAAATAGCCTCCGCTCCCGGCGCACCAGGAACCTTCCGGAACAACAATCCGTCCGATAGTTCCGGAAACCCTGCGATCCGAACCGGGAGTCACTTTTTGTCGCACCCACCAGTGACATCTCCAGGCTCGATTTGACTCGTTTTTTCGTCCTTTCCCACCCGGCTCCCGGCGCGCGGATGGACCTGATTGACAAATTCAGGCCATCGCCAAAGAAAGCTACGACCACGGCCGGCCTCAGTCGATATGTATCCAGTGGGCAGCACTATTCCCCGCCGCAAGGCCGGGCGCGGCCCCAGCCAGTAAAACAATGGGTCTAACGAAACAGGACGCGGCCAGTACGCGGAGCCGGTTTCGTATCAAATTTTCTTCAACGACAGTTGAACACCTCCGACAGAAAGCCAGAACCGTGAGAGAAGTAGGACTCGAAGCATACTTCAGAGAGATCAACGAGGTTGATCTGCTGACCCCGGAACAGGAAATCGAGCTCGCCCACAAGATCCGCGCGGGTGACCCCGCTGCGAGGGAGCACATGACCAAGGCCAATCTTCGCCTGGTCGTCAGCATCGCGAAATATTACGTAGACCGCGGTCTCCCTCTCCAGGATCTCATCGAGGAAGGCAACCTCGGGCTGATCAAGGCTGTGGAGAAATTCGATCCCGCCGCCGGTTGCCGCTTCAGCACCTACGCTACCTGGTGGATCAAGCAGTCCATCAAGCGGGCTCTCGTCGATACGGTCAAGACGGTCAGGATCCCCTCCTATATGGTGGAGTTGATCAGCAAATGGAAAAACGCCGCTTCCGGACTCACCGTGAAGCTGGGTAGAAAACCTTTTTTCAACGAGGTTGCCCGGGAGCTCGATCTCGACCCCAAGAACCTCGGAATACTTAAAACCGCGCTGCGCACATCCAGCGGGACCGGTCAGACGGTGAGCCTGGAAAATATGTGGGCCATCAGTGAGGTCCTCGAGGACAAGAACGTGAAGCAGCCGGACCAGATCCTCTTCGATTCGATCGAGGTCGACATGATTGAGAGACTCCTCTCCATGGTCGACGAAAGAGAGTCGAAGATCCTGAGAATGCGCTACGGCCTGGTGGACGGGGACCCGATGACCCTCAAGGAAATAGGGGAACGGGTCAACCTCTCGCGAGAGAGAGTACGCCAGATAGAGAACGAAGCTCTCAAGAAGCTCTACTGCATCCTGGCGTACGAACCGGAGACTATCCAGGAATCCTGAACCGCTCCGTAGCCGGTTGAGAGACGGGTTTCCTGGATAGCTCCACCCTTTACACGGCGGGGCCTGGAGGAATAATAAGGGGTGTCACGATACCCCTTCAGCTTTCTCCCGCGAGCCTGCCAATGAACGACGATCTCAAGGACTACATCCGTGAAGTGCCGGATTTCCCGAAACCGGGGATCGGCTTCAAGGACATCTCTCCCCTGCTGAAAGATGCCGGAGCCTTCGCCCGGGCCATCGAGGATATAGCGCAGCTCTGCCGCGATGTGTCCATCGAGGCCGATATCCTCGCCTGCCCCGAGGCCCGGGGCTTCATCTTCGGCGCCGCCCTCGCCGGCCATCTCGGCCTCGGCTTCATTCCAATCCGCAAGCCCGGCAAGCTGCCCTACGACACCTCGAACGTTGAATACGAACTCGAATACGGCACCGACAGCATCGAGATGCACATCGATGCCGTCGAACGGGGTCAACGGATCCTGCTCGTTGACGACCTGCTGGCAACCGGTGGAACAACCCGGGCCTGCATTGATCTCATCGAGCAGTCCGGCGGCCTCGTAGCCGCCTGTGTCTTCCTCATCGAGCTGACGTTTCTGCCCGGACGGGAAGTCCTCGAAGGATATGACGTTCATTCGTTGATACACTACTGACCAGGATCGACTGATCTGGACCGGGGCGGCGGCGAGTCCGCGGCGCCGGAGATTTCTCTCCCGCGAACCGATGGGATCATGATGGAAACGAAAAAAACGACCGCCGGGGCCGGCAGGACCAGCGCCAACCGTCTTCGTCCGATCGAGAGGATCCAGACCTCGAATGAATTTGAGAAGGTCAAGCGCTACGGAAAACGCCATCGCGCCGACTGCCTGCGCATCAACTACCTCCCCACGGACCGTGAGTTCTCACGCCTGGGACTGGTGGTGAGCCGGCGCCACGGAAACGCCGTCGCTCGAAATCGAATCAAACGCCTGATGAGAGAAGCCTTCCGCCAGGCGAAGAATGACCTGCCCGGCATCTATGATATCGTCCTGCTGCCGGCTGGAGAGCCCTGCGGACTCGATGAATACCTGGTAACGCTGCGAAGTTTCGCCGCGGAACTCACCCCCGGGGAGAAACCGGAAACATGCTGAGAGTGATCATCAAGCTCCCCAGCCGGATGGCCCGAGGCCTGATCGCCCTCTACAAGAAATTCATCTCGCCGCTGCTGCCGCCCGCCTGCCGCTTCCAACCCACCTGCTCGCAATACTGCAGCGAGGCTCTCGAAGTCCACGGGTTCTTCAAAGGAGGATGGTTCGGCATAAAGAGAATTCTTCGCTGCAACCCGTTCTTCAAGGGGGGCCACGATCCCGTCCCCGGCGCAAAACGCCCGGGAGGGAGACACGCAGGGGAAACAGCCGCTGCGCAAGAACAGCCCCGGGAAAAACAAGAAAACCTGAAGTGTGAGAAATGTACCAGTACTTCCTGAGCCTGCGCTTTTTCCGATCGCGGTTCCTGACCCTTGCCGCCTTCCTCTCGACGATGTTCGGGGTGGCGATGCTGCTCATCGTCCAGAGCGTCATGGGCGGCTACATGTCGCAGCTCAAGGAAAATATCCGCGGCCAGGAGGCGCACCTGCGAATCATCGGCAACGGTCCGCTCGGCCTGAAGAACCTGAGCGACGTCGAGGACGAGGTCGGCTCCATAGCGGAAGTCAGCGGCTCGGCTCCCTTCATCGAACGCCTGGCTGTTTACCGCAGCGGGGTGTCGATCAAGCCGGTCACCCTCGCCGGGATCGACCCGGTACGCCAGGCGAAGGTCAGCGATTTCGCGAGCTACCTGCTTCGCCCGAACGAACTGACTGAGCTGCTGCGAAAGCATCACCCTGGAGCCGGCTCCGCCGACGAGGAGGCTCTGGCGGAGGTCGATATGCCGCTGGCGATCGGTGATGTTCACTCTCTTCTTTCAGGCCCGGAGAGAGAGCCGCTGAGCGACGAGGAGTTGAGGCGGTTCTTTGACCTTGAATGGAGAATCGAGGTTCTGAAGAAACATCGGCCTCTCCTGGTGAAGGAATTTCCCGTGCCCCCCGCCGGCATCATCGTGGGCATCCAATCGCTCCTCGACCGCCAACTCATGCTGGGACAGGTTCTGACGGTCATCACCCTGAGCCCCGACACCGGCCGCGAAATCTCCGAGCGTTTCCTTGTCACCGGCGCGATCAACACCGGGGACTTCCAGCTCGACGACAGCACCCTGTTCGCCGATGTCCAGAAGGTCCGCAACCTGCTCAACAGGGATCTCGGCCAGGACGCCAGCCCCTACCGCTACCAGGGACTCCGTATCTCCCTGGATGAAGACGAGGTTGAGATCCAGAACCTCGATGAACTGAACGCTGTCAGGGACGAGGTCGCCCTGGCCATCGCCCGCTCGGGCTCGCTGCTGGCAGTCCAGACCTGGCCGGAAATTCGTGCCAACCTTCTCAAGGCCGTCGGCATCGAGAAGCTGCTGGTCTATTTCATCGTGCTGATCCTGATCGTCTTCACTGGCTCGATGATCCTGCTCATGCTCACCCTGACCGTTATCGAGAAGACGAAAGACGTTGGCGTCCTCATGTCGCTGGGCGCGCCCCCGGGTGGAGTCACGAAGATATTCCTCTTCAACGGCCTGCTCATCTCGATGGCCGGAACCGCGTTCGGCCTGGGCCTGGGCTACGCCTTCAGCGCCAACATCAACGAGATCCATGACCTGATCTACGCGGTGAGCGGCGTCGAGCTCTTTCCCGCCGAGATCTACCAGATGGACAGGATCCCCGTTCACTTCTACCCCGCCGATATTCTCTGGTGTACCCTGCCGCCCGTGATAGTCGGCCTCCTGGCCAGCCTGGTCCCGGCCACCTGGGCTCCCCGGCGCGACCCGATCGGCTCCATTCAATATGAATAGCCGGCCTCGATCAAAGACCCGCCCAGCTGCGGGCTTGACAAGTCCCCTCACTGAGGTTGCTATCTGAGCATGTCAGCATCTCCGAGCCCGAACGAACCGACCCTCTACTCGGTCCGCAATCTCCACAAGGAATACCAGATGCAGGGGGTGACGGTCCCCGTGCTGCGCGGCTGCGACCTCGAGGTGAAGCACGGAGAGATCCTGTCCATCATCGGAATGTCGGGAGTCGGCAAGACGACGCTGCTGAACATCATGGGACTGCTCGACAACCCGACCTCCGGTGAACTGATCTATTCGAGCGGCTCCGACAAGGAGTTGCAGAACTGCGACCTCGCGGGGCTGGGGCTCTCGAAGAAATGCTCGATTCGAAACAGGCACTTCGGCTTCGTCTTCCAGTTCTACCACCTTCTGCCCGACCTGACGGTCCTCGAGAACGTTCTCCTGCCTTCAATGATCGCCCTGAGCTACGGCAAATACACCAGCCAGAGGTCAAGGCTCGAGGAACGCGCCCGCCAGCTCCTCGACCGGGTCGGTGTGCTCGACCGAAGTGAATTTCCCCCCTCCCGGCTCTCCGGCGGAGAGCGCCAGCGGGTAGCGATCGCCAGGGCTCTGATGAACAAACCCGAGCTCGTCTTCTGCGATGAGCCGACCGGCAACCTCGACACCTCGACCGGCGACCGCATCCACGAGCTGATCCTGGAGCTGAACCGGGAGCTCGGTATCGGCTTCATCCTCGTAACCCACGACCAGGGCCTCGCCAGCCTCGCCAGCAGGATCCTCACCATGCGCGATGGCCGCTTCGAGGGCCAGTAGGCGGCTGCCGCAACGCCCGATAAGGCAATGATTATTGCCTCCGATCACAGGCTGGGTCTTTTGCAGGCGTAGACTCTTGGGTTATACTCATCGTTTCCCAGTCATTTTCAATACTGGGAATTGCACGGGGTTACGTATTTCAACCCCGGCTGCTTCCGTTCTCAATATTTCAGGTGAAGTTTATGACCATTCTCAGAGTCAGGTCAGGAGCCGACAAGGGCAAGACCTACGAGATCACCGGCGAGAGCACGACCATCGGCCGAGAAGACGATTGCGCGATCCAGATCCCGGACCAGGGAATCTCCCGGAAGCATTCCGAGATCTTCAGGATCGGCGAGATGTTCTTCATTCGCGATCTCGAGAGCCGCAACCACACCTTCGTCAACGAAAAGGAAATTGACGAGGAACTCCTGCGAATCGGCGACAGGATACAGATTGGCACCACCACGCTTGTTTTTGAGGACCGCAACGCCCAGCTGCGCGACTCGAGCCGGCTCATCCCCGAGGCCGAGGCCGACTCAGCCGAGGCGCCCTTCGATCCCACATCTACGATCTCGCTGAAGCTGCCGGAGTACTTCACCACTCGCTCGGAAGAAAAAGTCGAGGAGACCCGCGAGGAGCGCTACCTCAACGTATTACTGCAGCTCTCGCACGTGATCGCCGAAGAAAACAACCCCGCGACGATGTTCAATAAGGTCAGCGAGGTGCTCGGAGGCAGCCTCGATGCCGACCACCTGTACCTTCTTGGAATCAAGCCGGACTCGGACACAACAGAGGTAGCGAGTCTCGACGACCTGGACATCCTCGGTCGTTTCGACAAGGTCGAAGATCCAGACCAGGCCGCGGGAGTGTCTCGCGGGATTGTCTCGCAGTGCCTCGAGAAGAAGCACGCGATTCTCACCTCCGACGCCGCTCTCGATCAGAATTTCAACGCCATGGCCAGCGTCGTGATGAACCAGATCCGCTCGGTGATCTGCGCCCCGATCACGGTCCTCGGAAAAAACCTCGGCGTCATCTACATCTATTCGAGCAAACCGGAGGCCTTCCAGTCTGAAGATCTCGAGATCGCCTCGGCAGTCGGAATCCAGCTGGGCTCCACTCTCGAACTGCTCAAGCAGATGGAAAAGCAGGACCAGTTCTTCCGCAGCTCCATCAAGACCCTGGTAGCCGCGGCAGAAATGCGCACGCCCACCCCCCGGGGGATCTGCGAACGCGTCGCCTCCTACGCCCTGGCCATCGCCAGGGAGTTGAACTGGGATTCACAGCAGATCCGCGACGCCTGGCTCGCCGCCATGCTGCACGACATCGGCTCCATTCCCATGTCTGACCAGGAGCTTGAAAATGAGCTGCTCAACGAGCCCAAGCGCAATCACTACGCCCGGGAGATCCTCAACGACATACCCGGACTGGAAGAACTTCTGCCGGCTATCCAGCAACAGAACGAAAAATGGAACGGAAGCGGCTCTCCAGAGGGTCTCAAGGGAGACAGCATCTCCGAGTTGGCAAGGGTTCTCAGCATCGCCAAGGAGCTCGACAAGCAGCTCTACGGAGAAGACCTGAGCGAGGAGCCGCGGTCGGTGAAGGCCGCCCTGGTGAACATCAGGGACATGGCCGACAAGGAATTCGACATCAAGACGGTCAATGCCCTGTTGATCGCCTATCGAAACGGCAAGCTCTTCGATACGACCGAAGACTCACTGAAGACAACAGGAGACTGACTCGACGCCCTGAGTGCCGCGTCAGCTCTGCTTAACGGTATCCAGGTCCAGCTGGATGCGGGCCTTGAGCTCCCGGATGGAGTTCAGTTCGCTGGCAAGGCGAGCCTCGAGACCTGCCTCGCTCTTGATGTTGTTCTCGAGAGTCACCAGCTTGCTGACGAGATCCACAAAGCATTTCATGGCCCAGTCTTTCTCGTTCAGTCTCTGAATGCCTTTGGACTGCTGCGCGCGCCTCATGAACTCCCTGCCGGTCTCGTTATAGACCTTCTCGAAATACTCAAGCTGGATGGCCACCAGTTCTGAATCGGGTTTGGCGAGGACAGTCTTGTTGGCCTCCCTCAGGTAGCCCGGCGGATCGCTCT
>CBFHWB010000168.1:0-9217 GCA_965659285.1 Planctomycetota bacterium | reverse complement strand
GGACGTGATTGATCTCAGCGATGATCTCGATATCGTGTTCTCCGTAGTCCTCATCGAGAGTGCGCTGGCCAAGGTATTCCGGCAGGTTCCTGAGATCTCGCGGCCCGCGCTCGGCCTTCACCCCGGTCGCCTTCTCGATCACCTCGAGCTCGCCCCGGCAATAGCCCGGAAGGACCAGGGAGTCGATCTCATCGTCGAGCTCGAGCTTGCGCGCGACCCAGTCGGTCGTCAGCAGAGCCGCCACGTCGATCTTGAGCTCGATGACCTTGGCCTTGAAGTCGAGCTCCGCCTCCAGGCGATCGAGGAGCCTGCGCAGAGCCGGCGCCGCGAGCTTACCGGTTACGAAGGCTCTGGTCCTGGAATCGGCCATCTCAATCTCTCAGCGTATCCATTTCTTCGGGAAGCCTTCGAGGGCGTTGTCCTTATCCGGAGTCCAGGTGGAGAGTTCCTCGATCTCGCGGGCGAGGCTGAAGTCCTTGTCCGTGATCCCGCCGGCGCTGTGGGTCTGCAGCTTGACGACGACCCGGGCCCATCCGACCTCCAGGTCGGGGTGATGGAACCCGGCCTCGGCCCTGTAGCCGATGGCGTTGACGAGCATCAGGGTGTGGGGCCATCCGGGTGTCTTGAAGCTTCTGCGGAGCCAGCCATCTCGAAGCTCCCAGTCCGGCAGATCGTTAAGTTTCCCGTGGATCTCTTCTTCGCTGTAGACTTTTTCCTCGCTCATACGCTCAGCTCCTGGTTTTAGTCCGGCCCCGGCGGGCGTTTATTTCCTGTTCGGCCAATACCAACAATTAACAGAATCCTTCTTCGAAGTCGTTCGAAAAGATGGAGCGAGGCGTTCGTCAATTCAGGTATCGGCTCCGCCGTTGATATTGACGACCTGCCCGCTGATGAAGCTCGCCTCATCGCTGAGAAGGAATCGCGCCGTGCGGGCGATGTCCTCGGGGGTTCCCCAGCGTCCCAGGGGAACCTCTCGCAGTACCCGTTGCTGCCATTCGGCGGGCGCTTCTTCTCCCCAGGCCGTGCGGATCCAGCCCGGCGCGAGGCAGTTGACCCTGACTTCCGGCGCCAGGCTGAGGGCCAGGCTCTTGGTAAAGGCCATCACGCCTCCCTTGATGGCGCCGAAGAGCTCGCCGCTGTCTCCTTCCATTCCCGCGGCGGCCTGGTCCCATCCCATGTTGAGGATGACCCCGCCGCCTCGCTCTTTCATCTCCGCCCCGGCTCGTCGCGCAAGCAGCATACTGGCCCGCAGGTCCACAGCGATGAGGGCGTCGAGTTTTTCTTCGTAAGACCACTCCGTGCCTTCGCCGGTGAGGATGTCGACACCGGCGTTATTGACCCAGATATCGATTTCCCCCATGGTTTCGAGGGCTGTTTTGAAGAAGACGTCGGCTGCATCGGTGGCACGCAAGTCAGCCTGTAAAAATTCGCAGCGTCGGCCTTGCGAGGTGATTTCTTCTCTGAGCTTTTCTCCATCACTGACCGAGCGATTAGCGTGGATGAGGATCTCTGCGCCCGCGTCAGCGAGTTCCAGGGCGATCGCCCGGCCAATGCCCGATGAGGAGCCGGTGATGACGGCACGGCGACCATCGAGAGAGAGAGAGTCCTGCGGCATTTGGTTTTCGTTCACGGTTCTTCCCTTAAACCGGGGGAGGAGATCGGCCGAAAATCAGGTCCCGTTCCTGAGCTCGATCGTGGCGCTCTGCCCAGGGGATTCGAAGACCTCTACCCGCAGCACCCGTGGGAGTTGCCCGAGCTTCGCCTCAAGCTTTTCACTGAGTTCTCCTGATACCCAGCGAGCGAGCAATTCCGCTGTCGTATTTTCTATCGGCAGGAGTACGCAGTCATCCCGGGGGATGACCCACTCTTTTTCATCTGAGTTGATCCGTACGTTTTCGTCGGTGACCTCGACATCCAGGGTGTCGCTGTTGAGGGGGATGAGCATCCGGTGATCCAGGCTGTCGGTGATGCCCTGCAGGATGTGCTTGAACTCGATGAAGTCAAAGACGAGATGGTCCGCCTTGAGGTCGTCCTCTATCTCGGCCGCCACCTGGTAGTTGTGTCCATGCAGCCGCTCGCAGACATTGTTGCCGAAGACGATGAAGTGAGCGGCGCAGAAGCCGAGATAATCTTTTGATACGCGAACGGTGTATTTCTGCATGTTCCGGTTCGGCTTGGCTGTTCCAGGTCAGGTCGCCCCATTCCCGCTTCCGGGGACGGATGGAGGAAGGCCGATTATGCCAGCCCGAAGACCGAGAAACAAGCAGGCCGCCACCAGATCTGCGCTGGTCCCCGGGTTGCGGCTATTACCGTCTTCTCTCAGCCATCCGTCGAGCTCTTCGAGGAGACGTTCGGAGCCTTCCTTCGGCCAGTCGCTGTCAAGTACCCGTTTCGCCCTGGCGGCAGCCTCCTTAGCCGTTTCGTCGCCGCATTTGCGGGCGATGAGGCTGTCAGGATAGGTTGCCATAAATCGAAGGTGAAGGTGGACGATGGCCGTTTCGAGGTCGAGCTCTAATTCGAGAGCCTCGAGGAGCCAGTCAAGACCCTCTTCGAAGATCTGCTCGAAGCCGTTGACGTACTGGCGCGCGATGAGGTCGCGCTCCGCGGCGAGCTCCATGGCGGCGATGAGGTCGGGGGGAGGAGGCGAATGGATGTCGGCCTCTTCGACGTTTCCAAGGCCCCCGGGCGAGGCGAGCCGGATGGCCTCGTAGACCTTGCGGCAGTCCTCGCTGCCAAGGCTCTCAAGAACATCCCTGAGTCCCTTCTGTGGTTCGGCGCCTGCGGGTACGGCGGCGAGGGGCGCGAGGAGCAGGATGATTCCAAGGTTGACGTTCTGGCCGGTGACCTTACAGCTCTCGGTGACGGCCTCGAGAATCGTGTCTCCCAGGGGTCTTTCCATCGCCCGGTCCAGGGGATCTGATATGGCCGCGGCGGCATCGAGAAAGTGCTTCAGCGTGGTGTTTTCAAAATCTTTACCGGGCCGCACATTGCCGGCCTTTGGCGCTCTCGCCTCGAGGAGGCAGGCGATCATCGCCAGGTCGCCGATGGACATTTCACCTTCGGGACCGCTCACGACTGCCGGGCTCCGATGGGCTTCGAGCTGAGGGTCGCTACCCGGGCGAGCGTATAGTCGAGCACAGAGAGGGCGAGGTCTATTCCGCTCACCTCGCTGATGGCGCGCCAGCCGGGTATCGCGTTGACCTCCAGTACGCGAGGGGCTCCATCGGGCCCCTCGATGATGTCGACCCCCGCGATCTCGGCGCCAACGGCCCGGGTGGCGGCCAGGGCGAGCGCCTCCAGCTCCTGTCCTGGAGCGACACTCTCGGCGGAGCTTCCCTGGGAGATGTTGGTAAGCCATTGGCCGGGGGGCGCCTTGCGCCGCATGGACGCTACGACTTCCTCTCCGATTACGAACAATCTCAGGTCCGTTCCTCCGTGATCAATGTATTCCTGCAGGTAAAAAACGCCCTGGTCGGCCGCGAGTTCACTGATCGCGCTCCTGGCCTCGGCCAGGTTCTCCGGGCGGACGATACCGTGGCCCTCGGCGCCAAAGAGCGGCTTCAGCAGCGCCCGCCCATCGAGCTCATCAAAGGCTTCGAGGGCTTCCTTCGCATCTTCACAGACGATGGTTCTCGGGACCGGAAGTCCCGCCTCGTGAATGCGGCTGAGGCAGAGGTATTTGTCGACGGCGGCCTCAACCGCCTTTGGTGGATTGATGACCGAGACGCCGGCTGTTCGCAGGGTCTCGAGCGTGTCCATGCGATAGACGACCTGCTCGAGGCTGCCGCCGGGAACGCTCCTGATGAGCAGGGCGTCAAGCTCAGTCAGTTCCAGGCCCGCGCAGCGCACCGACTGCGGAGCTCCGGGTCGGCTCGGGCACTCGGAGCGGAGTTTTTCCGGGTCGGCGGTCTCCAGCCTGAGCCCCCTGAGCTTCGCGGCGCGCTGGAGGTCGTCGACATGCCAGAGGTTGGGGCCGCAGAGCACGGCGATTCGTGGAGCGGTCATTCGAGAAAGGACCTCCTGATGAGCTCCGGTTCGAGCTGTCCGAAGGTGAACTCACTGCCGGTGTCGAGATTGCGGAAGGTAATCTCGGCCGGGCTGAAGAGCCCAGGGTCGATCCTGTAGAAGTCGCGGTCGTAGCGTTCGAAGATCTCGATAAAGAGATCGCCGTGGTCGGCGGAGGCGCCGGATGGAGTTTTCGCTCCAAGCTCGGCGATGGAGTCGTCATCGCCTGTCACCTCGAGTTCTACCCTGGCGCCGTAGAGCACCGCGTCATTGGTGCGTCCGATGGCGGCCATGTCATCGGCCGCGGTCGGTGGAATCGGCGCGTTGCCGCTTCCTGAACGCACACGCGAGAGGTCGAAGCCGAGCTCGTGCAGCTTGTGAAGCGCCGTCTCGACGCTGCGCGCCACGACCTGTACGCCGCCCGCGTCGCTGGCGGTGGGGGCGATGGCAAGGATGATGTTTTTCGGTTCGACACCGGTTTTCGCGGCGATGAAATCAAACACCGCGGCTGGTGGCTGCTGCCGGGTTTCAAGGACCCCGACGACCCGGGTGGCTTTTTCAATATAGCCGATGTCTTTGAAGAGCTTCTCTCCGCCGTAAGCCGCGCGCATCGGGCCCGAACCCATGGCGAAGAAGTCGCCGACAGATATCTGCCAGCCGGCGTATTGAGAGGCCATGCAGGCGGCGACCGGCTCGCTGGTTTTCACGAAGACCCGCTCGAAGGGCATGTCCGGATCCGTTCCGTTGCGGATGGAAACCTCGGCGAGATCGCAGAGGGTGAGCATCGCCAGGAAGAGGCCGGCCTCCTTGTCTCCGTCTTTCTCTATTCCGCAGTCGATCACGCGTCCACCACCGCTGACGGTGGAGCAGCGACCGCTGAGCTCCTCGCCGCGGGTAAGTTGCTCTTCGACGAGCTTCCAGGCGCGCTCGTTAAGTTGTGATTCAGACATGGGACCCTCCGTGATCGATACAGCATTGTGCCAGAGTCGGCGACGGGGTCAACTGGTCAGGGAGACCGGGCTTCGCTCTTCTTGAGATATTCAGTCGCCACCTGCTCGCATGCTGGTCGTCAGTAACAGCTAGAGGGCCTCTCATGTCACCTTTTCTCATTCTCCTTGTTGGCGTTTTATTTATCGTAGTGGCCATCATCTGGCTCAAGCTGCACCCTTTCTTCGCCCTTGGTCTCGCGGCTGTCCTGGTGGGTGTGCGTCCCTCCCACGCCGTCGAGGTGGGCCCCGGCGTCTCCGCCTGGGAGCAGGCCCTGAGGTCCTTTGAAAACTCCGCCGCCGAGTTGGGGCTGATGGCCGGCAAGATCGGCATCGTGATCGCGCTGGCGGCGGTCATCGGGCAATGCCTGATGGAGAGTGGGGCGGCTGACCGGATCACCCAGACCCTGCTCAATATTTTTGGAGAGAAGCGAGCGAGCTGGGCGCTGCTGTTGAGCGGCTATTGCCTCTCCATACCGGTCTTCTTCGACACGGTGTTTTTTCTCCTCGTGCCCCTGGCCCGGGCGATGTTCCTGAGGACCGGGCAGAATTACATGAGCTACGTCATGGCGATTTGCGCCGGCGGCGTCATCACCCACGGCATCGTGCCGCCGACTCCGGGGCCGCTGCTGATGGCCGAGACGCTGGAGATTGACCTGGGGCAGGCGATTCTCGGAGGCTTCCTCATCGGTCTTCCGGTCGCCATTTTTGGTGGCCTGGTGCTGCCGAAGCTGTTCGTCTCCCGCGGGCTGGACCTTCCCATGCGAGATGCTCCGGGGGTGCCCTCAGCTGGAGACGGGGAGCTCGCCACAGCAAAGGCGGAGGCCGATGGTGCCTCACAGGGTTACGCGCCCGGATTTTTTATCTCGATTCTTCCTGTCGCCTTGCCGGTGCTCCTGATTACCGCTCACAGCGTCTGGAAGGCGCTTGGTCATGAGAGCGATGTTCTCGCTCTGCTTGGCAATAAGAACCTCGCCATGTTCATCGCCACGGGGGTGGCCATGTGGCTGCTGGCGAGGTCAAAGGGTTACACCCTGAAGCAGCTCACCGGCGCGATCGAGCCGGCTCTCAAGGAGGCTGGGGTCATTATCCTGATCACCGCCGCCGGTGGCGCCTTCGGTGGCATGCTGAAGGCTACGGGCATCGGCGACACCATCTCGGGCATGGTCACGGGCTATGTCGATGGTGGCGAGGCGACCGGGGGGCTGGGCATCCTGCTGATTTTCATCGCCTGGGGATCGGCCGCGGTGATGAAGATCGCGCAGGGTTCAGGGACAGTGGCGGTGATTACGGCGGCCGGCATCATGGCTGGCGTCCTCCTCGGGCTCGAGGAGGCGGGAGTCGCTCTTCCCTATCACAAGATCTACATCTTCGCGGCGATCTCTTTCGGCGCCAAGGTGCTCTCCTGGATGAATGACAGCGGCTATTGGGTGGTCTGCAAGATGAGCGGCTTCACCGAGAAGGAGACGCTCAAGACCTGGACCGCCCAGTTGGCGGCGATGGGAGTTTTCGGTCTCATCGAGGTGCTGGTTCTCATTCACCTGTTTCCCCTGAAATAAAGCGGTATTGATAAGGTATTAACTTTCCGTCAATACATTGTAGAATCGCGGTTTCGCCTTCTAACCGGAACGACACAGGAAGACGCTCATGCCACCTGAACTTTACAAGACAGTGCTCCTCTGCGGCGCTCCCGGCGCCGGCAAGGGAACCCAGGGCAAGATTCTCGGCTCGATCCCGGGTTTCTTCCATCTCTCCTGCGGAGATGTTTTCCGCACCATCAACATCAACTCCGCCATCGGCCAGAAGATTTGTGAATACACTTCGCGCGGAGATCTCGTGCCGGATGACATCACCGTCGAGCTCTGGCAGGAAAATATGAACGCCAGGACCGTTCTCAACGACTACAAGCCAAGCGATGACCTGCTGGTACTCGATGGGATTCCCCGCAATGTCGAGCAGGCCAAGCTGCTCACTACCCATATCGAGGTGCTGATGCTCGTCCACCTGGTCTGCGCCGACAAGGGGAAGATGATCGAGCGCCTCAGGCGGCGAGCCCTGAAGGAGAACCGTGCCGATGATGCGCGGGAAGAGGTCATCAGCCACCGCTGGGATGTCTACGAGGCGGAAACCCAGCCACTGCTGGACTTTTACCCGAATGAAAACATCATCGAGGTCGACGCCACCCAGAGTCCATCAGAGGTGCTGACCGCTGTTCTTGAGAAGGTTACCCCTGTCCAGAACGCGCACTTCGGGGGGCCTTCCTGAGCCGGTCCTGCGTGTCCTGATTCCAGTCTTATGATCCGAATCAATCGAAACAAGCTCACGGGATGGTTTCTCCCGCTCCTGGTCGGCGCGGTTTTTCATCCGGCAGTACTGGTGGCGGAAGAGAAGCCCACCAATGTCATCCTCATGATGTCGGATGACCAGGGCTGGGGAGATGTCGGCTACAGCGGTCACAAGATCCTCAAGACTCCGAATCTCGATGCCATGGCGGGGGCGGGCCTGCGCTTCAACCGGTTCTACTCCTCATCCCCGGTCTGCTCGCCTACGAGGGGGAGTTGCCTCACCGGCCGCCATCCCTATCGCTACGGAATTCTCCACGCCAACGCCGGTGGACCGAAGACGCCTTCCCGCTATCTCCTTCCGAAGAAGGAACACACCCTCGCCGAGATCCTCTCCGGCCGCGGCTATCGCACCGGACATTTCGGCAAGTGGCATCTCGGGGATTTCGAGGGCAAGACCCGCTCAGCGCCTTCCGACCACGGATTCGATGAGTGGTTCTCGACGGCGCGCAAGGTCGCGACTTTGCATCCGGACGCGGCGAGCTACCGCCACAACGGAAAGAAGGTCGAGGGTCCACTGAAGGGGGACGACTCGAAGATCATCATGGATAAGGCCATTCCGTTCATTCGCTCGGCGGTAGAGAGGAAGAAGCCGTTCTTCGCCGTGATCTGGTTCCATACCCCGCACCTGCCCATCCTCGCCTCTGAGAAACACCGAAAGCTCTATCCCGGCCGCAAGGACAAGGAGAAACACTATTGGGGTGCGCTGACGGCCATGGACGAACAGGTCGGGCGTTTGCGTGCGACGCTCCGGGAACTCGGTGTGGCGCGCGACACGATGCTCTGGTTCACCAGCGACAATGGACCTGAGGGCAAGAAAGAGGGTCCTGGAGCCCCAGGAACGACCGGTGGTCTGCGCGGCCGCAAGCGGAGCCTGTTTGAGGGCGGTGTCAGGGTGCCGGGCCTCCTCGAATGGCCCGCCCGAATCCCGAAGGCTCGCCAGAGCGACGTCACCTCTTCGACACATGATTATTTCCCCACCGTGCTCGCCGCCCTGGGGATCGAGTCACCTGATCCGGCGAGGCCGCTCGATGGAGTCAACCTCTTGCCCCTGATCAAGGGGGAGGATTTCAAGAGAGGGAAGGCGCTCGCCTTCCAGAGCCGGGCCGAGCTCGCCCTGATCGACGGCCGCTATATATTGCACAGCAGGCTCACCGGCAAGGACAAGGACAAGCTCTTCGATCTCGCCGTCGATCCGTCCGAAAAGAAAAATCTCGCGGCCGAAAAACCTGAGTTGGCGGCAAGGCTGCGCAAAGAACTCGAGCAATGGCGGGAGTCGACGAAGGCGAGCCTCGCCGGGGCGGACTACCGCGACTAGCCGCTACCGGAGGAGGGAGCGTGCATCTTTCGCCAGCCGTTCCAGGACGGATCTGCATTTGGCCAGGTCTTCCCCGTCAGTCAGCATGGTGAGGACAGGGGAGCCGATCTCGATCTTTTCGCCCGGGCGAGGGAGGTCGGCGAAGGATGAGCCGCTATCTTCTTCGGAATCGGGAAGGGCGCTCAGCTCGAGCGGCGCCTCGGCGAAGAGAATCGCCTTGCCGCAGGATTTCGAGACGTCGGGCGCGGCCGGAGGCAGCTCGCCGTCGCGGCAGGCAGCCAGGTGATGACGGATCGCGTCAAATTCGCAGTATCTCTCGATGATCTCTGTCGAGCCGGTATAGCGTGGATTGAGCTCGATGAAGACAGGGCCGTCATCCGTGAGAACGAAATCCAGGCCGAAGAGACCCCGTAGCGAGAGCTCTCGGGCAACAGTTTCTCCGCCCAGCTCGACCTGCCGATGGGTCTCCTCATCGAGTTCGAGGGGTCCGAGGTTTCCGCACCAGGTGAAGCCCGTCGCCCCGAGCCAGCTCTCCCCGATCAGCTGCTCGGTGGCGCCCAGCAGGA
>CBFHWB010000167.1:0-9290 GCA_965659285.1 Planctomycetota bacterium | reverse complement strand
CTCCGGAGAATTCTCCTTTGACTACCTCCCCAAAGCGACCTACACCCTGCGGGCAGGGGATGCCAAGCGCGGCCAGGCCCAGCGCGACAAACTGCTCCCCGGCGCCGACGACATCCGCCTCGTCATTGACAGGCCGGGCAGCCTGCGGGGAATCATCGAATCCGAAGGCCCGGCGCTCGGCTTCAGCCTTCGTCTCCAGGAACGTCCGGGCCCAGATGCGCGAAGCATTCCCGCGCGCACCTGGAAATACACCGCCCAGGTCGCCCGCTTCCACCTCCGCGACCTCCCCCCGGGCAACTACGACCTGCATGTGCTTCAGCAGGGAAAGGTGATCGGCAAGCTCGAGCGGATCACCATTCGTCCTGGAGAAGAGGCCGGCCCGGTCGGCATCACGGGGCTGGAGTGATCACCTCAGCGGGATCTGGCAACCGATCATCAGGGACAGGCCGCCGCGGTCGGGCAATTCAATCGGTCTCCCATCCGTCCCCCTGTCGACCTCGGTGAATCCCGGGGTGGCCATCGCCGCCAGGTCAAAAGAAACAGCCGCCAGGCTGAAGCCAAGGCCGAAATGAAAAGCGGCGTCTTCCCCCCCGGCAAGATTCTTCGACATCCCGCCTCTCAGGAAGACATTCTCCCAGCCAGGGAGCGAATACTCGAACCCGGCGGCAAGGTGCTGTGAATCGTAGCCGGGAAGAGCATCGGTGTGGTTCCTCGTCAGGTCGAGATCGGCCGCCAGCACCAGTCCGGGGGAGAGGTCATAGATCCCCACCCCCATGCGAACCTGCGGGTCGAGCTCGTAGTCGCCCGCCCGGGCGAAGTCAAAGCTCGGGCTGTTGAGATTCCTCCCCACCACCCCCAGGGACAGCCAGTCAAGGGGCTGGGCCAGCAGGCCGAGGTCGAGACCTATATTCATCGAGGTCTCCTCTCTCGCCTCCGTCAGCAGGTCGCCGCCGACGCCCTCGAAATCCTCGAGCGACGAGAGGGCGAAGGGTGAAAAGAAGGTCCTGGCGTTCATCACCTTGAAGCTCGCGCCGATGGAGATGGTGTCCAGCGGCGAAGAGTCGAACCAGTCCTTGAGCGGCTGCGAATAGCTGGCGACATATTCTGTCACGAAGATCCCGCTGACCTCGACACCGCTCTGGTTCGCCGTTATGAATTCACCGGAGGAGCCCGCGGCGCTGTCGCTGGTCGCCTCGAGGATATCCTCGACCATCCCCCGGAAGCCGGTGGAATCAAGATCGACCCCGGCCTGTTCGGCCAGGAAGACGAGGTGATCCGCCTGGGACCGGCCGAGAAGGCCCGCCTTCACTAGGTCATTGGCCAGCGAGAGGCCCGCGGGGGTGACCGGCCGGCCCTCGCCGGCTGGCAGAAAACCCTCGATCCCCTGGTTTCCCAGGGCCAGGTTTCTGCGGTCCAGCCTGGTGACAGCACCCGCGCTGTAGAGACCAAGACTGTTGAAGGCGAACCGGTCAAGACGCAGACCGAGCCCCATGCTCACATCTGTCAGGAAACCGTTACCGCTGGCCTCGAGTTCGGGCAGTTCCTCGGCCAGGCTCAGCAGATCCCTCACCTGCTCGCTCGTCAGGGGCCTGCCCGCGGCCAGCCGTTCCTCGATCGCGCGAAAATCGACCTCTCCGGAGAGATCGACGACCTCGTCCAACTGTCGCAAAGCGTTGCGGGAGGCCGTCCCCATGACCGCGAGAGGAAGGGCGAGTTCAAAGAAACCGGAAGACTCCGGCGTCAAGGGAGGACAAAGCGCCGCCGGGTTCCAGTAGGTGCTCAACACCCCGCGGGTGACCGCGACGCCGGCACCGCCCATGCCCATGGCGCGGGAGCCGACTATGTGGAACTCCTCCGCTGTCAAGCTAAGTGAAAAGCTCAACAATAAAGCGAAAAATGAGAGCGCGGTATTTCCTCGTTTCATGTCCCCGTCTTCCTCTATGACCCTCTATAGATCATCGGAAAGAAGCGGACCGCGCCTTGAACAAACACCCGCGCCCGGAGCTGTCAGGGCTTATCGGTTGGTCCCGGTGGCGATAAAGAGAACCAGGCTCCCGTAATCAGGACTCGAAGAAGCTCCTGACGCTGGTGGCGCCGCGGTCGGAGGACTCCTGGGCCATCCTCTCAACGAACTCATCGAGAGGCATGGCGCCGAGGTTGTCCTGGATTCCCCTGGCGCGAACGCTGACCTCGCGTTTTTCCGCGTCCCGGGGTCCCACGATGAGCAGGTAGGGAACCTTCTCATCCGCCCCGACCTTGATCTTCGCCTGGATCCGCTCGTCGGACTCATCGAGAGTCGCCCGAACCCCGGCGCCGAGAAGGGCCGAGTGGACCTCGCCGGCATAGTCGTTGGATTTCTCGCTGATCGGCAGGATCCTTGCCTGCTCAGGCGAGAGCCAGGCCGGGAAGGAGCCGGCGAAATGCTCGATGAGGACGCCGACGAACCTCTCCATCGATCCGAAAGGCGCCCGGTGAATCATCACAGGACGATGGGGCTTGTTGTCGGAACCGATGTAACTCAGGTCAAAACGCTCGGGAAGATTGTAGTCAACCTGGACCGTCCCGAGCTGCCACTCCCTGCCGATCACGTCCTTGACCACGAAGTCGATCTTGGGGCCGTAGAAGGCGGCCTCGCCCGGCTCCTCGCTGAAGGGGACATCGAGAGCGCTCGCAGCGGCCCGGCAGGCCTCCTCCGCCTTGTCCCAGTCCGACGCATCGCCGGTGTACTTGGTCGAGTCCACATCCCGGAGACCGACCCGTACCCTGTAGTCCTCCATCCCGAGGGTGGTGAAGATCGTCTTGACGATCGACAGGCAGCCCATGATCTCCTCGGCGACCTGCTCCTCGGTGCAGAACAGGTGGGCGTCATCCTGGGTGAAGCCGCGCACCCTGGTCATGCCGGAGATCTCTCCAGATTGTTCCCAGCGATACACCGTCCCGAACTCGGCCAGCCGAACGGGAAGATCCTTGTACGATCTCGGCTCGCTGTCGAAAATCTTGATGTGATGAGGACAATTCATCGGCTTGAGGAGGTAACCGTTAAGCTCACCCGACTCGAGCCGGTTGGCGAGCTCCGAACAGCTGCAGCCTTCCTCGGCGAGGGCGCTGAGGGCGTCGGGTTCAATGATGGGTGGATACTGGGAATCCCGATAGTAGGGAAAGTGTCCCGAGGTCCGGTAGAGATCCAGCTTGCCGATATGCGGCGTGAAAACCTGCGAATAGCCCTGCTTGCGCAGCTCCTCGCCGATGAAATCCTGGAGCTCCTGGCGGATCACCGAACCCCTGGGGGTCCAGAGTATGAGCCCCTGCCCGACCGTCTCATCGATGTGGAAGAGACGCATGTTCCGGCCAATGGCCCGGTGATCTCTCTTCCTGGCCTCCTCGAGCCGGGCGAGATGGCGGTTGAGCTCCTTCTTCTTGTAGAACGCGACCCCGTAAATCCTGGTCAGGTTGTCCGAGGTCTCGTCTCCATGCCAGTAGGACGAGGCCACCGACATGACCTTGAAGCCGCCGATTCGGCCGGTGGAAGGAACGTGGGGACCGCGGCAGAGATCCTCCCAGTTCTTACCGGGCTCCCCGGTCGCGTAGAAAGAAAGCGGCGCCTCCGAATCGGCCTCCAGGGCGCGCTGGGCGTTATCAAGCTTGTACTTGTTACCCTCATCCTCCAGCTTTCCGATGCCCTCGGCACCGGCGACCTCGTAGCGGCAGAAGGGGCGATCCTCCTTGATGATGGCGGCCATCTCTTTCTCGATCGCCTCGAAATCCTCGCTCGATACCGGGCGGTCGGCGGGCACGGCCATGTCGTAGTAGAAGCCCTGGTCTACGGGAGGCCCGTAGACCAGCTCGACTCCCTCAAATACCCGCTGGATCGCCTCCGCCATGACGTGAGCGCAGGAGTGCCGCAGCAGGTAGAGAGCATCCGGGTCGGGCTCTCCCTCCCGGTTATTCGGGGTGACGATCGAGAGCGAGCAGTCCCCCGCAAGCTCAGTGGAGAGATCGCTCAGGACGCCATCGACCTTGCAGCCAAGAGCCTGCTGCGCAAGGCGGGCGCCAATATCGCCGGCGACCTCGAGCGCCGTAACCGGAGCGTCGTAGCTCAGTTCCGTTCCATCTGGAAGAGTGATGATTGGCATGAGAGGTTGTCCGGCAGCCTGCTCGGCAGCAACGTTGACTCGTGGCCGAAGGCTGCTCCATACTGTGTACTCAAAGACGCTTGAGTACCTTTAGCTTACTCCGCGATAAAAAGCTACCTTCTGTAGCGAATCCTCTTGGACCAATAGATGGATTTCTCCAGGTGTCACTGCCAAAAATCCTCCTAGACATACCGCTGCCGGACTTCCTGCTGGAAACCCTGGAGCCTCACTGCGAGGTCCTCTCCTGGAGCCTTCTCGATGAGCCGGACAGCGCGGCCCTGGCCTTGGTCCGGGGAATCTACACCTACGGCCACGACGAAATAGGCGGCGAGCTTCTCGATCGCCTGCCGAACCTCCTGGTGGTGAGCAATTTCGGGGTTGGCGTCGATCATATCGACGTCGAGGCCTGTGCGTCCCGTGGCATCGCCGTAGGCAATACGCCGGGCGCCGTCGATGGGGTCACCGCCGACATGACCATGGCCCTCCTGCTGGCCGCGGCGCGCAATGTCGTGACCGGGGACCGTTTCGCCCGGAGCCGCGGCTTCACCCGTTACGATCCCAGCGAGCTCCCGGGGCTCGAGGTCCACGGCAGCACGCTGGGCATCATCGGCATGGGCAGAATCGGCAAAGAGGTTGCCCGCCGCGCCCGCGGCTTCGATATGCGAATTCTCTACCACAACCGCAACCGCGATCTGGAGAGTGAGGAGACCCTTGCGGTAGAGTACTCGGAATTCGACAGCCTCCTGCGGGAGGCGCACTTCGTCTCGCTGAACGTACCGCTCACAGAAGAGACCGAGGGGCTCATCGGAGAGTCGGAGTTGCGGCTGATGCGAGAGGACTCCGTGCTCATCAATGCCGCCCGCGGACCGGTCGTTGATTCGGCCGCCCTGTATACCGCCCTCACTGAAGGCTGGATTGCAGGCGCCGCGCTCGACGTAACCGAGCCGGAGCCCCTGCCGCGAGACCATCCCCTGCTCGAATTGACCAACCTGGTGCTGACTCCCCATACCGGCAGCGCCACCCTGCGCTCGCGGCTCAGGATGGGCGAGATGGCCCGGGACAACCTGGTCGCCGGCCTCGAGGAGCGGCCCCTCCCGAACCAGGTTCGCAAATAAGACGCGTTCGACCTCAACTCCCACCCCCGGCGTTTCCACTCCGTCATTTTTTCTGGTAATTCAGCGGGAGCGGCAGAAAAATGGTCCCGGGTTCCATGTGATTCCTTCCAGTCAAACAAGCACACCGATGTTCATACGTCTCAAGACCCGACTTCTTTCTCCAGGTCATCCCGCCCGCTGCCGGCGGCTGATCGTCCTGGCCCTCTGCGCGCTGTTACCTCTCGGGGTGTCGGCCGCGGGCCCCCACTCGGGGACCGCCGCCGAAAGAGCCATCGGCAAGGAAGAAGACAAAGAAGCCGCCCTTGATACGGTCTACCGGAAACCCTCGGCGGTCCGCCTGGAGCGGGACTCCACCAACCCGATCTTCGCCAGGAAATACAAGGGAACAATTCTCGATATCACGAGCCGGGTCGTGGTCATCGACAGCTGGCGAGGCAAGAGCTTCATTCCGCGCGCGGAGGTGGACAAAATCAAGCGCGCCGGAGATGCCAAGGCCATCGCGCTCTTCGAAAAATACCGCAAGCGGGCCAGGAGCCTTGAGGACTGGGTCAAGCTGGAGGCCTTCGCCGGCAAGCAGGAGCTGATTCCAGAGCGCAGAACATGCATTCGCCGCCTCCTGGAAAAGGATCCCTCCAATCTTGAATACCATCTCCTCCTTGGCGAGGTCCGGGAAGGAGAGCGCTGGCTCCGGGAGGAGCAGGTCGAGACGATCCTCGCCCGCGGCTACAAGCTGGTCGAAGGCAAGCTGGAAAAGAAGCCCGAGATCAAAAAAAAGAAGACGTCTGACTTCTGGAAGAGACGGCAATCGAAAAAGATCAAGGAGGTCGACCACCTCAAGCAGGCCCTGGAAAAAAAGAACGCCCACTCCCTGTGGATGCTCATCTCCAGGAGCGGGCTGATCACCCTGCCGACCTCAAAGCCCTACGAACGAACCAGCCTGCGGGCGACGCAGGACCTGATCGACCTGATCGACGCCCGCGGCAACTACCAGTGGCGCCTGAACACCTTCCTGGCCGAATACGGCATCCCGATCGACTGGACCGCCATCAACCTGAACAAGGTAGAGAGCTTCAAAAAAAGGCATCCCGGCTCGACCCACCACGAGACGAAGTACTATCACATCCTCTCGACCTGCGACGAGAAGACGGTCAAGGACCTGGGCAGGAAGATGGACATCGTCACCAAGCAGATCTACCAGGACCTGTTCAAATTCGATGAGAAGATACCGTACAAATACATTCTCCGCTTCTACCGCGACGGCGGAGAATACCATAAGAACGGCGGCCCCCGGATGGCCGGCGCCCACTACGAGCCCGGCAGCAAGGAGCTCGTCGGCTACAAGCATACCGACCGGGAATCGCAGGGCAGGGATCCCTTCTACAGCCTCTATCACGAGGGCTGGCACCAGTACTTCGATTTCTACATCCCCAACGCTCCGCGCTGGTTCGATGAAGGCTTTGCCGAGGTGATCTCTCCGCTGATCATCAAGGGCGGCAAGGCGAGGATGAACACCTTCAATGTCGGCCGCAGCAATGTGCTCAAGGCCTATCTTCGCCGGGGGCGCATCGTTCCTCTCAGCAAGCTCATCCGCCTGAAGCACCACGAGTTCTACAGGCCGGACGTGGTCGGCATCGCCTACGCCCAGGCCTGGTCCTTCGTTCACTTCCTCATCAACTTCAAACATCCCAACCCCGGCACCCAGAAAAAAGTTCGCGCGTTCTACAAGGACTACTTCTGGGAACTGCACAAGGGAACCGACCCGGTCGAGGCCTGCGACATCGTCTTCAAGGATGTCCAATTTGACACGTTAGAAAAGGCCTGGCTCAAATCCATTCACAAGCAGAAGTGAACCGGAATCCCTGGAAACTCAGAAATCGAACGTATAGCCGAACGTCAGCAGGTAGTTCGTGTCAGAGCGGCCGAAGCCCGGGGAAGGTGAATTGTCCCAGCGCCAGTTGACCTGCAGGGTGGAGACGAAGTTCTCATAGATCGAGACCCGGATGCCGGTCTCGGTCGTCACATAGAAATCGTCCATGTCCGCAAGGCTGGGATATCCCTCGTGATGATGGAAGAGCGAGAGCCTCGGCAGGATCTTCCAGTCCATGTTGATGGACCATTTCGCGGCCAGGTAGGATTTGTCCTCCGCCTGGATGAAATTTTCATCGACAGAAGAAAGCCCGAGTTCCCCGTAGGCGGCCAGGCCCTTGAGGTAAACCGACTCCAGGTCCCCCGTCTCGATGAACTGGTAGCCCGGTCCAAAGGCAACAGCTGTCCTGAGGTCCAGATCCTGGAAGCTATCCTCCTCCGCCAGGAGACTGCCGAACAGAAACAACTCCTCGGTAATGAAATAGTCGTACTTCAATCGCGCCTTGCTGTTGCGGGCTGTCAGCCCGCCAAGATCCTCCGCATAATTGTAGGCGAGACCGGCCGACAGACGCTGGTTGTCGAAGCGTCCCTCCAGGTCGGCGTTGAAGCTGGCTGATTTTGTCCGCGTGTTCCCATCTGACGCGCCTCCGCCAAAATTGATGGCTCCCTTGATCGACCGTTTCTTACCGACCGTGGAAGCCTTGATCGCCTTGATACTATCCAGCTCGACCGCGACCTTGCGGCCGGTTCCCTCGAGAACCAGCTCGAGCTTGCCGTCCTCGGAACTGCTGGCCGTAGCCGGATGTACGGCGCCCCCCTTCAGCTCAAAACGGAGGGCGCGGGAAACCTCCAGCCGGGCGACCTTTTCCAGCTTGATATCGATCGTGCCGGAGAAGTCCGTCTTTAGCCGGAGCTTACCGTCCTCCAGGGACAGAATCTCGCCGCGGATCACGCTTCCGTCCTTGAGGGTGACGCGATCGCCCTCCTGCGCGGAAAGAGAAATCGTCACCAGAAAAAAGAACAGAGCCAGTGTTGAAGAACGCATACTGAAAATCACTCGGAATCGCTTCATCTGATCTGGAGCGGGGTCGAATCGTCAACAACCGCCTCTCCCGGTCAATTATGGGAGGAGTAAGCTCCCGGTTCCAATTGGTAATGCTGGACCGTGAAAAGTTTTCCGCATATAAAGTTGAACTTTGAGTCACTCCTGGAGCATGAGCTTTGATAGTCGGCGTACCTCAAGAAATAATACCTGGAGAGAAAAGAGTCGCCCTCGTTCCCGAGGGTGTCGAAAAGCTCATCGAGGCGGACCTCGAGGTCCTGGTCCAGAGCGGTGCGGGCGAGGAGGCCGGCTACAGTGACGCGAGCTACGAGAAGGCGGGTGCCGGCATCGAAGCTGATGCAGCCGAGCTCTACAGCCGCGCCGACATCGTCCTCAAGGTAAGGGAACCGGCCGCCGACTCAGGCTCCGGAGAAGGCGAGGTCGAGTCGTTCAGGAATGACACCGCGCTGATTTCCTTCATCTTCCCCGCCAGCAACCCTGAAATCGTCAAGCGGCTTGAAGAAAAAAACATTCGCTGCTTCGCCATGGAGCTGATGCCGCGGATCACCCGCGCCCAGAGCATGGATGCCCTGAGCTCGATGAGCTCCATCGCCGGCTACCAGGCCGTCCTGATCGCGGCTGAGATCCTGCCCAAGTTCTTCCCCATGCTGATGACCGCCGCCGGCACCATCACCCCGGCAAGGGTTCTTGTCCTCGGGGCGGGGGTCGCCGGCCTGCAGGCCATCGCCACCGCTAAGAGACTCGGCGCCGTGGTCGAAGCCTACGATATCCGGCCGGTCGTGAAAGAGCAGGTCGAGAGCCTCGGAGCGAAATTCATTGAGCTGGAGGTGGAGACCGAAGGCGCCGAAGATTCCGGCGGCTACGCCACAGAGCAGGGGGAAGAAACCCAGGAGAAGATCCGCAAGCTCCTGCTGGAGCGTATCGCCCAGTCCGACGCCGTTATCACCACCGCCCTCGTGCCGGGGAAAAAGGCGCCGCTGCTGATGACAAGGGAAATGGTCGAGGCCATGTCCGCCGGGGCCCTGGTCGTCGACCTGGCCGCGGAACAGGGTGGGAATTGCGAATTGACCGAACCGGGAAAAACCGTCGAGCACAACGGCGTCAAGGTCATCG
>CBFHWB010000166.1:0-9310 GCA_965659285.1 Planctomycetota bacterium | reverse complement strand
ATGAGAGGTCGGGCGGCATCGATCGCTTCCGGGAGCAGGCCTTTGACACATTGCTTGGCGGAGTGGGTGACGCATTTGATCTTTCAAGGGAAGATCCGAAGGTTGTCGCTCGATACGACACGGCTCCGCTGGTACAGCCAAACCAGATCGGTAAGCAGTGGAATAATTACAACAATTACGTCGACAACGCTCGCACGCTCGGAAAGCTCATGCTGATGGCCAGGCGTCTGTGCGAGAGAGGTTGCGGTTTCGTTACCGTTACAACGAATTTCGTCTGGGATATGCACGCCGACGTCAATAACGCCACGATCCAGGAGGGTATGCGGTATTGCGGTCTTCCCTTTGATCACGCAGTCTCTACCTTCCTCGAGGATGTCGAAGAGCGTGGACTGAGCGATGACATCCTCCTGGTCGCCTGCGGCGAGATGGGGCGCACCCCGAAACTTAACGCAAAGGGTGGGCGCGATCACTGGGGAGGCATCGCTCCGCTTTTGCTCGCTGGAGGCGGTCTCAATATGGGCCAGGTCATCGGTGAATCAAACCGTGACGCGAGCAAGCCGGCGACTGACCCCATCACCAATAAAGACCTGGTATCCACAGTCCTGCACTATCTCTTCAATGTTGAGGAACTCCGGGTAACCCAGGGAATTCCAACAGAACTGATCCGCCTGACCGAGAGCGGCACGCCGATTCGAGAGCTCTTCTAAGGCAGGGAGAGGCTGCTCAGTGTGGATTTGCGGTGTGAGCGCCGAAATGAATCTCCATTCCGACCCAGATGGAGTGGGCCTGGGATTCTTCGAGGTGATCGGCCAGGTCGTAATTATATTGGAGCCTGAAGCGTGAATTTTCGGTTGGGGTCCAGATCCACACCGGCGAAATTCTCTGGCGGGTATCACGGAAGGGGTCCTGGGCCCTGTCATACGGGTCGGTGGCGTCGGGGGGGAGCCTGCCGCCCGGTGTTGAGCCCTGGCCGCTGGCGAATTCGTAACGCAGGCCGATTGCAAGGTTCTTCTTGTAGCCCCAGAGCACCTGGGAATAGAGTCCCCAGTCCATGAAGGTGTCGTCGTCTGGGGAGCCTCCATCGCCGACCGAGAAAGGCGCGCCCGCCCCGTCGCCGACCGTGCCCAGCATGAAACGGCGGCGCATGATTTCTGTCTGCCAGGTGAGAAATGGCCAGCCGTTCTCGTTCTCTTCCGGAACCCATTTCATCGTGATGTCAGCGCCAAGGACAACCGTTCGGCCTCCATCGTCGGTTGAGTTGGGGCCGCAGAGTCCGGAGGATCCCAGGGTCCAGTGGACCTCCTTGGTGAAGCTGTCGATCTCCTTTTCGAGTCGAAGAAGATAGACGAAATCTTCCAGGCTCTTGACCTCGTTGTTGGCAGCGGCGATGTTGCCGATGGTTGTTTCGCCCGTTGCGCTGGAATTGAAGCTCATCATGTTCTCCCCGCTTGCATCCTGGATGCCGAGATGTAAGCCGGAAAGCCAGGTTGTCGGGTTACTCATGCCGATTCTCAGGCCCACTCCACGCATGCCGTCCCGGCCGAAGATGCGGGTGTTGATTACGGGTTGATCCATCCAGCTTCGCTCATGCAGATGGGTAGGGTTGTGGCGGCCAAACTCGGTCAACATCTGACCCGCTTCGAGGTGGACGCCTTTTTCATGAAGGTTCCCCGGCAGTTGGCTGCTGGTTAAAAAGGCTTCGACCATTTCAAAGTGTGATTCGTTTGTCGCGGCGTCGATCGTGTAGTGAAGAGCGGCCTGGAGACTGAGGTACGGGTCGATGGCTCCCTGCATTCCGAGTTCCAGTCCCTGGAAGGTGAAGCCGCGTTTGCGAGGGTCGTGGTGTCCTCCCTGGAGGAGCAGCAGGCTGTCGTCGTCGACGCTGGAACCTCCAATGCCGATCTGGAGATCGGCGCTGAGATCAGCAAGGCTGAGGCGCACAGGCCCGGCTTCCTGGCCGGTGAGGCCTGAAGTAGACAGGAGAACGGCAGCGCACAGGATGATGCAAGCTCCCGGATAAGGACAGGGAAAGGCGAAACGGGGTCTCATATTATTCTCCAGGTTTTTCGTTTTGGATTTTCGCGAAACGTCCGCGACAGGTAAGAAAAAACCACAGGTTCCGGCAAGATTCGATATGTATTTTACTCATCGAGTATGATTTTCCACCGTAGCTCTCATTTTCATGCAAACAATTGTATTTGAAGACTTTAAAAGGCTGATAAGGTTCGCTGAAAAAGAGAGATGTGGAGTGTCTCGTAATTAGTGTGTACCTTGGTTGCATTGGTGCAATAGACATGTAACCAATCACTTACAACGATATTGGATGCGATATGAACGTCAGCCTTTCAGAGTGGATGAGAAAAGCGAGCAGCCGAGGCTCTTCCAGATATTTTTGCGGAGCCTTTCTTTTTATGGGGTTCCTGGTTTTTGCTTCTTCCTCGTCTTTCGCCGAAGAGCGGGTTGATTTTGAAAAGCAGATTCTGCCGATCTTTGAGCAGAAGTGTTTCGAGTGTCACAGTGGCGGCGGCAAGAAGAAGCCCAAGGCCGGCCTGCGCCTTGATGTCGCAGAGGCGATTATCAAGGGTACCAAGCGCGAAAAAATCATTGAGCCGCATCGCCCCGATGACAGCATTCTTATCGAGGTGATCAGCCTGCCGGCCGATGACGATGATCTCATGCCTCCCCCGGGCAAGGCCAGGCCGCTTAGCAAGGCGGAGGTCTCACTGCTGAGGCGTTGGATCAGCGAGGGTGCTGGTTTTTCCGGTTGGCTGTCGGTGGTCCAGGGCAAGAATCCTCCACCGCCTAAATCCGAAGGCGTGGTCAGGGAAAGAATTCCGCGCATTTCCGAGCTTTACCCGAAGCTCGTTCCTGCGAAGAAACTGAAAGCCGCAGTGGCCCAGGTGGATGCGCTGATTGACAAGAAGCTCAAGGCTGAAGGGCTCAAGCCCTTCCCCACTATCAGCGACGAGGTGTTCCTCAGGAGGATCTATCTCGATATCGCCGGCCGGATTCCCACGCCAGCCGAAGCGGAGGCTTTTCTTGATGGCCGCGGCAGGAATCGCCGCTCCCATTTGATCGATAAGCTGCTCGACTCCGAGGCCTTTGTCAGCCACTTCTATAATTTCTGGGCTGACATTTTCCGGGTTCGCTTCAACGGCCGGACCACCTCCATGACCGAGGTCTTCGCCCGCTGGATCAAGAGCAGCATCCGGGAGAACAAGCCCTACGACAAATTCGTGCACGAGATGCTCTCGGCTACCGGCAACGGCCTCGACAACCCGGCGGTTGGTTACTGGTATCGTGACCTCAACATGAAGGTCGACAGCCTGGCCTATACCGCACAGATTTTCCTCGGTACCCAGATGGACTGCGCCATGTGCCATGACCATCCTTTCGACCAGTGGTCCCAGTACGACTTTTTCCAGATGGCGGCCTATATCTGGGACAACAAGATGCAGGGCTATGTTCCGCGCTGGGTGAGCAAGAAAACATTTCTCGAGAACTCCCTCCGGCTGCGCCGCTCGAGCAAGTCAGAGGTCGACGGCAAGATCGTGGTTACCTGGAAGGAGGTGCCGGTCAACGAGAGGAGCGCTGAGAGGAAGCGTGCCCAGCTGAAGGCCCGTTACTCGGACCTCAGCATGGATGAGATTCGACGCACCGACAGGACCAGCTACGATACGGGGATCTACCAGAACTATATGCGTTTCTCGGCCCGGGAGCGTCGCGACATCGTCAAGGAACGAACTGAAAAAGGGCTCTACGATTCGAAGGCGGCCGCCTCGATCGACTCTTCCGCGGCGAGGATGATGGAAGACGTGGCCTACCTGCTCGGTTATTCACTCCGCAGGGGTGAAAAGGCCTGGTCGGTGCTTCCGGACACCTACCGCTACGGCAATGCCCGCCCCGGCGACAAGGTTCTGCCGAAAACTCCGTTCGGACAGTCGCCCGAGATCGATGAAAAAAATCTTCCCCACGAAGTTTTCGCCAACTGGATGACCTCGAAGAAGAACCCGATGTTCTCGAGGGTCATCGCCAACAGGCTCTTTGAGCATGTCTTCGGCCAGGGAATCTACCGCACCCGGGATGATATCAAGGTCAGCGATGAAGCCTCGAACCCGGAGCTGATGGCGCTGCTCGAGAAACGAATCATGGCCGACAACTTCGACATGAAGAAATTCCTGCGGGTTCTTTACAACACCAGGGCCTACCAGCGGCAGGCCTGGGCGCCGGCTCCTTCTGAAAAGGACAAGTCGAGACCGGGGTGGCCGTACCATTACCCGGGGCCGCTGCTGAAGCGTATGAGCGCGGAGCAGATCTGGGATTCTCTCATGACGATGATCGTCCCTGAGATTGATTTCCGGAAACGGAATTTCCGCTACAGGGACAAGGAGAGGTTCAAGGATATCGACAAATTGCCCCCTGCTGAACTTTACGAGTTCTGCCGGGACATCATCCGCGAAGAGACGAGCGCCGGTGAGAAGGTCAAGCGGGACAAGTCGGAGAGGGTCAAGGGGAGCAGGAAGTACTCCAACAATAAGGCGGGCGCCTTTGTGGCCAGCGAGATCCACGCGGGCTACAACCAGCAGCTGGGAAGGGCCTCGGAGCTTCTCCAGCCGATGCGTGCGGGACATTTCCTGCGTGACTTCGGGCAGTCCGACCGGGAGCAGATCGAGAATTCAAACCGCCTGTCGAACGTCCCCCAGAACCTGGCCCTCATGAACGGGTTTGTCGGTCGCTTCCTCCTCACTGAAAGCTACGAGGGCCGCAGGGACAGGCAGTCTCGCAGGGGAGCTGTTCTCTGGGACAGGGTCCTGGCGGAAGAAGACAACCAGAAACGAATTGAGCTTCTCTTCCTGGGTGTGCTTTCGAGACGACCCAGCCCCGATGAGCTGGCGGAGATTATCTCTGCCGTTGACCCGGCTGAGAAGAAAGGACTGGCCGACGTGTTCATGGCCTTGGTCAATACCGAGGAGTTTCGCTTCGTCCAGTAGGGAACTTTCCACAACAACCTGAATCCAAGCCCGGCGCAGGCCTGAGTGAAAACGAGAAACGGATATGAAAAACATGAAAAAGAACAGCTGCAACACCGGCGAACATTTCGAATCCTTCGCGCGACGTGATTTCCTTTCGGTGATGGCATTGGCCGGAGCCTCCGGTTCATTCTTCGCGGGAGCCGGGCCTTTGTCCGCCGCGCTCCGCGATGACGATGGGCCGGATCCGTCCAAGATGCCCGGCTTCGGCAAGGCCAAGCATGTCATCTATCTCATGCTCTCCGGCGGCTTCAGCCACATGGACAGCTTCGACCCGCGGCCGGATCTGCCTGAAAAGGCGCGCGGCCAGACTCAGGCCATCGATACCAACGTTGACGGCATCCGGATCGCCAACTGGTTCCCGAAGCTCGCCGGCCACATGGACAAGATCGCCATCTGCAATTCCCGAAAGAGCCGCATCGGCGCCCATGCGAAGGGCCAGTACTACGTTCGCACAGCCTATGAATTGCGCGGCGCTGACAAGCATCCTCACCTCGGAGCCTGGCTGAGCTACTGTGACAAGACAGGTAAGAAATCGGAATCAGCCCTGCCCGCCAACTTCGTCATCAATCCTCCCAGCAACCATCCCAATGCGGGATGGATGCATCCGAAGCACGCGCCCTTGCCGATTGGCAGCGCCCGGGAGGGTCTCAAGAATTCGAAGCCACACTATGGAGTCGATTCAGCCCGGTTGCTGAAGCGAGTCAACCTGTCGAAGGTTCTCGGCGAGAGCTTCCGCGGACGCTTCCTCAACGACGAGGTGCAGACAGTCTCGCCTCTTTATGATGATGCTCTCGCGATGATGAAGGGCAAAGACCTCGTCGCCTTTGACCTGGAAAAGGAACCCGAGTGGAAGCGTGAAGCCTATGGTGAGAACAATGTCGGCCAGGGTCTGTTGCTGGCCAAGCGCCTGGTAGAGCGCGGCGTCAGGCACGTCGAGGTCAACTCCGGCGGCTGGGACAACCACAACGCGATCTACGAGGAGAGGAACTTCCCGAAGAAATCAAAGGAAGTGGATGATGCTCTCAGTGCGCTGCTGGAGGATCTCCAGAAGTCCGGCCTGCTCGATGAGACCCTCGTGGTGCTGACCACAGAGTTCGGCCGTACTCCGGTGATCTCTGAGAACCTCGGACGCAACCACTGGCCGCAGGCCTTCAGTTGCCTGCTCGCTGGAGCGGGAGTCAAGACAGGGACCATCTTCGGGGCGAAGAACGATGCCGGCGGCGAGGTCGCCGAGAACGAGGTGAGCACCCCGGACTGGTGCGCCACGATCGCCCATCTGGCGGGCCTGCCCTGGAACGAGACCTTCTTCTCGCCTTCGGGTCGCCCGTTCAAGTCAGCCGGAAAAAAAGGCCGGGCCCAGTTCGGGCTGATAGCCTGAGAGATCGTTCGGGCTCATCGCCTGAGCAAAGACGCTCTGGGTATCAGAAGGAAGTGGTCGTCGATTCAAGGACGATGTCAAAGGTTCCCAACTCGTAGCTGCCGCCTTTGACCTTGACCTTATCCGTCTGGATGACCAGGTTCGAGTTGGCGGCGCCCTTGTCGCCGAAAGAGTCCGTCTTGATGTGGGGGTCGCCCTTGAAGTAGAGCTGGGTGATGAGCTTCTTGTAGCCCGGGGCCTGGATCATGTAGTGGATATGGGAGGGGCGTGACTGGCCGCCTCCGATCCCGTAGGCCGCCGGTTTGATGGTCTCGTATTCGTAATAGCCGGTCTCGTCGACCACCAGGCGGATCCGGTTCTTGAAGTCTTTCCAGGCCGGTGGATTGTTGCGGTTTTTCATATCGTACTTGCCGTGGGCATCGGCCTGCCAGACGTCGAGAACCGCGTTGCTGACGGGCTTCCTGGTGTCAAAGCTCCAGACCCTGCCGCGGATGACCAGCGGATCACCTTCAGCCAGCGGGGCGGTGACCTTGCCTCTGAAGGGCGCGCCGGCTACGTGGAAGGGGCCAAGGATATCCTTGAAGGTCGGCTCCCATTTTCCCGCGGGGGCTACCTGGGGAATCCCCTTCTTGTCGAGGAAGGACTCGTAATCGTGCACATCGGGGGTCTCCGGCGTCGGCGTGGCCTTCGCGTCAAGGGTGAGCGTTCCGAAGGCGCCTGCGGCGAGTCCGCAAAAACTGCGCTGAATCATCTGTCGTCGGTTGAGATCGGCCATGGAATATTCTCCTGCTTTGTTCTCCTGGGCAATTATCAGCATAAGGCACATCGGACGAATTGCCATAGCCAGAGCCGACGGTTCATTTTTACTCCATGATGTGAGGTGAAGGCAAACAATGCTCCGTATTTCAATCGCGCCCGGCCCACTTTTGTGGGATTCGGCTGAAAAAAAGGGGGGGGAAGTAAAGAGCGAGATGCTTACAATGTTCGTTCGCAAAAGATCATTAACGGTAGGAGAGTAGCAAAATGAGTGAAAACACTTTTCCCAGGCTTCACAACGCCATGTGGCCCGGACTCGTCGGCAAGGGTGACGATGAAGGCCAGGAGCCGCCGATCAGTCTTGAGCACATGCTCGATCTCACTGCCGCGGCGGAAGTGGATGGGCAGAAATTCGAGGGCATCGACTATTTTCTTTTTCTCCCGCATACGAACCCCGAGGCCAGCGACGATGAGTTGAAAGAGATCGCCGACCTGATCGCCGGCAAGGGTTTCGATGTCGGTTCGCTGGTCGCTCCGGTCTGGCCCGGGACTGTGGGCGATTCTGCCATGGGAGACGATGAGCAGCAGGGCAAGTTCCTTGATGCCGTCAGGATGGCCTGCCGGATCGCCGGGGTCTTCAATGACCACGGTGTCCGCAAGGGCGGCGTTATCCGGATCGATTCCGCTGAGGGTAATATCGGGCAGTGGCAGGAGAATCCCGGTGCCAGTACTGCCCGCATCATCGAGACCTTCAAAGAGGCCGCGAAGATTGCCGCCGATCATGGTGAGCGCCTGGCTGCCGAGGGTGAGATCTGCTGGGCCGGCATGCACAGCTGGAAGGACATGCTGGACGTCCTCGAGGGGGTGGGAATGCCCGAGACGCTTGGTTTCCAGGCTGACCTGGCTCACACCTATCTCTACACCATGGGCTACAACGCGCCTGAACACGCGCTCCTGCAGGAAGGTTATTCCGCCGAGGAGTTCCATGCTGGCTATACCGAGATGACCGACAAGCTGCGCCCCTGGACGATCGACTTTCATGTCGCGCAGAACGATGGTGAAGTGCATGGCGAGGGTTCGCACGATAAGACCGGCAAGCACTGCCCGGCGGATGACCCCAATGGCAAGCTCGACATTACCGATTGCTCCGGCTACTGGCTCAAGGATGCTCCCGCTCGAGGCATTCGGCATATCTGCTGGGACGGCTGCATGTTCCCGAACGCGACGCTGGAGCAGCCCGAGACCTGGAATACCATTCTCAAGGCGATGATGGATGTTCGGGACGCCCATGGGTGGGTTGAATAAGCGGTTGTCTCCACCGGGAGTCCAAGTTTTCCCTACTGGTTCCAATCAAGGCTGAAACTGGAGGTTTCATCAATGTCAACGCTCGTTCTCGTAATTGTCGGGGTGGTCCTCCTCATACTGATCATGATAGTGGTCGGTATCTACAACCGCCTGGTGAGAGGAAAGAATCAGTACGCGAACGCTTTCGCGCAGATTGATGTCCAACTGAAGCGCCGCTACGACCTGATACCCAACCTGGTTGAGACCGCCAAGGGCTACGCGAAGCACGAGAAGGAAACTCTTGACGCGGTGGTCAAGGCTCGCAATACAGCCATGAGCGCGCTGGAGTCCGTCAGCGGGAATGTCGGGGATCCGAGCGCCATGCAGGCTCTTGGGGACGCGGAGGCGGGACTTCTCGGCGCGCTCGGCAAGCTCAGCGTGGTTGTCGAGGCCTATCCCGATCTCAAGGCCAACACCTCGATGGAACAGCTCATGGAGGAGCTGAGTTCGACGGAGAACAAGGTCGCCTTTTCACGCCAGGCCTACAACGATGCCATCATGTCCTTCAACATAGCCCGGGCGAGTTTTCCCGCGGTCATGTTTGCCGGCATGTTCGGTTTCACCGAGGTAGGACAACTGGATATCCGGTTCGAGGCGGGCGGGCGCGAGGCTCCCAAGGTCGAGTTCTAAGCGGAGCGGTCCAGCCATGGCCATGAACTTCTTCGAACACCAGGAGAAGGCGAGACAGTCCACCAGCCGCCTGGTCATTCTCTTCATCCTGGCTATCGTAGCCATCATCGCGGTCCTGTATTTTTTCTTCGCCTATTCCCTGGTTCTCATGGGAGAGCATCGACCGGAG
>CBFHWB010000165.1:0-9350 GCA_965659285.1 Planctomycetota bacterium | reverse complement strand
GCCCTTCGGCTTTTCTCCTGCATGGCAGGAGACGCAGTAGGTCTTCAGAAAGTTCCTGGCGGTGGCGAGATCCTTTGCCTGGACCTGGCTGCAGACAAGGAGCAGGAGTGTTGAAACGAGGACGCTCGATAGTTTCGAGGATGCATTTGCGGTGAAGCTGATCCAGCGCGGATTCATTCTATTCCCTGCTCAGACAAGGCCGTTGAGGTAGCCTGTGCTGTCGGCGAATTTGAAACCAGGTACTCCCATGACCTCCGCCATGGAGGTGAAGAGATTACTCAGCGGCGTGCCATGGTCGAAATTCAGATGGCGTCCGGTTTTGAGCGCGCCTCCGCCTCCTCCGGCCAGGAGAACCGGGGTGTTGATCTGCCCATGCGCTTCATGATGCACCTTCTGGCTCCACTTATTGAGCTTGGGGCCGTTGGTGAGGCCGGCGCCGTAGAAGACCATGGAGTTATCCAGCAGCGTTCCGTCATCCTCCTTCACATCCTGGAGCTTTGACAGGAAGTAGGCGAACTGTTCCATGTGCATTCTGTCGATGGCCTGGGCTCCCTTGATCTTTTTCGGATCCCCCTCGTTGTGCGCGTAGACGCCATGGGCATCCTCGGGAAAGCCGAGGAATTTGAAGCTGCCGAAATAGCCACCCAGACGCATCGTGGCGATGCGAGTGACATCGGTCTGTAACGAGAGCGCCAGCATATCGAGCATCAGGCGCATCTGGTCAACGCGCCCGCTGCCGTCGGCTGTCCAGCCGTTGCCCTTTACCTTGTTCGGACGCCGGGTTCCGGGCGGCAGCTTCACGGGCTTGTCCTCCCAGGCTTTTGCCTGTTCGATACGCCGTTCGAGCTCGCGGATGGTTGAGAAATACTCATCGAGCTTGCGACGGTCACCGGCGGCCACCTTGCGTTCGATCCGCTTCGATTCCCCGAGCACGGCATCGAGAATACTGCGGTTCTGCCGCTGCTCGATCCGGCGCCGGGCCTGCTGCTTCGGTGTGCCATCGGTAAACAGCCGGTCAAAGAGCTCATCGGCTTTGCCTTCCACCGGCATGGCGTAGCCATCGGCATCGTAGCTCAGGAAGCCCATGTAGCCGAGTCCTGTGGCCTCGCGGGTGTTGTAGCTGCTCTGGCCGGCAGCCAGTTGCAGCGAGGGAACCCTGGTGCGTTCCCCGATCTTTGCGGCGAGGACCTGGTCAAAGGAGATACCGTTCTTGAGGGCGACACCCGGTGTGCCGGAAATATTGATGCCGGTCAGCAGGGTGCCGAGATCCTGGCCATGGGCGTTGACGATGCTGTTGGGAATGTGATCGTTTGAGTGATGGAGCCCGCTCAGGGGCATCAGGCTCTCGCGGAAGCGGTCCAGGGGCTCAAGGGTCCGGGTCATCTTGAAGCCCGGTCCGACATCGGCGATGGCGCCGCCGGGCAGGATTCCCTTGCGGCCCCAGCTCAGCGCGCGTTTTCCATCGATGCCTTCTTTCCAGGGAAAGAAACCATTTTCACCTGTCCAGATACCTCCCTCAACCCCGATGAAGATCATGCGGGTTGGCGCCTTCTTGGCCGCATTGGCGGCCAACAGCGAGGAGGGCGCCATGGCATCGAGGAAGGGCAGGGCCAGGGAGGCTCCAAGGCTCTTCAGCATCGTGCGGCGTTCGAGTGGTTTTCCGACAGTGTTCACAGTGATGATGGTGCCACGAGATAGAGACGGAGGCAAGTTGAAGCCTGCCCAATGTCCGAAAGCCTGTGCGGGGAGAGAAATTATGCCGGTTCTCTGCGTTCTCGACAGCGGGAGCGCGGTTATCATGGAAGGTCGTTGATCAGTCCAACCATTTTCCAGGACGCCATGATGCATCGATTCTTTCTTGTTTCGGCTCTTACCCTTGTCGCCACGCTCTGTGGCGCGGCCCCGCGGCTTTCTGCCGGGGAGGGGAGCCTGCGCGCGGGGGCGGTCGCGGTTGATGTCTCGCCGCTGAAGCTGCCGGCTATTCGCAATGGCGGTTTTATCGAGGCCAGCTCCAACCGGGTTGACGATCCTCTCTTCGCTCGCTGCGTGGTGGTCGCCGATGCTTCCGAGACCCTGGCGATCGTCGTGGTGGATTCCTGTATGCTGCCGCGCAAGGTCTGTGATGAGATCAAGGCGCTGGCCAGGAAGAAGGTCGGACTGCCCGCCAACCGCATCCTGATCTCCGCCACCCACACCCACTCGGCGCCCTCGGCCATGGACTTCTGCCTGGGAACAAGGAAGGACAAGGCCTACACCGACTCCATGATTCCAAGGGTGGCCGATGGCATCGCCACCGCCCACGCGCGGATGATGCCTGCCCGGGTGGGCTGGGCGACCATTGATGCGCATGAGTTCACCAATTGCCGCCGCTGGATCCGGCGCTCCGACAGGATCGGCAACGACCCCTTCGGCGAGCGGACCATCGGAGCCATGATGCATCCGGGCTATCTGAACCCGGCCTATGTCGGTCCCTCAGGCCCCATCGATCCCCAGCTGTCGATCCTCAGCTTCGTATCGCCGAAGAACGAACCGATCTGCGTACTGGCCAATTACTCGATGCACTACTACGGGGCGGGAGGCGGTTTCTCGGCCGATTATTACGGTGAGTTTTCCAGCTACCTGGAAAAGGAGCTTGGCGGTGGGATGGTGGGCATCATGTCGCAGGGAACCAGCGGCGACCTGCACTGGATGGACTATGGAAAACCGCATCGAGGCGGCAGGAACCGCCAGCAATATGCCAGCGCGCTGGGCAAGCTGGCTGTCGACGCCTGGCGTGGTATCAGGCATCGCTCGGATGCCACCCTGGCGATGTCAGAGCTCCTGCTGCCCCTGGGGCGCCGTCTTCCCTCCGCGGAACGTCTCGAGTGGGCCCGCTCCCTCAATGAGCGTCGTGGGCAGAGGCGTCCCCGGAACCAGCCCGAGGTCTACGCTGAGCAGGCGCAGTGGATTCATGAAAACCCACGCGGCGAGCTGGTCCTGCAGGCGATCCGCATCGGAGAGCTCGGCATCTGTGCCCTGCCCAACGAGGTGTACGGAATCACGGGTCTTAAGCTCAAAGCGCAGAGCCCCCTGGCGGTGAACTTCAACATAGAGCTGGCCAATGGCGCCGAAGGCTACATTCCTCCACCTGAGCAGCACAAGCTCGGTGGCTATACGACCTGGCCGGCGGCTACCGCCGGACTCGAGAAGCAGGCCGAACCGAAGATCGTCGAGGGGTTGCTCACCCTGCTCGAGCGGGTCAGCGGCAGCAAGCGGCGCGTCCTGTCACCTTCGCACGGTCCCTATGCCCGCGCTGTGCTGGCCGCCCGTCCCGCGGCCTATTGGCGTTTCGAGGATTTCAATGGTCCGGTGGCCTTCGACAGCGCGGCGAAAACCACCGCTCGTTTCGAGGAGGGGACCGCCTTCTACCTGCCGGGAGTGCGTCGTCGGGGCGGCGGGGTGTCGACTCCTCCGGAAGAGAATTCGCCTTTCTCCTCGCCCGGGGAAAACCGCGCAGTTCATTTCGCCGGCGGTCGTCTGCGGACGACCTTGCCGGCCCTGGGGAAAACCTACAGTGTCTCGATGTGGTTCTGGAACGGCATATCCTCCAAGGCTAAGCCGGTCACAGGCTACTTCTTCTCCCGGGGAGAGGATGGCGGACCCAGGGCGCTCGGTGAGCATCTCGGGATCAGCGGAACCCATGGGGATGTGCCTCCAGGCCGGCTCTTCTTTTATACCGGCAACGAGGTGGGGCGGCTGGTGCACGGCCAGACGGTCCTCGAGTTCCGAGACTGGCATCACGTGGCGCTGGTGCGGAGCCCCGGCGAGCTGAAGGTCTACCTCGATGGCAGGCTGGAGATCGAATCAAAGCTCGAGTGGACCATCGACCAGCCGGCTAAGCTGCCGGTCTTCATCGGCGGACGCTCTGACAAGCTGTTCGGTTTTGAGGGCAAGCTTGATGAGGTGGCGGTTTTTGACCGGGCCCTGAGCGCGGCCGAGGTCGCGGCGCAGTTCAAGGTTTCCGAACGTGTTACGCCGCCTCGCAAGGAAGCACAAAAGGAGACCGGGAAGTAGAACCCAGGAGATCGAGGGAATATGAAGAAACAAAGATTCTTACCGCGCGCGGCTTGTATCGGCATGATCTTCGGTCTCCTTTCGATGGCCTCGATCGCTGCGCCCCTCGATGCAGGGACTGCCGGCAAGCCGAACATCGTCGTCATCTACGCTGACGATCTCGGCTATGGCGATGTGAGCTGCAACAATCCGAAGCGCGGCAAGATCGCCACGCCGCACATCGACCGGCTGGCCACAGAAGGTATGCGCTTCACCGATGGGCATTCATCCTCAGGGGTCTGCTCGCCCTCGCGCTACACGATCCTCACCGGCCGCGACCACTGGCGCACGAAGCTGCAATCAGGAATCGTCAGCCTCTGGGGAGGTCCCCTGATCGCCGCTGACCGGCTCACCATCGGAGGTCTCGCTAAAAACCACGGCTACCGCACGGCCTGTATCGGCAAGTGGCACCTCGGTATGAACTGGCCGATCTCCCAGGAGGATAAGAAACTTTTCCGCGCCGGCCGCAACAAGGCCGTCAAGGCCACCGCCGAGCATCGCGCCGCCTGGAAGAAGGTCTTCTCAAAGCCCATCGGCGGCGGGCCGGTGACGCGCGGCTTCGATGAGTACTTCGGCACCGATGTCCCCAACTGGCCACCCTTTTGCTTCATCGAGAATAACCGCACGGTAGGTATTCCCTCGGAGTTCCTGCCCGCTCGCCTCTTTAAGAACAACCAGGCGAGCCAGCAGGGTCCGGCCCTCGAGGGCTGGACCCTCGAGCCGATCCTGCCGGCGCTCGGAGATCGCGCGGCGCGCTTCATCGAGCGCGAGGCGAAGACCCCTGAGCCCTTCCTGCTCTACATGCCGCTGACATCTCCCCATACCCCGTTGTCGGTGAACGAGGAATGGAAGGGCAAGAGCAAGCTGAGTCTCTACGGCGACTTCGTCTTGGAGACCGACGCGATCGTCGGGCAGGTGCTCGACGCCATCGAAAAGAGCGACGTAGCGGGCAATACCCTCGTGATCTTCACCAGCGACAACGGCTGCGCTCACTACATCGGTACCCGCGCGATGGAGGCGAAGGGCCACTACGCCAGCGGTCCGCTGCGCGGCTACAAGTCCGACGCCTGGGAGGGCGGCCACCGGGTGCCGTTCATCGTGCGCTGGCCCGGGGTCGTGAAGCCGGGCAGTGTGAGTGGGCAGCTCGTTCACCAGGCTGATCTGATGGCGACCTTTGCCGAGATCCTCGGTAAGCCACTTGCTGAAGGTTCAGGCGAGGACAGCTTCAGCCTGCTGGGTTTGCTCAAGGGCGAGGACAAGCCGGTGAGGGAAAACTCGGTCAGCTGCTCGATCCGCGGTGTGCCATCGGTGCGAAAAAGCTCCTGGAAGCTGCTCATGGCTCCGGGCTCCGGCGGCTGGACAAAGGGCGGCAGCGGCGGTCCAGTCCAGCTCTACAATCTCGCCGACGATCTCGGTGAGAAGAAGAACCTCGCCAGCAGCCAGCCCGGGCGCGTCAGGGAGATGAAGGCGCTGCTCGAAGAGATCATCTCCCGTGGGCGCAGTACACCCGGTCCCGCGCGGAAGAACGATGTGAAGGTACGACGCTACGGCGGGAAGAAATGAGTTTTTGAAGCCCGGGCGGAACCAATCCACATGAAGCCGACTCCAATAATCTGCCTTTTCCTGCCGGTCCTCCTGGGTTACCTGGAGGTTCGCGCGGCGGCTCCCGGGCGGCCGAACATTCTCTTCGCCATCTCAGATGATCAATCCTGGATGCACTGCGGCGCCTACGGTGACAAGGGAACACGGACGCCGGCCTTTGACCGGATCGCCCGGGAGGGGGTTCTCTTTCGTCACGCCTACGCGGCGGCGCCGTCCTGCGGGCCCTCGCGAAGCGCGATCCTGACCGGCCGCAATATCTGGGAGCTCGAGAAGGCGGGCAACCTCATGGGCATCCTGGATTCGAAGTTCACCCTCTTCACCCTCAAGCTCCGGGAGGCCGGCTACGAGCTGGCCGCTACCGGCAAGACCTGGGGGCCCGGGAAGCTGTCGGGCTACAGGACGAAGGACGGCAAGCCGGACCAGGGGCGTAAGTATCGCGCATCGGGCACGGAACAGATCATCGGCAAGGCCTGGGATTCGATCCGGCTCAAGAGCGCGCCCCGGGGAATCAGCCGGACGGACTACGCGGCGAACTTCGAGGCCTTCCTCGCCGGACGCGACACCTCGAGACCCTTCTTCTTCTGGTACGGGGCGACCGAGCCGCACCAGAACTATGAGATCGGCGGCTGGAAGAAGGCGGGAAAGAAGCTCTCAGACGCGCTGGTGCCCGGCGCCCTGCCCGATACTCCGGAGATTCGCGGCGAGTTTCTGGATTACGGTTTGGAGATCGAACACTTTGACCGGCACCTCGGCCGCATGGTGGTGGCTCTCGAGAAAGCCGGTCTGCTGGAGAACACCCTCATCGTGGTGACCGGCGATCACGGCAACCCGATGCCCAGGTCCAAATGCAACCTCTACGACAGCGGCACCCGGGTGCCCCTGGCGGCGCGCTGGCCTGGCAAGGTTCCCGCAGGGCGAACCCTCGATGATTTCGTCAACCTGGCCGACCTGGCTCCTACCTTCCTGGAGACGGCTGGGGTCAAGGTTCCGGAAGTGATGACGGCCCGCAGTTTCCTCGATATCCTCGTCTCGAAAAAGGAGGGTCTCGTCGATCCCTCGCGTGATTTTGTCGTTACAGCCTTCGAGCGTCATGTCATCGCCCGCCGCGGAGGCGTCGGCTATCCGATGCGCTCGATCCGAACCCATCGCTACGCCTATATCCGCAACTGCGAGCCTGGCCGCTGGCCCGCCGGCGACCCCGATTTTTATTCATCCAACCGGACCTTCTTCGGTGATGTAGACTCGGGAGTGACCAAGTCTTTCCTGCTGAAAAACTTTATGAGCGCCAGGGTGCATCCCTATTATCTCCTCTCCTTCGGACGCCGGCCGGCCGAGGAGCTCTACGATATGAAAACCGATCCGCATCAGCTGAAGAATCTCGCCGGTGAGGAGGCTTTTGCCGGGGTGAAGGACAAGCTCACCACACGCCTCGACGCCTACCTGGAATCGACAGGTGATCCTCGCCATCGAGGCGAGGCCCCCTGGGACAGCTATCCCTTTATCGATGGAGAGATCTTCAAGAACAGGGACTGGCAGGAGAAGGGAAGGGCGCGAGTTGTCGCGCCGGCGAAGTGAAACACGATGCTCAATAGAACCTGGAGACTGAATATGAAGCACGGATTCCGGATGACCCTTTTCATCCTGCTGTTAATGGTTTCGGCTTCTGCTGCCCAGGCCGCCGAGAAGGAGCGCTGGCTCAGGAAAACAGGCTTCGGTCTGATGTTTCACTACGAGGCTTTCAAGAACCACAACCCGAAGTCCTACAACAAGACGGTCGATTCTTTCAATGTCATCCGCTTCGCTGATGCGGTTAAGAGCACCCGCTGCGGCCACGTCATCTTCGTCATCGGCCAGCACTGGGGAAAGTATTGCGCGCCCAATAGCGCCTACGAAAAGCTGCTGGGGGTGAAGAACGGGGTGTGGACCTCGAAGCGGGATCTCATCCTGGAGATCGGCCGGGCGCTTGAGAAGCGCGGCATCCGGCTCATTATTTACATGACCGCCCGCGCGCCCATGCGCCACTACGAGATCATCAAGGCGATGGGAGACACCCTGCCGAGCATCAACGGTAAGCCGGCGGGGCCCAAGGTCAACCCGCTGTCCCATCCCCGCAAGGTGAAGGGCTTTCTTCGCAGCGAGAACCAGGCGCCGAACCCTGTCTTCCTCAAAAACTGGGGCGAGGTCTGCGGTGAATGGTCGAAGCGCTACGGCAAGCTGGTGTCCGGCTGGTGGTTCGACGGCTACAAGATGGAGATGAAGGAGGCCTACGAGGGTCTGAAGAAGGAGAAGCACAACATCGACACCTGGGTGGCCGCGGTGCGTTCGGGAAATCCCGCTGCCGAGTTGGCCTTCAACGCCGGCGCCCACCCCATCCTCTCCCTGTGCACCAGGGGCAAGCTCTGCCCCCACCAGACCTATACCTCGGGCGAGAACCACACCTTCAACCAGAAGACGAAGAAGGGAAAGGGCAAGCTCCTGACGCCGAAGAATTTTCCCGCCCCCGAAGGGGTCGTCTGGCACCTGCTGCTGCCCATCGGCAAGGGCTGGGGGGCCGGGGAGGAGTCCAGGTTCGACCTCGCGACGCTCAGGGACCGGGTCGATCACATCAACGCCGAGGGCGGGGCGGTTACCCTTGACGTGCCGATCACGGGTGATGGGGTGATCCCCTCTGCTGTTCTCCTGGTGCTCAAGAACCTGGGGAAGGACATCGACAAGCTCACCGATGGAGCCAGGTCCTTTTGACGGGGAAGGAATGAAGTGGAACTCGGGTCACTTCAGGAGCAAGATGGGCCTCCAGTTACCCCGTTCTGAATGATTGAAAACAGCTCGTGATGAAAAAACGAATAGCACTCCTGCTGGCGGTTCTGGCCGCCTCCCCGGCGCTCGGTGCCGCTGACAGGCCCAACATCGTCTTCGTTCTCTTCGATGATATGGGCTACGGGCAGCCGAAGTCCTACCGTGCTGATTCAGGCTTCAAGACGCCGAATATCGACCGCCTGGCGAAGGATGGGATACGCTTTACCGATGCTCATTCAGCGGCCGCCAACTGTACGCCGACCCGCTACGGTGTGCTGACCGGCCGCTACCCAGCCCGCATCGGCCAGTTCGGGGTGCTGAAGACCTACTCGCCCCCGATCATTCCGAAGACCCGCCTTACCGTGGCCTCCTTCCTCAAGGCGCAAGGCTACCACACCGCCTGTATCGGCAAGTGGCACCTCGGTATGAAATGGGTCGATGGAAAGCCCGGCGAGGAAAAGAAGCTCCCGATCGGTGCGAAGCTCACCGATGGCCCCAACGCGCTCGGCTTTGATTATTTCTACGGCTTCACCCATGCCCGCAACATCGGCTCGATCATCGAGCAGGACCAGGTGGTGGCCAACGTGAAGGGGATCGAGAACCAGCCGCTGATGATCGCGAAGGCGATCGAGTACATCGAAGAGCGCTCGAAGGAGAAGAAGCCCTTCTTCCTCTACTTTCCCATGTGCCCGCCGCACAGCCCCATTGTTCCCGCGCCCGATTTTGTCGGCAAGAGCGGGCTCGCCGGCAAGGAGGGTAAATACGCCGACTGGGTCTACCAGGGCGACCACATGCTGGGAGAGCTTCTCGAAGCGCTTGAGCGAACCGGCCAGGCGAAGAACACGCTGGTGATCGCCACC
>CBFHWB010000164.1:276-9418 GCA_965659285.1 Planctomycetota bacterium | reverse complement strand
CGACCATCGCGCAGCAGGAGATGGCCTTCCGCATGCAGGCCTCGGTGCCGGAGTTGGCGGATATCTCGGACGAGCCGAAGACGATCCTCGACATGTACGGACCGGAGGTACACAAGCCGGGCTCCTACGCCAGGAACTGCCTGCTCGCCCGCCGGATGGCGGAGAGAGATGTTCGCTTTGTCCAGCTCTTCCACCGCGGCTGGGACCACCACTCGAGGCTTCCGGACAATATGCGGGGCCAGTGCCGTGACGTCGACCAGCCGACGGCGGCGCTACTCAAAGATCTCAAGGTGCGGGGGCTCCTCGACGACACCCTGGTGGTTTTCGTCGGGGAGTTCGGCCGCACGGTCTTCGGACAGGGCGGCATCGCGCGCAACAACTACGGCCGCGACCATCACCCGCGCTGCTTCTCAGGCTGGCTCGCCGGAGGTGGAATCAAGGGCGGTCAGCACTACGGCAAGACCGATGACTTCAGCTACAACGTCGTCGAGAACCCCGTTAACCCGCGCGACCTTCACGCCACCATGCTGCATCTCCTGGGGGTGGACCACCACCAGCTGACTTTCCAGTACCAGGGACTCCAGCAGAAGCTGACCGGTGTCGAAAAATCCCGCGTGGTGAGCGAGATCATCGGCTGAGCCATCAGTCTCCTGGTTTCCGCGGCTTTTGCGGCCGCCTCGCCTCAGGGAATGACGAGCCGGATCAAGAACATCTGGCGGGTCTTATTGTCGGCGAGACCGGGCACCAGGATCGCGTCGCCGGCCCGGTTCCAACGCGGCGATGGGTCGATCCTGATATCGCCCGAATACGACCCCTTGTCAAAACCCGCGCTGCGGCCGTGGAGACCATCGCTTCGGCGAAGCACGGCGAAATAGTTCTTGTTCCCCTTCTTGTACCCGTTCACGAGCCACTTGCCATCGGGTGAGAGGGAGACGTCGCCGCCCGGGCTGGGGAAGATCGCGGGAGTGCCCAGCTGCCCGACGATCTTCTTGCTATCGACATCGTAGAGAACCTGGCGATCCCCCCGCTTGCCGATCAGCAGGCTACCCTCCGCCCACTCCGGATGCCCCCCGATATGCAGGTCGTGCAGCGTCAGGCCCTTTCCATCAAGGTGGATCGAACACGGCACGTTGATCTTGGCCCCGGGGCGCCCCCAGTTTCCCCGTACGAAAAAGTAGACCCGGTCCCCATCTCGATTCCAGAGCGTGTGATTGATGAACAGCCCGATGCCATCGATGTCGCGATAGCGGGGCCTGAGCCGCTCGGCAAGCTGGCGGTAGGAGACCAGCAGGCGCCTGGCGCCCGTGTCGACGTCGACCACGAAAATACCGTCGTTCTTCGGAGCGTTTTCAGCTTTCGACCAGTCGAGAGCCCCCGGGTACCCCGTAACCTGGCGCAGGCGCGCCAGGCGGCCGTAGTTCAGGCCGAGAAACGAGCCGCCGCCCTGGGCGACTCCCCCGTTGCCGATGGGAGCCTTGTCGTCACGGTACTCGCGGATACGTTTCTTTTTTTCAATGTCGTAGAGTACGGCGAAGACCTTGCCGGTCTCGAGATCCCGATCGTTGAAGAAAAACTGCCTTCGCACGGCCCTCGGATTCCAATAGAACATTGTTCCCTGCTGCGGATTCCAGGCGTGCGTCCTGTCGAGCCGAACAATCTCGTTTTTCTTTTTCGTATCGACAAGGATGATGACAGCCGCCTCCTCAGGCCTCGGCATACGGTCGATACGGTCGATCTCCATACCCAGGATGTACCTGTCAGTCCCATTCCACGGCACGGTCCGGCATTGGCCGATATAGCCGAAGAAATGGTGCTTCGATCCGGATGTAAGCTGCTCGACCTTCAGCTCGACCTCCTGGGCAGCCACTGACCCGGCAACCGGAGCCAGGGAGATGAAAACCAGGCAGGCCAGGAGATGATGGAGCCAGGCAGGATTCAGGATGATCATTCTATTGCCTTGGGAAAGATCCCGGCTCTACCTCGTTCATTTTTTCGAGAGATTCCGGATACGAACCTCGCGAAACTCGACCTTGCCGCTCTTGTGGTGCATCTGCAGCAGGATGCTGCCCTTCTTGTGGCGATTCTCGGGGTCGCGACAGTCGGCGGCGGGCTTGTCGTTGACCCAGGTCTGCAGGTGGTTACCGACCGCGCGAATCCGCATCCGGACCCACTCGCCATCCTTCGTCCCGAGCTTCGGAGCGCGCGCGCCCTTCACCCTCAACGCGTAGATGCTGCCGGTCGGGTTGTTATTGTCGCCATGGTCGAGCTGCGCCTCGTAGCCGGGAGGGAACTCCTTCTTCTTATCGAGGTGCGGAGCGCAGCGGAAATAGATTCCGCTATTGCCGCGTCCACCTCCGGTATCGGAGATCCTGGCCTCGGCGTAGAGCTCGAAATCGTCGAAGTCCTCGAGCGAGGAGAGGTAGCCCTGGCCCCCGTGGCCGGTGAGAACGCCATCGATGACCTTCCACTCGGGCTTGTGCTTGTACTTGTTCACCCGCCAGCCGGAAACATCACGGCCGTTGAAGAGCCGGATCCAGCCATCGTCCTTCACCTCACGGAGACGGATGTTCCTGAAGGAGGCGGGATCGCCATGGTTCTGCAGGCCGATGAGACCGCTGTCGCGTTTGAGACCGGGAACCTTCTTACCGTGGGTCTTCGCGAGCTCGGCGAGATCGGCGTCAATGATCTGTTCGCCGTTGACCCAGACTCGGCATTTTTTCCCGACGCAGAGAATGCGCATCGTCTGCCACTGGCCGGCGGGCCTGGTGACACGCCTCGACGGCGCCGCGACGGCATAGATCGCGCCGGTGAACTGGTTGGGCCTGAGGTTCTTCCATTTCCCGCCGTAATCATCCAGCAACTGGATCTCCATACCATCGACATAGGGAGTCCCCGTCTTCGGAGCGCGGATGAAAACCCCGCTGTTTCCATTCTTCGGAAGCTTGTATTCAAGGGAGAGGTCAAAATCGCCGTACTCAGCGGTCGTCGCCAGCCACTGGGAGCCCTTTCCCCCGGTGCCGGCCAGGACGCCATTCTTGACACCCCAGTTTTTCGCGTCACCCTGCATCCCCTGCCAGCCGCTCAGGTCTTTTCCATTGAAGATGGCCCCCTCCCCGGCACTGGTCCGGGACAGGACAGCGAAGGTCAACAGAACGAGTAAACCGGCGGTGAGAGTTCTTTTCATTAGCTTTCGCCCCTTCGTCACAGAGTGTCGAACAACGATTTCAGATCCGGCTGAACCCATACCCTATGCGACCCCACGCCCGCTGGCAAGGAGAGGGTGCCGCTCACCCATCCAGCGAGCCGCCGACAGGCAGGCGGCCTACTGCTTCAGGATAATGTCCGCGACGGAGAAACGATGTTCCACCGCGTCATTCTTGCGTCACCCGGGCCCGCCAGGCCGGGTACTCAACTTCCAGGAGTCTTTCGGGCCAGCGTCCGCCGATCCATCTGTGACCCATCCGATGCTTATGGCTGAGCTCGGCAAGGCTGTACTTGACCACGCCTTGCTCGATGAACATCGGTCTGTTGGTGCCGATTTCGTAGTACCTGGCCCATATCGGACCTGCCTTCGGATCGTTGACAACGCGCCTGTCCCGGCCGCCGGGAACCGTGTCGTCCTCCACGGTCATCACCCGCGTGCCGGTGATCTTGACCTCATCGAACCAGCCGACCGCGCTCTTCACGGCATCGATCACCTCGGCTGACGGCCGCTCGATGGTCATCAGGAATCTCACGACGCCGACGCTCTCAGCGCCGGAGATGGAGGGGTTTTCAGACACCCTGCCCTGGACCGGCTTCAAGGTGATTTCGTCATGCTGCTGGCACCAGGCCGTCTTCCTGCCCTTGACGACGATCTGGCATTTGAGGATGCACTGAAGTCCCTTGCGCACGGAGTCCCTGCACCTGGCCCGCAAGACCTCGTCGGCCAGGTCATACGGTTGTCGCCGGTTCGCGACGTCGGCCAGCACCCCGATGGCGCCGATCATGGCGCCATCGTTGATGGTGATGCGGCTCGAGTAACCCGGCCTGAGCGGATAGAACTGCGGCCATCCGCCGCTTGGATATTGAGCCTTCAGCAGGTAGTGGACGCCCTTGAGAAACCCATCCTTGTACTTCCGTCGGCCTGTAGCCGCGGCGACCTTCGCAAGGTATCGCATCTCGGAATGGGTCGCGTCGTTGTCAAGGGTGCAGGGATACTTCCTCTGCATCAGCGACTCCTTGAACCGCCTCTTTTCAACGTCGCTGAGCTGCTCGGTCGCGGCATTCCCGGACGGATGGATGCTTCCATCGTTCTTGTACCAGCCCCCGATGTCAGCCTGGTAGAACAGAACATTGTCGGCGATTCTCATGGCCTCCGGGGTCTTGTACCAGGCCGCCTTCTGTCGACCGCACTCTCCCCACGACACAGCGGGCCGGGGCTTCTTCCGATCCGCCGCATGAACGGTCGCGCCGGTCGCGAAAAAACAGAGTGTGAGAACGAATACAAAGAGCGCTATTCGTTTCATGGGCTTTACCAGGCTACCTCTCATTTTCCCACGCCATCGCCAGCCCGGCTGGCGCGGCCGCGCCGCGGAAGAGCTGACTATTTCTTCCTTTTTACCAGCTTCTCAGCCGCCAGCCACCGCAGGCTCTGGGTCTGCCAGGCGTCCCACATCGGGCCTTTGTACCCGTTCAGGCCGTGCCCCCCTCTCGGAAGTTCGAGGTATTTTCCGCGAACCTTGTGAGCCTTCATGGCCTTGTAAAAGAGCCGACTGTTGTCGGCGGAAACCAGGCGGTCATCCTTGGCGTGTGCGAGAAAAACAGGAGGAGTCTGGGCGGTCACCTGTTTCTCGTTGGAATAATAATTCACCGTCTCCGCCCCGGTTGCCCGGCCCAGCAGATTGGCTCGCGATCCTCCATGCGTCTTTCTACCCATGGTAATGACCGGGTATACGAGAATGGCAAAATCCGGCCGGCAGCCCTGCCTGTTGACCGGGTCAGGGTCATCGGGTTTTCCCTTGTCAAAATGGGTCGCGGCCGTTGAGGCCAGGTGTCCCCCGGCTGAGAAGCCAATGATGCCTACCTTCTTCGGGTCACAGTCCCACTTCGCGGCATTGCTGCGAGTCAGCCGGATCGCGCGCTGGGCATCCAGGAGGGGAACAAAACGGTTTCCCCGCGGCAGCCTGTACTGGAGGACAATCCCGGTGATCCCATGCTGGTTCAGCCATTTAGCGATGCCGTGGCCTTCCGCTCCCATCACCAGGAAACCATAGCCTCCGCCCGGGCAGATCACCATGGAGGTGCCGTTGGGTTTCGAGGGGCGATGCACCGTAACAAACGCGTCGGCCTTCACAGTTTTTCCTTCGCCGGCGGGCGCCTTGCCATTCCAGAGTGAGATACGCTCCGGCTCGGCTATCGCCGAGGAGCAGTTCAAGCCCAGGCAGGCTCCGAAAACAGAAGCGCTCAACAGCAGCGTAAATACTGGTATACGTTTCATCTCTGACCCCTCTCTAAGTATTAGGTGAACTGACAAATAGCTTATGCGAGGCCTTCGGCGGGGGCAAGGCGAGGGTTGAGCCTCCTCGCCAAACTGGTTTTGACCTATAATCGGAATGCAGCGGGGAGTGCTGTCATGCATCTGATCGGAGAAAAAACCATGAACGGTAAGACATTCCTGGCGCTGGCTTTGCTGGCGTCTCTTCTAACCTCCCCCCTCCCGGCAACGGTGGTGATGTTCGAGAACGTAAAGCTTCCGGCTGCCAGTGAAATGGATGGTCTGCAAGCGGTAAAAGACTACGGCGACCATGTTTCCGGCGCCAGCAGCGGCGGCTTCGCCAACTCCTTCGCCAGGGGAAACGGCTGGACTCCGAATATCTCCCTCGATTTCAGCGCGGGAAAAGATCGTAAAACCGTCAGCTCCTGGAGGGCCGGATGGGACGGTGGAGATGGCGCGAATTACCTGCTCGACGGCGATCCGCGGCCGAGAGGATCAGGGCCCCCATGGTACTACTGGTACACCTTTACCCCGCGCAACCGGGCCGGGGTGACCATCAATTCGCTCGATCTCGATGGAGTCGGAAATCATACCAACCGGGTCGACTGGAAAATCTACGCCGGATCCAGGGCCGGCAAGGTGCTGGCCAGCGGTTCGACCGGAAACTTTTCAGGCGACAAAGAAGAAGTCGAGCTCGGCATGAAGAGCCCGCATTTCGGCGTCGTGGTCCTTGAGCTCATCCGGAGCGGAGCGCGTACGACGCTGGCCATCGACAACCTGGATTTCGATGAAGCCCCGCCTGGCAGAACAGCGGACTCCGCCATCGAAGTAGGAAACCGCAAGCAGCTCTTCGTCGACGATTACGTTATTTCCGCAATGACCGGCCTCTCACGTGACCTCGGAAAACCCGTAAAACTCAATGGAGGTAAACCGGTCTTTGATGCCTGGTTTTACGGAACGGTTCTCCATGACGAAGGTAAATTCAAGCTCTGGTACAGGGGAAATCCTTACGGTTACGCTGAATCAAAGGACGGCATTCATTTTAGCAGGATCGCGAAGCTCGTCGGCCTGGACACGGCTCGCGGCGACAGCGCGACCTTCTATATCGACCCCCATGAAAAAAACCCGGCGCACCGCTACAAGGCCTGCTACGCGCACTCCACGATTCGCGCGGCCCTGAGCTACTCCGCCGATGGGATCCACTGGAAGCCCTACAACAATGGAAAGCCGGTAACGGGCCGGGCCGCTGACACCACCAACCACATCACCTGGGATGAAGACGCGAAGGTCTACCGCCTGTTCACCCGCACCGACTACCCCCGGCCACCTGATGGCCTCGAGGTCCGCGGCACGCGCAGCATGACCAACCCCGACATCAAGTCCGACCCCACCGGCTGGAAGCTGGTACGCGATTGGAAATTTGACCGCGAAGGCCCCGAAGAGTGCAGGCGGCGCCAGATCTACGGGCTGAGCGACTGGATCTACCACGGCGTCCACTTCGCCCAGATGATGGTTTTTGAATGGCCGAACGACCTGAGCGAAGGCCCCGCCGACTACCACAAACGCCACGAACGGGACGTCCTCGAATACTACATCGCCACCAGTCGAGATGGAGACAACTGGGATCTTTCCTGGGTTTACGCCGGCAAGAGAATGATAACGCGGGGACCTGACGGTTCATGGGATAAAGACATGGTCATCCCTTCGTCGGAGATCATTACCCATAACGACAAGCACTGGCTCTATTACTCCGGCTCCAATGAACGTCATGGAGCGCCGAGACCCGCGCAGGGTATCGGGGTGGCCACCTTGCGGCTGGATGGGTTTGTATTCTTAGAGGCCGGGGCCAGGATGGGAAGCCTCACCACGAAGCCTTTCAGGCTCGAGGGGAAACGCCTGCAGATCAACGTTGCCGGCGAAAAATTCCGGGTCGAGGTACTCGACGAAAAAGGGCGGCCACTGCCGGGCTTTTCCGGCCCGAAAGCCGAAACCATCAGCAACGTGGACAACCTTCGCCTCGAACCCCGGTGGAAGGGTTCACTTTTATCAGCGCTCAAGGGCCGCATGGTTCGGCTGAAATTCCACCTGGAGAAGGCCAGGTTGTATTCCTTCCAGGTTCCACGCTGAAATCAACGCCCCCGGCAAGGAGAGGGCGGCCCCCGGTTGCTTATCGCCCGGGGCATCGCTTAGGGTGTGGGGGTGTTTCTTTTTCGGACTGGTTGAATAGAATGAGGGTCTTGAGGCGCCAGCCACGCATCAAAAGAATATTTGTATGAGCAAGAAATACGGACTCCTGCTGTCGCTCTTGCCGCTCGTCACGGCAGCGGCCTCCGCGGAGCCCCTCCCCCCTCCAGTCGATTTCAACCGAGAGATACGCCCCATCCTCTCGGATAAGTGTTTTTCCTGTCATGGCCCCGACAAGAAAAAACGCAAGGGCCGGCTCCGCCTCGACCTGGAGGAGTCTGCCAGGGATCCCAAAAAGAGCGCTATCGTCCCCGGCAAGCTCAAAGAGAGCGAGCTGTACCTGCGGATCACAACCGACGATACAGATGAGCGGATGCCGCCTGAGGAATCAGGTAAATCGCTGACGGCAAAAGAAATAAAGCTGCTTTCGAGATGGATCACCGAGGGAGCGCGCTGGTCGGAGCACTGGGCTTATGTGCCGCCCCGGAAGCACGAATTACCCACCGTAAAAAAAACCGGGTGGCCGACCAGTTGGATCGACCGCTTTGCCCTGGGTCACATCGAGAAAAGCGGCCGGGAGCCTGCGCCGGATGCCGATCCTGTCACCCTCCTTCGGCGCGTGTATTTTGACCTCACCGGGCTGCCGCCCGAGCCCGGGGTCGTAGATGCCTTCCGGGCCAACCCGGCTCCGAAGGCCTACGAGGCTCTCGTTGATCGTCTTCTTGCGTCCGAACACTACGGAGAGCGAATGGCCGCGTACTGGCTCGACCTGGTTCGCTTCGCCGACACCGTCGGCTACCACGGAGACCAGGACCACAGCATCTCGCCCTACCGCGACTGGGTGATCGACTCGTTCAACGCTGACCTCCCCTTCGACCAGTTTACCCGCGAGCAGCTGGCTGGAGACCTGCTCCCCAAAGCCACCACCGGCCAGCTCATCGCCACGGGCTACAACCGCCTGCTCCAGACCTCCCACGAAGGCGGGGTCCAGGCAAAGGAATACATCGCCATGTACGCCGCGGACAGGGTACGTAATGTTTCGCAGGTCTGGATGGGGGCCACCATGGGATGCGCCCAATGCCATGCCCACAAATACGACCCCTACACAGCCAGGGACTTTTACGCCATGGCGGCCTTCTTCGCCGATGTCGACGACACCGCCCACCTCAAGAACGGAACCAACAGCCTGCCCACGCGGCGTGAACCTGAAATCAGTGTCTTGAATCGGAAGCAACGCGGGCGGCTGGCTGTACTGGATAAGAACATCGCGGACAAGCAGGCCCTGCAGGCAAAGACACCTGCCCCGGAGCTCGCCGTTGAAATCAAGACCCTCAAGGCCGAGCGCGCCTCCCTCCAGAAAACCGCCCGCAAGACCATGATCACCCGGGCCACCAGGCCGCGGGTCACCCGCATCCTGCCGCGAGGCGACTGGCTCGATGACAGCGGCCCCGTGGTCGAGCCCGGGGTTCCCGAATTCATGGG
>CBFHWB010000164.1:0-266 GCA_965659285.1 Planctomycetota bacterium | reverse complement strand
CTCACCCGCCTCGACCTGGCCAATTGGCTCACCGATCCTGAAGAGGGAATCGGCAAGCTCAATGCCCGCGTGATTGCCAACCGGATCTGGTACCTGCTCTTTGGCCGGGGGCTGGCTCCCGACCTCAGCGACTTTGGAGGGCAAGGTGCCGCCCCGGCACATCCCGAGCTCCTCGACAACCTGTCCCTGCGCCTGTTGGAGAAGAGCTGGAAGCTCAAAGGCCTGGTCAGGGAAATCGTCCTCAGCCGCACCTACCGCCAGGCCTC
>CBFHWB010000163.1:0-9434 GCA_965659285.1 Planctomycetota bacterium | reverse complement strand
CGGGACACCCAGGGCCGGCTGGTTAACGCCATCACGGCCCTCGATCGCCATCGAAACAAGGTCATCAACGATCCCGAAACCGCGACCCGTATCGCGGCCTACGAAATGGCCTTTCGCATGCAGGCATCGGTTCCCGAGCTCATGGATGTCTCAAAGGAACCCAGGCACATACTTGAAATGTACGGAGCCAAACCCGGTGATGGTTCCTACGCCTCCAACTGCCTGCTGGCCCGCAGGCTGGCCGAGCGCGGCGTACGGTTCATCCATCTCTACCATCGCGGCTGGGACCACCACGGCGGGCTGGTCAAGTACATGAACACCTGCTGCGGCCTGACCGACAAGCCCACCTGGGCTCTCATCCAGGATCTCAAGCAGCGCGACATGCTGGATGACACATTGGTGATCTGGGGTGGGGAATTCGGACGCACTCCCATGTTCCAGGGAAAGGGCGGAGCCGGACGCGACCATCATGTAAAAGGGTTCTCGATGTGGATGGCCGGTGGCGGCATCAAGGGCGGCGTTGGTTATGGTGAAACCGACGAGCTGGGCTACCACGCCGAGAAAAACATCGTCCACGTCCGCGACCTGCACGCCACCATGCTCCATCAGCTAGGTATCGACCATGAGCGCTTCTCAGTGAAGCACCAGGGTCTTGACATGCGCTTAAGCGGCGTAGAGAAGGCGAGAGTGGTCAAGGATATCCTGATCTAGCCGCTCCGCGAGTACGCCGCGCCGGCGTGAACCTTTTCCAATCTCTTCGTCAGCATGCTCACGAACGCCGGGGTTCCCGCTGCGAAAGACCTGGACAGCCTGAGAAGAATCGAAGAGATCTTTGAAAGTCGTCAAAAGTACAGAAACCACTGATTGCCTGCGCCTACTGCATCGCTTAGCTTGGTGGTTTCTGGGTCCAAAATTCCTCTCCTATAATTAAGGCAAAGACAAATGGAACATCGCGTAGCCGTCTCCAGGTCTGTCGTAAGCGTCCTGCTTCTCCTCTTCGGACTCCTGTTGTACCCGTACAGCCTGGCGCAGGCCGGTGACGTAACGGGCTCCTGGCAGTTCGACGGCAACCTCGAAGCCACTGTCGGACTCGACGGAGTGTTTGACGGCTCCGCCGGAACAACCGCGGGCGAGTTCGGCACCTGCGCCTCCTTCGGCGTACCGCTGGTGGACGGGGCTGACGAACAGATCTACTACTACAGCTTCGCAACCGGCAGCCCGGGGGACGCGATCCGCTTCCTCACCAACGCCGCCGAGAATGGCGGCGGGTCCCGCCTCAACCAGTACTCCCTGGTCCTCGACATCCTGCACCCTGACCACAGCAGCTGGGGCTCTGTCTTCCACGGCAACTCCAACGGCAACTGGGACGGCGACCTCTGGTTCCAATCGGGTAGCGGGAACATGGGGGACTACGGCGATTACGGAAGCTCAGCTCCGGCGGTGAACACCTGGCACCGCGTTGTCGTCGCGGTGGATCTGACTCTCGGTTCCGACCAGATGCAGGTTTACGTCGATGGAGCTTTGCACAACGCGATCAGCAATGCCGCATACACTGTCGACAACCCGGGCAGCGGGGCGATCCACCTTCCGACCGGGTCCGATCCCGGCGTGTACCTCTTCACCGATGACGGCACGACGCAGCGCGATGGTTACATCAACAACTTCCAGATCCGCGACTACGCCATGTCGGCGGCCGAGATTGCAGGACTCGGGGCTCCCGCCGCCGGGGCGATTGCAGAGCCCGGCGGCGTTGTCGTCGAAGAGGCGGAGACCCGTTTCCTCGCCAGCTTTCCCGGGAACGCAGGCGCCGGGCAGGTGGCCGCTCGGCTGACGAACCTCGCCGGCGGCGCCCATTCGCTCTCTTACGACCTCTCGGGCGACGCGGGCTTCTCACTCGGCGATGCGCCGGAATCCATCGATGTCGCCGCCACGGCGGATGTAACCGTCCTGTTCACCCCCCCCTCCACCGGAACGTTCACCTCCACCTTGACGATCACGACAGATGAGCCGCAGACAAGCGAGTTCACATTGACGGCCATCGTGACCAGGAAGGCCGTAATCGTCGGCCTGTGGGAATTTAACAACGCGGACGATATCACCTCGGCCTCTCTCGGCGCGGACCTGACCCTGGAAGGCGCCGGAACGATCGTAGCGCAGGCGGGCGTGCCCGGCTCCGCCACCGACACGGGTTCGGTGAACGCGCCTGACAATGCCTGGCTGGGCGTTGCCCCGAATCTGCAGGCCAACGGCGGAGGAAACCGGGCGAACCAGTTCACCCTGGTGATGGACTTCAGCCCGAGCCAGATCGGCGCGTCGTGGAATCGGCTTGTAAAGGGCGGCCACGCCTCTTACTACCAGAACCAGAGTCGTGTTGGCATCTGGATGGCCAGCGCGAACCAGGTCTGGTCACCGACGGGCTCCCTGGCAACAGGGGAATGGTACCGTCTTGTCTACGTGGTCGACACAGCCAACAACCGGTTCGACGCGTTCCTTGACGGCGCGCTGGTAGCCACCGGCGGCGGCGGCGGTGTCGATGGCCCGGCATCGCTCGATCCGGATGCCTTCACCATCCTCGGCGATACTTCCAGCTACCAGGAGGAAACAAGCTGCTCCCTGTTCGCCGTTTACAACCGGCCACTGACCCGCGCCTACGTGGCTGAGAACCTCGCGGTTGTCGGCGAAACGATCCCGGTGACATCCGAACCGGAAGCGGTCCTCGGCGCCACCAGCATAGCGTTTCCCGACGCCGGGGCTCCCGGGATCCCGAGCACCACGACATTGACTATTCTCAACACCGGCAACGCGGACTTAACCTACTCGCTGTCGTTCACCGGCGATCCTGTCTTCAGCGCCCTCACCGAACCGGCGCCCATCGCTCCTGGAGACACCCAGGACGTCCAGCTCCAGTTTGCCCCCACGAGCAGGGTCTCCTTCGGCGGTACGCTGGTCATCGCCAGCAACGACTGGTCCTCGCCCACCTTCGAGGTGGAGTTGTCCGGTACCGGTGTGGAGCCCCGGCCCTACATCCAGGTAGGACCCGCGGAGGGTGATCTTGTCCTGCCGCCGGTGTTCGTACCCGGCGGCCGCTCCACAACGCGGCAGGTGACGGTGACCAATAGCGGTTTCGCGCCGCTGACATGGACCTCCGAACTGGTCGGCAACGCGGCGTTTTCCGTCGTGAACACTCCGCGACCCAGCCTGGAACCTGGTGACGACGAGATCGTCGCCATCGAGTTCGCCCCCGACGCCGGCGGCGACTTTACCGCCGAGCTGAGGATCACATCCAACGTCGCGGAAACGCCGGAGATTGTCCTGAATCTCAGCGGACGGGCCCTGGATCCCGCCGACGGCCCGGTGCCCGCTCTGCGCCCGGACCTGGCGCTCTGGGTGCGGGCCGATGCCGGCACTGACAGCACAGGCAGCGGATCGGTGGTGACGGCCTGGGCGGACCAGTCCGCCAACGCCATCGACCTGGCAGGCGGCGATGCCACTCATATCGTGGACCCCGCCACGGGCCTGTCCTTTCTTCGCATGGGGGGCGTCTCGCCCTTCCGCGGCAGCCTCGACCAGACTCTTTCGGATGCCACCATCTTTACCATCGGCAACCTGCTGGAGCCCAGCCAGACATCCGCGGCGTACTACTGGTACTGCTTCGGACGGCGCAACGGCGCGGCGAGCCAATACGTCCTGGCTCGCGATGACGGCGCCGGTACGCTCGACGCCTTCTATCACTACGATGGTTCCGGGGTGCACAAGGGAATCGAGATACCCGCGGACCGGTTTCACTACTTTACACAGGTCTACGACAGCTCCGCCGATTCGACCCACCAGGGATTCATCGACGGGGTCGACTCCCAGGCCGGAGGGCCATCGACGCCCTACAGCTCGGACTGGTCCCAGATGTCCGTCGGCTCCTGGATCAACTCCTCCGGCGGCTCCTCCAACGTCCTGCACGGAGACGTGGCGGAGATCATCGTCTACGATCGAGCACTCACCGCAGGAGAGATCGCGGATGTGGAAGAGTATCTGCGGTCAAGGCTGCCGGAGACAGTGCCTGTCGGTCCCGTGGAGCCGGTGCGCCTCTACGCCTTGCTCGACGGCGGGCCGAATGCCGCGCACGGCTGGTTGCCCGACGGCGACCCGGATGCCTCGGGGAACGCCGTCATGACCATTCGCCCCGGAGAAAATTCGATGGACTTCAACATCGCGATGGAAACGGGGTTCGAGGTAACCCAGGCTCACTTCTACGCTATCCCCGGCGATGCGGAAGCTGCGGACCTGGGAGACTCGGACATCTGCTGGGGGAACCGTTGGTCCAACCATGACCTCCTGGTGGGCGAAAACTACGTGAACCCCCGGCTGACGCAGGTCTCACGGCGTCCCGATCGCTGGTTCCTGATGATGCACACCAGCGGTGGCCATTTCGCTCTCGATGGGGACGGCTTCCTGATCCCATTCGATCCGGCTGTCCACGCAGCGGCGGCGCCGCGGGTCAACAACAGGACGGGCCGCGTCGTCGAAGGCGGAATGCTCGATCCGAACGGGGCCCCCTACCCCACGGACGTTCTCTACCTCTTCCTGCTCTACGATGACCAGGGTCCTTCGGAGGATTACGGCGGCCCCGGCGGCGCCATCGGAGGCGTCCTGAGTACCGTTCCGGTGGCTCGTTGCCGGGACGTCACGGTAGCGGCGGGTGCGGACGACTGCGAAGCGATCGTGGCGCCGGAGCTCGTCTACACCGGGTTCACGCACTCGGAGGTGGACCTCACCCTGGCGCTGGACCCCGCAGGACCCTTCCCCCTCGGAAGCACGGAAGTGACGGTCACGGTGACCGACGACCTCGGCAACTCCGACTCCTGCACCGCGACCATCACCGTCGAAGACCAGGCTCCACCCCAGGTCACCTGCCCTGCAGCTATCTCAGTGGAGTGTACTGAACTGGCCGGCGCCGCGGTGGACTTCGCCGCGACAGCGACTGACAGTTGCGACGCCAGCCCGACGGTCTCTACGGAACCGGCTTCGGGAAGCCTCTTTCCCGTCGGTACCACGACGGTGACGGTCACGGCGGTGGACTCTGCCGGCAATACGGAGAGTTGTACGTTCGACGTGACCGTGACCTGCGGCGCCCAGTTCGTCCGCGGCGATGCCAACGGTGACGGAGGAATCGATATTTCCGACCCGACCCATACCTTGCGCTACCTCTTCCTGGGCCGCCCCGGCTCGACCTGCGCGGATGCCGCGGATTCGAATGACGATGGAGAGGTGACGCTCACCGACGTGATCTACACCCTCAACCATGCGTTCTGGGGCGACAGCCCGCCTCCGGCTCCCTACCCGGATTGTGGCCTGGATGGTACGGCCGACGAGCTCGACTGCCTCACCGCCACCGCGGGCTGCGAATAAGAACCTGTTGCTGACCACAGGCGGCGCAACTTCGGCAAAGGCCGGATTTGCGTCGCCTGTCTTTGTACGAAGGCGAGCTGCAAAGCAGCGAAGGTCCGGTCTTCAGAACCGATAGCCTTTACGCTTCTCGTAGCTTCGAAGCGCGTCCTTCACCTTCTGGGCGGCGGCGCGATAATCCTGGACGAATTGGTCGAGCGCTTCGGGCTGAGCGCGCTTGTCGAAGGCCTCGAGGGCCGGGTCCGCGGTCTCCGCCATCCATTTACGGAGCTTTGCGCTGAGCGCTTCGATCTGGGCTCTGTGATCGTCACTCCCGATGAGATTCCTCAGGCAGTTGGGATCCTTGCTGAGATCGAAGAATTCTTCCACCCTGCGAAGTTTCAGGTAATTGATCCGAGCGGCCAAGGCCGGGTCGCTCCTGGCGGCCTTCACCATCGCGGCGAAGGCCGGCCCCCCAAGACGGGTAAAGGCCCGCTCGCCGTTGGACCATGGATTGAACACATAGGCCGCTTCGCGGGTGATGACCGATCGCATGGGCAGGGCGTCTTTGCCGTGAATGTGGTAGAACTGCGCGAAGATGGCGTCGCGGCCCTCCTGCCTCTCGCCCCTAAGCAGCGGCAGAAACGAACGCCCATCCGACTTCATCGGCTCGAGGCCTGCAGCTTCCAGAAGCGTGGGCTGCAAATCGACCATCGAGACCATATGAAACCTGTCGACCGCTCCGCGTTTCACCTTTCCCCCCCAGCGGATAATCAACGGGGTACGCACGCTGTCCGGGTAGCAGTTAAACTTGGCGCCGGGAAAGGGCATGCCGTGATCCGACAGGAACACCACGATTGTCTCGGCCGCGAGCCCCGCTTTTTCCAACTCCTCGAGCACCACGCCAGTCATGTCATCCAATCGCCGAACAGATGTGCAGTAGGCGGCGAACTCCCCGCGGACACCGGGCAGGTCAGGGAGGAGGCCGGGCAACCTCACCTCCTCCGCGCGGAACGCTCTTGACGCCGCGGCACGCTCGTTGGGCGCTTGAGTCGCCCTTCCCCCGCCAAAGGGATGGTGCGGATCGTGTGAGCTGGCCATGAGAAAAAACGGCTGGTGGGCGGTCTTGGCCAACCTGAAGAAACGCTTGCAAAAGATACGGTAGACGGCCGGATCACGACCCCACCTGTTTTCGTCTCCCGCGCCCGGCCATCGATAGGCCACCGACCAGCGAAAGATCTCTTCCTGGCTCAGCGGCTTACCTACCGTGCCACACATATAGCCCGCCTCGTTCAGGATGGCCGGGAGCGTCGGTGTACCGGGACGAATCCGCTGAAAACCCTCCGCGCCGTTGTTGTGTGAATACAAGCCGGTGAGCATCACACTGCGCGATGGCGTGCAGATGGAGACGTTCACGTAGGCGTGAAGAAACCGCATCCCTTCGGAGGCGAGCTTGTCGATATTCGGCGTGATGCCTTTCGCCCCGCCACCGAAGCAACCAGGAGAATCCCAGTTCATGTCATCGGCGACGATCAGGAGAATATTGGGCCGCTTGACCGGCGCCGACAACTGACCGTGCACTCCTTCTCCAACGAAGGCGATCATCACCACGGCTGCCAGAACTCTCAAACCTATCCGCTTCATGTAAAAATCCTCCGCGAGAGTTGAACCAGCCCAATAGCCTATGCGAGCCCATGGGCGGGAGCAAGGGGAGGGCGCCACTGGTTGCTTATCCCCCGGGGCATCGCTCAGGGTGGTTGGGGTGTTTAACAGGAGGGATTCTTACGCGGGCACCTATTGTGTCTTGCCCTCACCTTCGACCACAGAGATGACTCGATCGACACCAGGGACGGCAAAGATCTCCTCACTGCCCCCGAGCCACTGGACAGTCAGCGCCTCAACCGTCGCCGCAGGGCCGAGCCCGAAACGCGCCACGGTCTCGGAGTGGGACGCGTAGCTTGACCCGGCACGTAGACGACGTCGTTGCGTCTTGCCGGAGGCCCGTACCGTGACGATCGCACCGAGCGCATCGCGGTTTGATTTCGTGCCCCGGCAGCGTACGCCGAGCCAGTGGTTGGTGGGCCGTCCTGTGTTTTCGAGCAGTGTCGGCCCGTCGTCGATGTTATTGATGACGAGATCTATATCACCGTCGCCGTCGAGGTCGCCTGAAGCCGCGCCGCGCGAGGACTTGAGGATCGCGAGACCCGAACCCGAGCTCACTGAGGCGTCGCGAAACTTGCCGCCGTTGACTTGCAAGAAGAGCTTGTTCGGTTGTGCATAGCCCGGCGACGAACGGATACTCTTTGCTTGCGGCACGACGTGTCCCTGGGCTATGAACAGATCTTGATCGCCGTCGAATTCGGCGTCGAAGAATACCGTTCCCCAGCCCAGGTACTTAAAGCACGGCGCGGCCAGGCCCATCGGATTGGTCATTTCGGAGAAGAACAAGTCGCCCTCATTACGATAGAAGGTGTTGCTGTCGTCTTCGTAGTTGACCACAAAAAGATCTTCGCGTTCACGCGAACCAAGGTAGACCGCTTCGACGCCCATACCTGCCTGCGCTATCGCTTCGTCGTTGAGAGCCACTCCACTTCGCAGGCCGACCTCTTCGAAGGTGTTGTCCCGGAGGTTGCGAAAAAGCAGGTTCGGCTTGGTGTCGTTGGCGACGTAGATGTCGAGCCATCCGTCACCATCGGCATCGAGTACACAGACGCCGAGGCCGTAGGTGGCATCGCGCAGTCTCACCTTGCGGATGCCCGACTCCTCGCTGACGTCTTCGAACGTCCCGTCACCGCGGTTGCGATAGAGAGTGCAGGGAGCCGGGGGAAGCCCGACAGGGCCGCACAGGATCGGCTGACCCTTGTACTCGCAGGTGGGGTCGGTGCCGCGTCGTTTGACCGCGGCCGGGTCGAACTCGAGATAGTTCACGATGAATAGATCGAGCCAACCGTCGCGATCAAAGTCGAGGAAAGCGCAGCTCGATCCCCAGCGCGGGTCCAGGGTGCCGGCAGATTCGGTGGCGTCCTCGAAGCTGCCGTCGCCGCGGTTCTTCCAGAGAGTATCGCGACCCCAGTTAGCGACGAAGATGTCCGGATCGCCGTCGTTGTCGTAGTCGCCCACCGTCGCGCCGCAACCCCACGCGGATTCGATGAGGCCGGCTTTTTCGGTGACATCGCGAAAGCGCAGGCCGCCGAGGTTCTCGAAGAGCGCGTCGCTTGGCGGAGGCGATCCCGGCCCGGACCCGTACGGCTTCGGTAGACGCGCGCCGTTGACGAGGAATACGTCGAGATCGCCGTCGAGATCGAAGTCCAGCAGAGCGACGCCGGAACCGTTGACTTCGAGTACGTAGTCCTTCTGCGAATCACCGCAGATTGCGACGAACTCGAGACCTGATTCTTTCGTTCCGTCCCGGAAGTGCGGGCCGCCTCCACCTTCGTCCGTCCTCGATGCTTTCGTCGACAGATCTCCCCCCGGTGATTCCTGCTCCTGGTTGCAGCCTGATAATACGAGTAGCCAGAGAGTGAGCGTTGCGGACCAGGTGGCAACACGTCGGCGGCGAATTGTCGTCATGGCGTTGTCTCCGTCTGCTTCTCACTCAGCGCGCTGCGTAACTCGAGCACAAGCTCTCGGCGGCTCGGAGCCTTCGATTCTGGATCGACTTTGGCGAGTTCTCGCTCAAAAACGAATCGTTGGAAGGTGTCGGCCGGAGAATCGAGGGTGGCGATGAGCGCGCGCAACACCTCGGGCGCGTCCGGCGCGGAGGCGCGCGCGGCATCGAGCTGTTTGCGCGCCCCGGACCGATCGCCGCTCTGCACGAGCTCGGATGCGACGACGATTCGTGCGCGCGCGGACTGGAGTCCCGTCGTCGTCGCCGCGCGTCGAAGCAATGCCAGGTGACGCTGCTGTCGAGACTTCGCATCTGCAGCTTTCTCGCGGACGAGCGCGGCGATTGCGCTGATCTCTGCTGAGGAGGCACCGGGGGGCAGGAGAGGCCTGACAACTTGGAGTCCGGCCTTCGCTTCCAGCAATCGGGACACGAGCGACCAGAACTCGGC
>CBFHWB010000162.1:0-9645 GCA_965659285.1 Planctomycetota bacterium | reverse complement strand
TCGAGCCCTCCAAAGTCACCGTTTCACCGGTGCGAAACTGAAAGAGAGAATGTGAACCATGGCTTACTGGCTGCTGAAGACCGAACCCGGAGATTACTGCTGGGACGACCTCATCCGCGACAAGGGCACCTTCTGGGATGGGGTCAGGAACTACCAGGCGCGCAACAATATGCGGGAGATGAAAAAGGGCGACCAATGTTTCATCTACCATTCGGTCGGCCCCAAGGAAATCGTCGGCATCGCCCGGGTGACGAAGGAGGCCTACCAGGATCCGACCACCGACAACGATGCCTGGGTCTGCGTCGACATCAAGCCTGTCAAAAAACTCAAGAGCCCGGTGCACCTCGCGGACATCAAGAGCGACAAGGTGCTCTCACAGATGGCGCTGGTGAAGAACTCACGGCTGAGCGTCTGCCCGGTCACCAGGAAAGAATGGGACAAGACGCTCAAGGCTGCGGGGGCCTGACAGCCGCCCCGGGCCCATCGTCTTCCGGAGGCCTCTTCTCTTCTCCCCCCTCGAGCATCTTCGCTCGCAGGATCGCCTGGTCGCCTATCTTCCGGCGAACGGCGTCGCTGATAGCGGCGATGTTTTCCGCCTGCTCCAGCTCGCCGGAATCGAAAAAATCCAGCTGCCTCCGCGGCTCCGATGTCAGGCCGCTCACTCCCACGCCGAGAAGCCGGATGCGACGGTCCCCAAAATCGACCCGGTCATCGAGCAGGCCGAGGGCCGCCTGGTAGATCTCCTCCACCAGGCAGGTCGGTGACTCGAGCGAGAAAGACCGGGTGACGGTGTGAAATTTCTCATCGCGGGCCTTGAGCTGCACCGTACGTCCCCAGAGCTCCCTGGCTCGGAGCCGCCTGGCGACCTTATCGCTCATGCGAAAGAGCTCCCGCTCAATCGTCTCGCGATCTCCGGAATCGAGAAACTCTCCATAGGTTTTCTCCTGGCTGATGGACTTGACCTCCTGGTCAGTGACGACCGGCCGCTGGTCGATACCGCGGCAGAGCTTCCAGAAATGTTCACCGGTGTCCTCGCCGAGGGCGCGCTGAAGGGGCTCGACGCCAAGCCTCTGCATATCGCCGATGAACTTCATACCAATCGCCCCCAGGCGCTCTGCCATCTTCGGGCCGACTCCCCAGATCTTCTCAATCGGCAGCGGCGCCAGAAAGCTCTCCTCCTCGCCGAGGGGGACGACGACAATCGCCCGAGGCTTGCGCAGGTCACTGGCGATCTTGGCGAGGTACTTATTGGAGGCGATGCCAATCGAGCAGGTAAGCCCTCCGGTCTCCGTCTCGATTTTCTGCTGCAGCTCGCGCGCGATGGCCTCCCCGGCGCCATAGCCCTCCGCGTCAAAGCTTCCGGGTGAACCGGCAAGTCTCGACGCTGTCACATCCAGGAAGGCCTCATCGATTGACAGCGGCTCCACTAGCGGAGTGTATTCCTCGAAGATTGAGAACACCTGGCGCGAGGCCTCGGCGTACCTCTTCGGTCTCGGGCGTAAAAAGACCGCCTTTGGACAAAGCCGCACGGCCTGGGCCGCGGGCATGGCGCTGTGAAGACCGAGCTTGCGGGCGGCGTAGTTGGCCGTCGCGACGACCCCCCGCCCCTCAGGTGTTCCCCCCACCACGACCGGCCGGCCCTTCAGCGAGGGATTGTCCAATTCCTCGACGGAGCAGTAGAAGGCATCCATGTCGACATGGATGATAGTTCTCCTCGATTCGGACACCTGCTGCTTTGCTCCCCTGCATGGGCCTTTTTTGATGGACACCCGGAGCGCTGTTTTCCTAAACTGTTCGGCCGCGCTCCGCTACCGGGGTGTATTTTATGCAGGGTACGGTAAACAACAAGAAGACTTGGAAATACCGGGAGTTCATCAGGCGGTAAAACGCCGCTGAGAGCCCTGGAGAACTGACCAGGAGATATTTATGCCGATCAACGAAGGCCTCAACAGGAAGCTCAGATTCGCCCTTGTAGGCGGTGGACAGGGATCATTCATCGGACGCGTTCACTCGATCGCCGCGCAGCTTGACGGCCGCGCCGAGCTGGTCGCAGGCGCCCTCTCATCCGACCCCCAGAGGGCGAAGGACTCCGCCGGAGATTACGGCATCGCTGAGGAGAGAGCCTATGGCTCCTACCAGGAGATGATCGCCGGAGAGCTCGCTCTCGACGAATCCGAGCGCATCGATTTCGTCTCGATCGCCACCCCGAACCACACCCACTTCGAGATCGCCAAGGCGGCGGTCGAGGCCGGCTTCAATGTTGTCTGCGACAAGCCGCTGACCTTCGATCTCGCCCAGGCTGAAGAGCTCGCGACCCTGGTCGAACAGCACAAGGTCGTCTTCGCCGTCACCCACAACTACACCGGCTACCCGCTGGTACGCCAGGCCCGCGAGATGGTCCAGTCCGGCGAATTGGGGGAGATCCAGGCGATCCGGGCCTCCTACATCCAGGGCTGGCTTCGCAGCCGCCTCGAAGAGGATGGCCAGAAGCAGGCGGCCTGGAGAACCGACCCGACCAAGAGCGGAGCGGCCGGTTGCTTTGGAGACATCGGTACCCACGCCTACAACCTGGGCCGTTTTATCAGCGGAGTCCTCCCCGACGAGGTCTCCTGCACCCTGAAGATCTTCGCCGAAGGCCGGCTGCTCGACGACTACGGAACGGCTGTCATCAGGATGGAAAACGGCGGGCTGGCCACCGTCACCGCGTCCCAGATCACCCACGGACGTGAAAACGACGTGGCCATCGAGATCGATGGAACCGAGGGCGCCATTTCCTGGAGGCAGGAGGAGCCCAATAAGATGAGCGTCCGTAAAAACGGCGAGCCCCACAAGATCTCCACCCGGGATCCTAACCACCCCATCGCCAACGACTCCCAGGTCAATGCCTGCCGACTGCCGAGCGGGCATCCGGAAGCCTTCTTCGAGGCCTTCGCCAATGTCTACACCGCGGCCTTCGATGCGATGATCCAACGGGCCGGCGGAGAGGACTTCGAGATGACCGACACGGTCTACCCGAACGTCCACGACGGCGCGGAGGGCATGCACTTCATCGAGCAGTGCGTTGCCAGCTCGGCCCAGAACGCCGCCTGGCTTCCAATGAAGCATGGTCTCGCGCGCCGCTGAATCGGCAATGCGAAAATTTTCAGCGTAAAACTCCGGCACCAGGCCGCGTTTAAACCAGAGGCGCAATCCACATGGCTCTCGGTGAAATTCTACTCACAGCCAACGAAATCCAGAAATCCTTCGGGGACCGGACGATCCTGAAGGACACATCGTTCACGATCCATGACTCCGCCCGGATCGGCGTCATCGGACCGAATGGCACCGGCAAATCAACCTTCATGAAGATTTTAGCCGGCGGCGACACGGAATTCACCGGCGAGCTCAAGCACGCCCCCAACATCAGGATAGGCTATATCGAGCAGGAGCCCACGCTCGACAACGAGAAGAACTGTCGTGAAAACGTCGAGGTCGGCCTCGAACGTATCAAAGCGCTGATCGATAAATACAACGATGTCTGCGCCGACTACTCCAACCAGACCGATGCAGATGCCCAGGAAAAGCTGATGGACAAGATGGGCCGGCTGCAGGAGGAGATCGAGCTGGTCGACGGCTGGGAGTGGGAGCACCAGCGCGACGTGGCGATGGAGGCTCTGCGGGTACCGGACCCCGACACCCCCGTTTCCACCATGAGCGGCGGCGAGAGGCGACGAGTAGCTCTCTGCCGGGAGCTCATCTCCTGCCCTGAACTCCTGATTCTCGATGAGCCCACGAACCACCTCGATGCGGCGACCATTGAATGGCTGGAGGCCTTCATCGACAAATATCCAGGCGCGGTCGTCATGGTAACCCACGACCGCTACTTCCTCGACAACGTCGCCACCTACATGGTCGAGCTCGAGAACGGGAGCCTCACCATCTACGAGGGCAACTACTCAAACTACCTCGAACAAAAAGACAAGCGCCTCGAGCACCAGGCTCGCAGCGAGGGGCGGCGGCAGAAAATACTGCAACGTGAACTGGCCTGGCTCAACAGCACCCCATCTGCAAGAACCTCGAAGAGCAAGGCGAGGGTCAAGAACTACGAGCAGTTGAGTGAAGCTGGCCCGATGGAAACCGGCGGCAAGGTCAACCTGGTAATCCCACCGGGCCCCCACCTCGGCAACAAGGTTCTCAATATCAGTGGCCTGTGCAAGGCCTACGATGGACGGCAACTGATCAAGGATCTCAACCTGGAGCTCTCTCCGGGCGAGATGGTCGGCATGACCGGACCCAACGGCGTTGGCAAGACAACGCTCATCCGGATGATCACCGGCGAAGAAACGCCTGACTCTGGAAAGATCGAACTCGGCGAGACCGTCAAGATGACCTATGTCGACCAGACCCGGGAGGAGCTCAACCCGGAGAATACCGTCTACGATGAAATCTCTGAAGGTCGAGATGTCATCATGGTCGGCAAACGCGAATACCACATCCGCGAATACCTCTCGGGCTTCCAGTTCAAGGGCTCCGACCAGCAGACCCCGGTGGGCAAGCTGTCGGGGGGAGAACGCAACCGCCTGTTGCTGGCGAAAACGCTCAGGCAGGGAGCGAACCTCCTGTTGCTCGATGAACCGACCAACGACCTCGACCTCACCACCCTCCGGGTTCTCGAGGAGGCTCTCGAAACCTTCGCCGGTTCGGCCATCATCATCTCCCATGACCGTTTCTTCCTCGACCGGCTTGCCAACTCACTGGTGATCTATGAAGACAACCAGCGACAGGAGGCCAGGAGCTGGCCGCGCGTCTTTAACGGCAATTTCGAATATTACTTCGAGATCCACCAGCAGGAGCTCGAGGAAGCGGGAGTCAACCCCGGCAAGTACCGCAAGACGACCTACCGCAAGATGCACAAGGCCTGAGAAGGCGGGTCGTGCGTTAAATAAGAAAAAATCCGTAAACCTTGCCTCTCCCTGTGGATATAGTATGGACGCCAACAGGCGCCCCCCGTCCGCGGAACTCGTAAAATGCTTGAACAGATATCAGAACTTAAAGCCAAGGCGCTCAAGGAGCTCGAGGCCTCCTCCTCTCTCATCGAACTGGATGAATGGCAGAACCTCTACCTCTCCCGCAAAGGCCAGGTTAAATCGCTGCTGAAGGAGATCGGCAAGCTCGAGGATCCGCAGGACAAAAAGGCCGCCTACGGAAAGATCAATCCCCTCAGCAAGGAACTCGAACGCCTGCTGGAGGAACGCAAGGAGAGCATCCAGAAGGCGGAGCTCGACCAGCAGATCGCCTCTGAGAGAGAGGACACCTCCCTGCCGGGCACAACCGGGGGGCAGGGCAGCATGCACCCGATCAACACCGTCCTTGAAGAGGTCTGCGGCATCTTCGAGAGAATGGGCTTCCAGATCTGGGAATCTCCTCACGTAGAGACCGACCAGAACAATTTCGAGATGCTGAACATTCCCCCGCATCACCCCGCCCGTGATATGCAGGACACCTTCTACGTCAGCGAGGACGTGGTGCTCAGAACCCACACCTCCCCCGGCCAGGTCCGGGCGATGAGGGCTCTTGCCCCCGAGCCGATCAGGGTTCTGCTGCCCGGCACCGTGTACCGCAACGAGCAGATCACCGGGCGCAGCGAGATCCAGTTCAACCAGGTTGAGGGACTGGCGGTGGGAACGAACATCACGATGGCCGACCTGAAGGGCATCCTGGAAGAGTTCGTGCACCAGTTCTTCGGACCGGACCGCCGCATGGTCCTCCGGGGCAGCTACTTCCCCTTCACCGAGCCCAGCGTCGAGGTCGACATCGACTGCAATCTCTGCGGCGGCAGCGGCTGCGGAGTGTGCAAGAAAACCGGCTGGCTGGAGATCCTCGGGGCGGGAGTCGTCCACCCGAAGGTGCTGGCCAATGGAGGCTATGACCCCGAGATCCATTCCGGCTTCGCCTTCGGTCTCGGAATCGAGCGGATGGTCATGCTGCGGCATGGAATCAATGACATACGGCACTTCTACTCCGGGAACCTGCGCTTCCTGGAACAGTTTGATTGAGCCCCAGGTAATAGAAAACCTATCGCGATGCGTTTGCCCCTAAGCTGGCTGAAAGAATTCAACGAAACCGACCTCTCCATCGAGGACCTGGCCAACCTCCTGACCAGGGCCGGTCTTGAGGTCGAAGCCATCGAGCGCAGCGGGATCTATTCCGACGACGTTGTCGTTGGAGAGATCTCCGAGGTTCGCCCCATTCCCGAAACAAACGGTCTGCACGAGGTCGACCTGCTCCTCGGCGGCGACCGGCAGGGGACCGCCGTGACCGGCGCCCCGAACATCACCCCGGACTCGAAGGGAGCCAGGGTGCCCGTGGCCCTCGCCGGGGCGACACTCCTGGATTCGAAGTCCGACAGCTTCGCCCTCACCACCATCAAGGCGCGCGAATTCCGCGGCGTCAAGTCGAGCATCGTCCTCTGCTCGGAAATGGAGCTGGGGCTCTCCGAAGATCATACCGGGGTCCTCCTGCTGGAGGACAGCGCCGAGACCGGCGCCCTCGTAAGAGACCTGGTAGAGATCCCCGAAGATTGCTCGGCAGATGTCGTCTTTGACATTGATATCCTGCCCAACTACGGCCGCTGCCTGTCGATCATCGGCATCGCCAGGGAGGTCGCCGCTCTCACGCGGACCCGCTTCAAGCTCGAGATCAAGGCGGAACACATCCCCTCGGACCCGGAGGCCTTCAAGGTCAGCATCGAGAACCCGGACCTGTCTCCGCGCTACAGCGGGCTCGTCCTCGAGGACGTCAAGGTCGAGCCCTCGCCGAGGTGGATGCAGCGGCGCCTGGCCCTCGCCGGGGTGAGCGCGATCAACAACCTGGTCGATGTCACGAATTACGTCATGATCGAGATGGGCCAGCCCATGCACGCCTTTGACCTCGACAAGCTCCCGGCCGAGGAGATCAGCGTACGTGCCGCCCGCAAGGGCGAGACTCTCTACACTCTCGACCAGGAGCCCGCGGGCGAAGAAGACGACAGGGAGGCTCCCCGCGAGCTCGATGAATCAACACTGCTGATCACATCCGGCGACCAGCCCATCGCCGTGGCCGGAGTGATTGGCGGACTGGATTCGGAAATTTCGAAAGACACCGGTAAGGCGCTGCTGGAATCAGCCAATTTTAACTTCATCTCGATCCGCAAGGCCATGTCGAAGCTCAAGATGAAGACTGACGCCTCGACTCGATTCAGCAGGCAGGTGGATCCGGCGCAGACCGTCACCGCGATCCAGAGAGCCGTTCACCTGCTCCAGGAAATCGGCGGCGCGAAGCCCGCAGGCTCGATCGCCGACTGCTATCCGCAGCCGGAGGAGAACCGCTCGGTCACGATTCAGAACAGCGACATATCGAGAACCCTTGGCGTCGACCTAACGGACGAAGATATCACCTCCGCTCTCGAGCGTCTTGGCTTCTCGACCGACAATCCCGGTAAAGGAACGATAGAGATCTCGATTCCAGGCTTCCGGCCTGACATAAGCCACAGCGCAGACATTGCCGAGGAGATCATTCGCATCCTCGGATTTGACCGGCTCCAGGGCAGGCTCCTCAACGAGCCTCTGCCCAACCAACGCCGCAACGACAGCTGGGAGCTGCGCAAGAAGATCCGCTCGGTGCTGACCGGCTGCGGCCTGAGCGATGTGCTGAACTACTCTCTGACGACCCCTGAAGCCGAGGGACGGCTGCTGGCGGGCGAGACCGAGACGGGCGAGCAGGCTCCCTATGTGCAGGTCATGAATAAGAAGGAGAACCAGGACCGCTCCTCCCTGCGCCGGACGCTGCTCGGCAGCCTGATGGAAAACGTCGCCACCAACCACCGCGAGAGAAAGCGAATCGCCCTCTTCGAAATCGGCAAGGTCTACCTTCCCGAGTACTCTCCAGAGAGCGACGATCCCGGCGATGAGAAGCTCCCTCTCGAGGTTCTGAGGCTCGCCATGGCGCTCAGTGGGCCGCTGGAGGACTCCTCCTGGAAAGATGCAAAACCCAGGAATTCAAGCTTTCACGACCTCAAGGGAATCATCGAAGTTCTGCTGAAAAAGCTCCATGTGAAGAACATCGAATTCGAACCTCTGCAGGGTACCCCCTACCATCCGGGCGTGGCCGCGGCTCTGCTGATCGATGGAAAGCCCGCCGGGACCATCGGAAAGGTCCACCCGAAGGTCATCGAGGCCTACGACCTCGGCAAGAGGGAGGTCTTCGTCGCGGAATTCGACCACGAATTACTGCTCGCGGCCTCCCAGGCCAACTATCCCTTCCGCGCCTTCTCCTCGCAGCCCGCGGTCTATCAGGATCTCGCCCTCGTCGTCGATGACGAGGTGGCGGCCGGAGCCGTCATGAACACGATCCGAGAAGCCGCCGGTGAGCTCCTCACCGGCATCAGCCTCTTCGACATCTACCGCGGCGAGCAGCTTGGCGACGGCAAGAAGAGCCTCGCCTTCCAGCTGACCTTTTGCGCGGCCGACCGGTCCCTCGAAGAGAAGGAGATCAACGACCTGCGCGAGGCGATGCTCGGCCCCCTTGAGGAAAAGCTCGGCGCGAAGATCCGCGCCTGAGCGGAAGCACCCTCAGCCCCTGCGCTTGCCGATGTACTCGAGCGCCCGAAGTGCCTGGGCATCTCCGGGAGACAGCTCAAGCACCTTCCTGAACGACTCCTCCGCCCGGTCCCAGTCTTCGAGCTTGATGTAGAGGCCGCCGAGGTTGCCATGGAGATTGAGCCGGGTCGCCTCCGAGCGCGCGTTCTCGAGTCCGCTCTCGAGGTGGGTCCGCGCATCCTCGAGGAGCCCGAGCTTGAGCTCAATACCGCCGACAGTTGAAAGAATACTGGCGCTCCCCGGGCTCAGCTTCAGAGCCTCACGCAGGTAGCCCAGGGCGCGGTCGTAGTCTTTCGCGACAGTAAAGATCTTGCCCAGGTTGTCGAGAGCCTCAACGCTTCCGGGATGAAGCTTCAGCGCCTTCTCATAGCAGCTCTGGGCCCTGGCGTAATCCTTGCGGTCATAGGCGAGGTTCCCCAGCGAGCTCCAGACGTCCGAACGGTTCGGGGACAGCTCCGCGGCCGCGACAAAGAGCCTCTCGGCGAGGGCCCGACGGCCGGCTTCCCGCAGGACGATGGCGAAATGCGAAACGATGAGCCCGGCGCCAAAGGTGCTGGCGATCACCTCCACAGCTCTTTCAAGCTCGGCATCTCGCCCAAGCTTCTCGAGCGCGATGAGCGTATCTCTCCAGGCGACGAAATCGTTGGGGTCAAGGCGAAGAGCCTCCCGCAGCTCTTTGAGAGCCTCCTCGGTTTGGCCTTTCTGGAGGAGAGCGGCGCCGCGCCCTCGCAGAACGACCGAATTGGGGCGTCCCGCGCCCCCCGGATCCTGCCTCGGTCCTACCTCTACCGCCTGGGCCTTACCCTCGACCACCAGCAGTTCTCCCTCCGGAGGAAGCTCGGTGATGAGCTCGACACGGCCACGAGGCCAGCGCACCTCGAGCTTCCGAACCCTCTCTTCTACCCCAAGGGCGAAGACGACCCGGCGGTCGCATTGCGCGAGATAGCTCGGCGATGACTTGACGGTCATTCTTCGCACTCGAACCACGCCCCCTGTTTCAGAATAGAGGGTCGCCTCGGCTCCGATGGCG
>CBFHWB010000161.1:0-9704 GCA_965659285.1 Planctomycetota bacterium | reverse complement strand
TGGCAACTGAGGCAGACGATCCAGAGGGTTGTTGCTGCTTTGTACATGAGCTCGGCTACCTTTCAATCGGGGATCTTATGCAGGTGGATGATTCCTGGTTTCTTCAAAGGCCCAGTCAAGCCAGGGGAAGAGAGCTTCAAGGTCGGAGGTTTCTACTGTTCCGCCGCCCCAGACCCGGAGTCCGGGCGGAGCCGCGGCGTAGGAACCAATATCCCGGGCGGCTCCCTCCTCGGCGAGCATGGCGACAAGACGCTTTTCGATGGCGTTCTGCTCTTCCACGCTCTGCGCGGCGAACCAGGGGTCGACAATCTTCAGGCAGATCGAGGTGCAGGATCTTGTCGCGGGATCGGCCGCGAGGAAATCGACCCATTCGCTCCTTTCGACCCAGGCCGAGACGGCCGCCAGGTTTTTCTCGCTCCGCGCCGCGAGCCCCCTGGCGCCGCCGATGGAATCTACCCATTTCAGACCGTCGAGGGCGTCCTCCACGCAGAGCATGGAGGGAGTGTTGATCGTGCTTCCTTCGAAGATGCCGCTGATGAGTTTTCCGTTTTTCTTCAGGCGGAAGAGTTTCGGCAGGGGTCTCTCGGGCTGGTAGCTCTCGAGGCGCTCGATGGCTCTCGGGCTGAGAATGATGATTCCATGCTGAGCCTCGCCTCCCAGAACCTTCTGCCAGGAATAGGTGGTCACGTCGAGCCTGTCCCAGGGAAGCTCCATCGCGAAGACGGCCGAGGTGGCATCGCAGATGCTGAGGCCCTCCCTGTCCTCGGCGATCCAGTCCCCATCGGGAACCCTGACTCCGGAGGTCGTTCCATTCCAGGTGAAGACGACATCCCTGGAGGGGTCGGCCTGGGCCAGGTCGGGGAGGCTGCCGTAGTCAGCCTCGAATACCCGCGTATCCTCGAGACCGAGCTGGTTGATGATCTCATCGGCCCATCCCCTGGAGAAGCTCTCCCAGGCGAAGACATCCACGCCCCTTGCGCCGAGCAGATTCCACAAGGCCATCTCGACGGCCGCCGTGTCGGAGCCTCCAACGATTCCAACCAGGTAGTCTGCCGGCAGCCCAAGCAGGTTTTTTGACCTCTCGATGACTTCTGTGAGCCGGGCCTTTCCTTCTGTGGATCGATGCGATCTCCCCAGGCAGGCGTTTTCCAGAGCGGCCAGGTTCCAGCCGGGGCGCTTGGCGCAGGGACCGGAAGAAAAGCTGGGGTTTTCTGGTCTCTCACCGGGTTTCATGGCGTTTTCGTTTCATTTCAGAGAAGGGGTGGAAGGAAGGGAGTTTAGATCTATGAGAAGGCGGTATCAAGCCGCGGCCGGATTCCCGGGGACAGCTTTTTGGAACCGGTTGAGCCTGGCTGCCGCAACCGCGCCTGGTTGGTCCGACCGACTGTAACGATGAACTGGCTGCCGGCGCTTGTCGGTCTGGCTTGATCGTCTGTAATCCCAAAAGAAAGAATAACTTAGAGACATCCGGGTGGAGCTTTATCGGTTCAGCCTGAAAACACGAGAGAGCGCGATCATCGGTCTCATCGGGGTTCTTCAGCCGCTCCGTGGGCGTTCAGGGTGTATAGATGGCATAATTTTACAGGTCCGGATGGCTTCAAAAAGCCGGAAGGTGCGGGGTTGCTGTTGATGTCTCTTCGCTTGTTGCTATCGTAGATCGATTGCCTTCAATGCCCGAGAGCGGGTAGGTAGTTTCCAGTCCTTCTGAAAGTATAGAAATCATGGATAAAGCCTGGTCCCCGAATTCCTGGCGGGAAAAAACGGTCATTCAGATGCCGGATTACCCGGATTCGGAAGCCCTGCGAGAGGTCGTGGGGCAGCTGGGAAGACTGCCCCCGTTGGTTACCAGCTGGGAGGTAGAGAGGCTGAAGGACTACGCGGCCCAGGCCAGTCGCGGGCAGGCCTTCGTGCTGCAGGGAGGCGACTGCGCTGAAAATTTTGATGAGTGCGAGTCGAACAATATCGCCAACAAGCTCAAGATCCTTCTCCAGATGAGTCTCGTGCTGCTTTTTGGCGGCAAGAAAAAAGTCATCCGCGTGGGACGCTTCGCCGGGCAGTACGCCAAGCCGCGCTCGAGCGACCTGGAGACCAGGGGGGAGGAGGCTCTGCCATCTTACCGTGGAGACATGGTCAACAATTTGAACTTTACCGAGGGTGACAGGGTTCCCGATCCGCAGAGATTACTCAGAGCCTATGAGCGCTCTGCGATGACGATGAATTTCATACGTTCGCTTGCCGCCGGCGGCTTCGCCGACCTCAACCACCCCGAGTACTGGCGGCTCGATTTTGTTCGCGATGAGAACCTGCTCAAGGAATACCAGGAGATGGTCAATGCCCTGCGTGACTCGATAGGGTTTGTCGAGAGCATCATGGGCTCTGGTGACAGCGAGATCAGCAGGGTTGATTTCTACTGCAGTCACGAGGGACTCCATCTCGAATACGAGGCGGCGCAGACCCGCCAGGTTCCGCGCCGGGATGGATGGTACAACCTGGCGACCCACATGCCCTGGATTGGTGAGCGTACGCGGATCCTCGATGGTGCGCATGTCGAGTATTTCCGCGGCATCGTGAATCCGATCGGGGTGAAGATCTCCCAGGCGATCGATCCGGACGAACTGGTCGCGCTTGCCAGGATTCTGAATCCCGACAATGAGCCCGGGCGTCTGAGCCTGATCCATCGGATGGGCAATTCAAACATATCCGATGGATTGCCCGGCCTGGTGGAGGCGGTGAAGGAGAGCGGCGTCGAGGTTGTGTGGATCTGTGATCCCATGCACGGCAACACCGAGTCGACCTCCGAAGGCGTGAAGACGCGTAATTTTGACAACATCCTGGGCGAGTTGCAGAAGGCTATGGACATCCATCGTGATTGCGGCTCTCGCCTTGGAGGCGTACACTTCGAGCTGACCGGAGATGATGTGACCGAGTGCATCGGCGGAGCCTGCGGATTGACGGAGTCGGACCTTTCGACGGCCTATACGACCCAGGTAGACCCCCGGCTGAATGCCGGCCAGGCGCTCGAGATGGCCATGTTGATCGCCAAGAAAATGCAGGGCAGGTAGAACCCGTCATCTGCCCCGGGGAGGATTGCCAGGGATGAGGTCGCTGCTGATCGGTCTTTTACTGATCGTCACTCTTGTCATTCCATTTATCTTCTGGGGAACCTCGTTCGAAGATTTCTTTTCGCCTGCGGGAACCAGGGATCTGCTGGAATCCTATGGAGGGTGGGCCTGGCTATGCGGGATGGCGCTGTTGACGGCGGATATTCTCCTGCCAATGCCGGCGACCGTGGTCATGTCCGTGCTCGGCCTGATCTACGGCCCGGTCCTCGGTGGGATGATAGCGGCGGCTGGATCCTTTCTCTCAGGCGTCATTCCGTATGTCTTCTGCCGCCAGTTGGGAAAAGGAGCGGCGCGGTGGCTCATCGGGGAGAAAGAGCTCAAGAAGGGAGAGCGGCTCTCCGGGGGGGTCGGGGGCTGGGCCGTGGCCCTGTCGCGGTGGATGCCGCTCCTGCCGGAGGTGGTGGCCTGCTTCGCCGGGCTGGTGAGAATGCCGCCCGGGAAATATTTTGCAGCGCTGGCCTGCGGCTCGATTCCGATGGGCTTCGCTTTCGCCGTGATGGGACATATGGGCGCGGACAGACCTCTTCAGACCATCGTTCTCAGCGCTGTAGTCCCGGCCTTGCTTTGGCTCGTTGTGGGGCGTACCCTGACACGACTTTCGGTTAACGATTGAAGTGCGAGGCGCTGGCAAGGGAATGAGAACAGAAGGTATGAGGATAGCAATGTGGTCCGGCCCCCGGAATATTTCCACCGCGTTGCTTCGTTCCTGGGGTAATCGGCCTGACACCCTGGTCAATGATGAACCTCTCTACGGAGCCTTTCTAAGCGAGACGGGATTTGATCATCCGGTCGCCGCGGAGATCATCGACCATTACGAAACCGACTGGAGCAAGGTGGTTGCCGGGCTGACCGGAGAGATCCCCGGCGGGAAGTCGATCTATTACCAGAAGCACATGGCCCATCATCTCCTGCCTGGAATGGGCAGGGAGTGGGTTCTCAAGCTCGATAATTGTTTTCTCCTGCGCGAACCGCGTGAGATGCTGACCTCGCTCATCAAGATCCTGCCGGAGCCCGGGGTGGCCGATACGGGGCTTCCCCAGCAATTGGAGATTTTCCGTATGGTCGAGGCCCAACTCGAGAAGGCACCCCCTGTGCTTGATTCTCGGGATGTCCTGGAGGCTCCTGAGAGGCTCCTCGGGCTTCTTTGTGAGGAACTCGGGGTTGAGTTTTCCCCCTCGATGCTCTCCTGGCCTCCTGGAAGAAGGGATACTGATGGAATCTGGGCTCCTCACTGGTACGGAGAGGTTGAAAAATCGACCTCCTTCAGACCCTATAAGGCCAAGGATGAGGAGGTTCCCGGGAAGTTCAGGGATGTGCTGCGGGAATGTATGGAGATCTACCAGGTGCTCTATGAGTATCGCTTAGGAAAATAAAAGCCATGTTGCAGCAGTTCAACGAAAAGAATCGCGACCTGATCGTCAATATCAACGGTAAGCTCGTTCACCGTGACGAGGCGGGCGTCAGTCCCTTCGACTCGGTGGTGCAGGGCGGAGATGGAGTCTGGGAGGGACTGCGTCTCTACGATGGAAAGATCTTCAAGCTCACCGAGCATCTCGACAGGCTGCGAAGCTCGGCCCTGGCGCTCGCCTTTACCGATATTCCTGCTCACGAAGCGATCATCGGTGAGATCAGGCGCACTCTCGAAGCCAACAGCATGATGGATGGGGTGCACATCAGGCTGACCCTGACACGGGGAGTCAAGTTGACTTCGGGGATGGACCCGCGGTTGAACCAGGCGGGTCCGACCCTGATCATCCTCGCTGAGCACAAGGCTCCGGTCTACGACAAGTCGGGTCTCTGCCTGGTCACCTCCTCCATTCGCAGGTTTCCGCCGGACTGTCTCGATCCAAAGATTCATCACAACAACCTCGTGCAGTCGATCCTCGCGAAGATCGAGGCGAATGTCGCCGGCGCGGATGATGCTCTCATGCTTGATGTCGACGGGTTTGTCGCTGAGACCAACGCGACCCACGTCTTTATCGTCGACGATAAGGGAACCGTGCTCACCAGCCACCTGAAGGCCTGTCCCGAGGGGATCACCCGGGCCACGGTCCTCGATCTCTGTCTGCGGAATGATATTCCCTTCAGGGTGAAAGACATCTCGCTCACGGAGGTGTACCGGGCGGCCGAGATGTTCTGTACCGGGACCATGGGAGAGCTTGCCTCGGTTACCCAGGTCGACGGGCGTCCGGTCGGCCCTTCCGAGGTGCCGGGTCCGGTTACCGCGGAGTTGTCAAAGCTCTACCTGAAGCAGACGGTCAACAGCGGCGAGCAGGTCGTCTGAGGCCGGCTTCTTCCGGGGTGGACTTGTTCTCCTAACAGGACTCGTAGACGCAGTCGGCGAGGCCGTCTGTGGGGTCGCCATCCGCGCCGCAGTTCTGTATTCCCGGGGGAGGGGGAGGCGGTCCGGCCTGGAAGAGGAAAACGAGCAGAAAGACCGCATCTGTGAGGTTAATAGAGCCGTTGTCATCCGCATCCGCGGAGTCCTGGCAGGCGGGGGAGCCTTCGGCGCGGAAGAGCCAGCTCAGGATGAAGATTCCATCGGTCAGGTTCACTCCGCCTGAATCATCCGCGTCACCACGGCGAAAGCCGGTGATGGGTACTACTTTTTCTCCTTCCAGGAAGATGGTGCAGCTCAGGGGGTTCTCTTCGGAGCAGTTGGTTCCGTTGAGAGTTCTCGCGATGACATCGTAGACAAGATCCACCCCGACAGGGGCGTCGCGGTCGGTAAATATTCTAGAGCGGGGGCTGCTGGGATTTCCCAGGAACTCGCCATTCCTGTAGACCTCGATGGATTCGTAGGGGGGCGGGGTGACCGTGTTGTACCAGACCAGGCGTACCCCGCCACTGTTTCGTTCAGTGCAGGTCATCCTGTAGGGGCAGACGTTGTCGTAGTAGCGGACGTAGGGGATGAGGGTGAAATCGGAGCTCGTCAGGTTGGTGTTGTGTCCCTCGATGGCCAGGATGTTTTCGCCCTCCTGGAGCGTGTCGAGGGCATCTGCGGAGAAGCTGAACCAGTCCGGAGTGGGTGTCGATTCATGGTCTCCGGCGGTCGTGTCGAAATTGGCAGGAATTCCGGCCGCGCCCATGCTGGCCGACCGGGCGAGTTCCACTCCATTGAGATAGGCGATGAAACCATCGTCGTAGCGCATGCCTAGCTGGATGAAATTGATCGCGTCCAGATCGTCGATGTTGATGAACTTGCGGATGTAGACGCTCAGGTAGCCGGGCTGATCGGGAAGAATCTGCTGCATGTCATCGAGAATCGTGTTGTCGTCGACATCACCATAGCCAAACCCCGAGGCGCCGATCTCCCATTCAAAATCGTCGAATTCAAGGGTGTTCCAGTCATCCGGAGGGGGCTCGGTTCCCTTGAAGTAGGTGTATTCCTCCCCCTCGTCAATCAGGAGGGTCGGCTCAGGGAGATCCTGGGCATCGAGGCGGTTGACCACGGCGATTTGCAGAGAGGACAGGAGAGCCGCGAGCGCAAGCAGGCAACCGTTTCTGTTCATGCTAATCATAGAATTGAATGTCCTTGCATGGAGTAGCGGGAGGTGGAGGCGGGAAATTCCGCTCGTGCCTTAAGCTCCCGATGTTTATTCAGACCCGGATTCGAAACCAACGCTGTCGATCTCCAAGGCTAACCTCCGGAGATCCACCGGGCAAGTAATGAAAATGCCGCTGTTTACATGTCAAGGACGGCTTTGACCACACCGGATCCGGGTTCGACCCAGCGGCTGAAGGATTCGACAAAAGCGTCACAGCCGCTGCGATGGGTGATCCACGGGCCGGTGTCGATGGCGCCGGATTCCATGGCTTCGATGATCTTTTTGAAGTCCCGGGGCCGTGAGTTGCGGCTGGCCAGGAGGGTCAGCTCCATTCGATGGAAATCAGGATCATGAAAGGTGATGTCGTCCATGACGATACCCACGAAGACGATCCGGCCTCCCTGGGCGACGAATTGGAAGCTGCCCATCATCGAACTCGCATTGCCGGTTACATCGAAGACCACGGTCGGCGGCCTGCCATCGAGCGTCTTCGCCAGCCGAGCCGCCGCGTCCTCTCCTGCCAGGATGGTATTCTCAACATTGAAATGTTCGCCGCAGAATCGAAGGCGTTCAGTGTCGAGGTCGAGAACGCTCAGGCGCGCGCCGGCCAGTTGGGCGAACTGGATGACGCTCAGTCCGATCGGCCCGCAGCCGACCACGAGGACCGATTCTCCGGGAACGATCCCGGCGCGTTCTACTGCATGAGAGCCGATTCCGAGGGTCTCGACCAGGGCCAGCTGGTCGGTTGAAAGCAGTTCGGAGCGGTGGAGTTTGCCTGCCGGAACAGAGATGATCTCGCGCATGCCGCCATCGACATGCACGCCCAGCACCTGCAGGCTGGTGCAGCAGTTGGGACGATCGGCGCGACAGGCGATGCAGTTGCCGCAGTTCAGATAGGGTTCGACCGAGCACAGGTCGCCGGCCTGCAGCCCGGTGGAGCTCTCTCCAGGGTCGATCACCTCGACCCCAAGCTCGTGTCCGAGGATGCGGGGGTATTCAAAGAACGGCTGGCGTCCGCGGTAGGCGTGGAGATCTGTTCCGCAGATTCCTACGTTCCTGACCCTTACCAGTACATCCTCTCCGCTGATTCCGGCTGGCGGATCGGTCTCGGTGACCAGCAGCCTGCCCGGCTCTTCAAGCACAATCGTCTTCATGTCGGCATTCTGCCAGCAAGCGGCCGGTGAGACCAGCCAGATTATAGAGCCGCGGTTTTTGGCTTTCGCATTGCGGATGGACCGCTTTGACAGGTGGGTAGTACAATAGGAGATCGCCACTGTCCGTTTCAGATAGGGAGTTGTTTCTCAATGAAAAGCCGTTTTTGCGTATGCCTCGTGATGGGATTTTTCGGTCTGTCGATGACTTTCTGCGGGTTGTCGCTTCAGGCCGCGGAGACTATCCTGGTCCCCGTCGAGGCGCAGTGGAGGTACCTGAGGGGGCTCGAGGAGGCATCTAGCCCTGACCCCGCCTCCTGGCGCCTGCCGGATTTTGATGATTCGGCCTGGACGCTCGCCCCCGCGGCGTTCGGCTTTGGCGAGGACGGCCTCAGAACCGATCTGTCCGAGCTGGAACCGCCGATGAGGAGGAACTACACCTGCATTTTTCTCAGGAAGACCTTCGAGGTCGCCTCGCTCGCCACTCTCGAGAGCTATACCCTCTCCTCCCTTTACGATGATGGGTTCATCGTCTGGATCAATGGAAACGAGGTGCTGCGGGTGAACATGCCGGGGGAAACTGGAGATTTTGTCCCGGTGGAAGAAGATGCCATGCGCAGCCACGAGGCCCGTGAGTTCGAGGATTTTATCCTCCCCGGCATCCGGGAGAGTGTTGTCGAGGGGACGAACCTCCTGGCGGTCCAGGCCTTCAACGTTTCCGCCACCAGCAGCGATTTCGTATTTGAAATGAGCCTGGTCGATCCTTTCGGCCCGGATGTCACGCCGCCGAGGCTTTCTTCCACTATTCCTTCATCGGGTTCCATCGTGCGCAGATTGACCCAGGTAGAGCTCGGCTTCGACGAGCCGGTAGCCGGGGTTGATCCCGGGGATCTGCTGGTCAATGGCCGGCCTGCCAACGGTGTCTTCGGAGCCGGGGCGGGACCCTACGTTTTCTCCTTTGACCAGCCCTCGGCAGGCGAGGTCGTTTTCTCCTGGAGCGTCAATTCGGGTATCACCGACCTGGCGGAGGTTCCGAACCGTTTCCAGGGAGGCGCCTGGAGCTGCCTGCTGGATCCTGACGCGCCGCTTGATCCCATCATCATCAGCGAGCTGCTCGCCTCGAACCGTTCTGGAATCAGGGATGAGGATGATGACAGCTCCGACTGGATTGAGCTTCACAACCAGGGCGATACGGCGGTGGGGCTTGGTGGCTGGGCCTTGAGCGATGATGAGCGGGACCTGGCGAAGTGGGTGTTGCCCGATGTGAGCATCGAGGCGCGCGGTTACCTGCTGGTGTTCGCGTCGGGTAAGGATCGCAGGGATCCGCGCTCCGAGCTGCACACCAATTTCAGCCTCAGCGCCGATGGGGAGGAGCTCTATCTCAGCAGCGCAGAGTCGCCACGAACGGTTATCTACCGCTATGAGTCTGTACCGCCCCAGAGACCGGATCACTCCTATGGAGTAGGGGCCGCCGGCCAGCTCGGATATTTCTTCGAACCAAGTCCCGGCGAAGAGAACCCCGATGCTCAGCTCAGGGTTTCTTTCGTTGAGGACCCGCGTTTCAATTTCGAACGAGGTCTCTACGACGAGGGCTTCACCCTCGAGGGTGAGGTTCCAACGGCCGTGCGGGGGGTGCTCTATACCGGGCCGGCCGCCTTCGATGGGACGGGGGGGCGGGCCGTGGTGACGATCCGGGCGGCCGCCTACAAGGCTGGTTACCTGCCCTCGAGCAGCGCTACCCACAGCTTTATTTTTTCCGACAGGGTTCTCTCTCAGCCCGCCAACCCGGCGGGTTTTCCGACCCGCTGGACCGGCGCGCCAAGGGCGGACTACGAGATGGATCCCCAGATCACCGGCAACCCGGCCTATAGCGACAGCGTCAG
>CBFHWB010000160.1:0-9906 GCA_965659285.1 Planctomycetota bacterium | reverse complement strand
CGAGGCTCCGGCTGAAGAGGCTGACGACGCCGACGCCGAGGACGAGGCTCCGGCTGAAGAATCTACAGAAGAAACCAAAGCAGAAGAATAGTCAAAGCCGGTGGAGCCTGAGAGCAGGCTGATAACCGCGACGAGTTACAATCACCAGGAAGGAAGGTCCATTGGGAGTTAGAATTTTCACCCTTGCTAAAGAACTGGATATGACCAGCAAGGAGTTGATTTCCTTCCTGAAGACCCAGGGGCATAAGGTCTCAAGTCACATGTCGTCCATCGACGATCCCGTGGCGAAAATCCTTCGTGACCGTTTAAAGCCCAAGGCGGCCGAAGCCCCGGCTGAAAAACCCAAAGCCTCACCCGCGGCGGCAAAGGGGGGTGAGTCAAAGGCCACTGGAACTGCCACCCGGAAGGCTCCGACGACCGCCGCCACCGGAAAAAAGAAAAAGGTCAGGCGCTTCTTCCCGACCAATGAATACAGTTCAGGCGGCCCCGGACGTTTCTCAGGAAAAGGCCGGCGCTCTAACCGCAAAGGCGGCGGAGGCGATCCGGCTCAACGAAAAAAGCCGGTTGAATTCAAAGCCCCCGAGAAGATTGAGGTCTCTGTGCCCCTGGCCTTGAAAGATCTCTCCTCCTCGCTGGGAATGAAAGCGCAGGTTCTCATCAAGACCCTCTTCAAGCTGGGCAGGCCGGTTACCATCAATGACTTCCTCGACGAAGAGCTCATCCTCGAAGTCTGTATGGAGATTGGCACAGAGGTCGAGTTCAAGAAAAAGGAGGAGGACGAAGAGGAACTCCTCAAGACCATCGAGGGGGAAGCCGGCAACGAAGAAGATTCGATCTCCAAGGCACCGGTCGTAACGTTCCTGGGGCATGTCGACCACGGCAAGACCTCGCTGCTCGACAAGATTCGCGAGACCCAGGTAACCGCCAGGGAACACGGCGGAATTACCCAGCACCTCGGCGCCTACCGGGTCGACCACGGAGACGTAAAGGTGACCTTTATCGATACTCCGGGACATAAAGCTTTCACTGAAATGCGAGCGCGCGGCGCCAACGTAACGGATGTAGCTGTCCTGGTGGTTGCGGCAGATGACGGCCCCATGCCTCAGACGGAGGAAGCCATCAACCACGCCCGGGCCGCCGAGGTTCCGATCATTGTCGCCATCAATAAGATCGACCTGGCCAGTGCGAACTCGCAACGATGCAAGGAGCAGCTCTCCGGGCTTGGCCTGAACCCGGTAGACTGGGGTGGAGAGACTGAAATGGTAGAGGTCTCGGCGCAAACGGGTGAAGGATTGGACAATCTTCTCGAGACCCTCAGCCTGGAGTCAGAGATTCTCGAGTTGAAAGCCAATCCACAGCGCTCAGCCCTTGGAATAGTACTTGAGGCGGAAGCGACAACCAACCGCGGCGTACTCACCACCGCATTGATCAAGGACGGCACCCTGAAACATGGCGACTGCGTCCTCGCTGGAGCCTGCTACGGCCGGGTTCGCGACCTCATCGTTAACGGATCGGAACAGGTTGAAGAAGCCGGGCCATCCGTTCCCGTCACCATCGTCGGATTAAATGCCGTCCCTGACGCCGGCGACAAACTCTATGTCCTCGAAAACGAAAAGCAGGCGCGCCAGATTGCCGAGACCAGGGCTCGCAATCGGCGGGAGTTGGAACAGGCTGAAAAATCCAGCGGCAAGAAACGTTCCCTCATCGACCTGGTTGAAAAGGTCGGTTCAGGTGATGTGGTCGAGCTCAATCTCATCATCAAGGCGGATGTGCGAGGTTCCATCGAGGCTCTGCGAAGCTCCCTGGTCGGCCTGTCTACTGATGAGGTCCAGGTAGAAATCATCCACACCGCCGTAGGAGCGGTGAGCCAGGAAGATGTCCAATTGGCCTCGGCCTCGGATGCGGTCATCATCGGATTCCATGTGGTAGCCGACGACCGTGCCCGTACCGTAGCTGAAGAGGCTGGAGTAGAAATCCGCAGCTACAAGGTCATCTACGAGGTCGTCGATGATATCCGCGCAGCCATGGAAGCCCGGCTTGCTCCTGAAGAGCTCGAGGAGTTCCATGGGCGAGCCACCATCCGGCAGGTCTTCAAGGCCTCCAAGCTCGGTAACATCGCAGGCTGCATCGTCAATACGGGCAAAATCCTGCGTAACGACAAGATACGCCTGATCCGAAACGATGTTCCCATTCATGAGGGTTCCATCGCCAACCTGAAGCGTCTCAAAGACGATGCCCGGGAAGTCAAGGAAGGCTTCGAATGCGGAATCAAGCTGAAAGGCTATGAGGACATCAAGGAGGAGGACGTGATCGAAGCCTACACGATCACCAAGAAAGCGCGGACACTGGATGGCTGATCCGGAACCCAGCAGCAGTTCGCCCAGGTCAAAACCTCATACCACCAAATGCCTCCCCGCCACGTTCAGAAAATAGCCAGCCGCGTCAAGTTCATCGTCAGCCACGTGGTCCAGCAGGAATTGAACGACCCACGGCTGGGCTTCGTTACGATACTGGATGTGGAAATGAGCTCTGATCTTCGTGAAGCGAAGATCCACTTCTCAGTACTCGGTCCGGAGGCCGACAAGATCAAGTCGCTTCGCGCGATCGAATCGTCCGCCGGATTCATCCAGCAGCGAGTCGGCAAGAGTCTGAATCTCCGCAACGTCCCCCTGCTCCACTTCGTCCTCGACGAATTTGATGACCGCATGGCCCGGATCGAGGAAATTCTCGAGCTCGACCGCAAGGCTGAAAGCGAAACCGAGACGCGCCAGGATGAAGCATCCGAGGCTGGAGAGGAGCGGGCCGAAGACCCGGAAGCTGAACGGGAATAAGGCTGGTCAACTGACCAGTCGATCCCTGCCCGCCGCCTTGGCCTTGTACAGAGCCTCGTCAGCCCGTCTCAGGAGAGCTTCCACATTCTCCCCCGGTAAAAGGCCCGCAGCTCCCAGGCTGGCGGTAACTGAGATGGCCGCCCGGGAGGTTCCTTGTCCCGACAGCTCAAAGCGCTGAACCCTGACCTCGTTGACCAATTTGTCGGCCGCGCAGACGGCCATCTCGAGATCCGTCTCGGGCAGCAACCAGACAAACTCATCCCCGCCGTAGCGCCCGAGAACATCCGCGTTTCGAACGTTACGACGAAAAAGAGAGCCCAGTTCGCGCAGGACCATGTCTCCGACGAGATGGCCCTGCTCATCGTTGATTTCCTTGAAATGATCGATATCGATAAAAACGAGGGAGAGCGAGCGGCCGTAACGCAGAGCCCTGTTTACCTCATCCTCCGCCCTCTGGAGAAAGAAGCTCCGGCTGTAGGCTCCGGTGAGAACATCGACTGTCGATTGCCGCTTGAGCTCCTGGTTCAGGCGAAGATTGTCAATCAACATCGAGACAACCTCTCCAATCCTGGTCACCAGATCCCGCCGCCATTCCACGAAGGAGTCCAGCCCCTCGAAAAGAACCTTCTCCCGCTCATGCTGGACCACCTCCAGCAAACCAAGCAGGCGCCCTCGGCTGCGCAAAGTCACCATCAGTTCCTGATCGTCTTCGCCTCCCGGGAAAGGCTCGCCCTTCCCTTCAGCGGCCAGCCAGCGGGCATATCGATGGTCTCCTTCAGCAGTGAAGACTTTCTTCCCGCGCTCCAACGTAGAGCAGGCGGTGTGAAGGCTGTCCTCTTCAACCAGGAGCAGGCTGGCATCACGAAACCCCATCCCTTCCTCGGAGGTAAGAAGATTCACCGCCTCACTGAAGAGTTCCGCCTCGCTCTCAAGATCGAGAAGCCGGGTGGTCAAATCAAGAGTCGATTTGATCTTCTCGTTCAACTCGTACATACGCAGCGAAGCCTGGAGCGCCTTGACCGCGCGCGCCTTCTGCAACTCAGCCTGTTGTTTCCAATCCTGGAAACCTGGGCGGAGTTCACTCACCTCACTTGCAGAGACAATACCCTGTTTACTCATTTTCAGTCCTGCCCGGATCTACTGCCAGATCCCCGCCCACCGACATAGAAGTATACAACAATGTTCCGGATGGGGCAGAACAGGTCAAATCAGTCATCGAGCTTGGATAGAAGCGGGCAAAAATGCTATAAGTAGCCTTATGTCTGATATTTACAGTGAGATATCAAAACTGCTCTCGGAAGGTCAAAGAGGGGCTCTGGCTACTGTTATAGGAGCCAGTGGTTCGACTCCCGGCAAGGAATCAGCCAAGATGTTGATCCGCGAAGACGGCTCAACAGTCGGCACCATCGGAGGCGGGTGCACCGAGGCGGACGTCTGGGCGCTCGCGCGTGAAGCGATCGAAAAAGATTCGCCCATCCGTAGAAGTTTCGAGCTTTCAGCCAATACCGCCGAAGAAGAGGGACTCGCCTGTGGAGGCATCGTCGAAATTTTCATCGAACCGTTAGGTCGCCCGACTGTCCATATTTTTGGTGCCGGACACATAGCAAGGCAGCTGGCTCCCCTGGTGGAGATGGTTGGAATGAAATGCGCAATTATCGATGATCGGCCTCAATTTGCGAATTCAGAGCATTTCCCGGCATCCAGCGAGATCATCGTCTCTGACTTTGAAGAGTGTCTTGAGAAGCTGATGATCTCCCCAGCCTCCTTCGTGGTTATTGTGACCAGGGGACATAAATACGATCACCTGGTTCTCTCAAAAACCATCAAAACCACCGCCGGCTATATCGGTCTTATTGGCAGCAAACCCAAGATAGCCCGGATCTACAAGATGCTCCGGAAAGAGGGGGTTTCCCAGGAGAGACTCGACGAGATCCATGCCCCCATCGGTCTCGACATCGGCAGCAGAACTCCTGAGGAAATCGCTGTGAGCATCGCAGCCGAACTGGTGGCCCACCGCAGAAAAGCCTTCGTAACAGGAAAAGGCCGCCGATTAGGGAAGGCTGACCAGGCAACGATTGCCTGAATATCAGCTTACGGCCCCTCCGAAAACCTTACATCTTCGCGGGAAGTCGTTCTGCAAGACGACTGCGAATAAACATAAGTTATTAATTCAAAAGGTTTAATATATTCAGAGGGAGTAGATTTGAAGAGGTTTTGATGCTTTTGAAACACTGGAGTATAATCCATCCTTCCTCTGTGTGACCGCTGAAAGCCTGCTACAGCCAACAGGCCTCAAGTCCTTTAAAATAAATACCTTACGGTGACATAATCCTTTATTGTCACCTTTTCTTTTTTCGAGTGAACCGTGGTGAAAATCAGTAAGCGACTTTTAACAATCCTCGACTCGGCCGAACAATTCTGCGCACCCGCTGTTAGAACAGATAACTATCCTGACTCGATTGTCGATCTGCTGATCTTTCACAGAATGCATTTCCACATGACGCCCCGAAAAGCCAGGAGGTGCTTCAATCATTTGAAATCGGAGTTCGTCGACTGGAACGAGGTCCGGGTCAGTGTGATTCGGGACATCCAGATCGGCCTGAGAAACAGCTACGATTCGTTGGAACTCGCCGTCTTTATCAAAAACTTCCTCGAATTCATTCACGGACAGTTGCGAGAAATCTGCCTCGAATATCTACGCGAAGAGAACCTCAGTGATACCAAGCAATTCCTCAAACAGATCAAGGGAATCAAGCCCGCGACGATTGAAATGGTGCTCATGCATGCCAAGGGGCGTCCCGTCCTGCCGCTCACCCTCGAAATGGAAAAGCTCCTGGTAAAACTCAGCCTGGCGAAAAAAACCGAGACCAGGGATCGAAAGGGAAAGCGCCTCTACGATCTGGTTGGACCTGAAAAGGTCATTCCTCTCCACCACTACCTGCTCTACCACACGAACGTTTATGAAAAGATGCCCGAGCCGGAAGAACTTCCGGCCGATCTGAGTCTTCGTAAATCCAGAAAATCTCCAGCTAAGAAATCAAAGACCTCAGCAAAAAAGAAAACCAGCAAGTAAGGCCTCCGACTGAGTCGTGAGCCACACTCTTGCCACCCGCGAATCCGTTAAGCAATTCTCCCTACCACTGACCTGGAAAAATAGGCGACATGGCTGGTCATTCAAAATGGGCTAATATCAAGCATCGCAAAGGCGCTGCCGATGCCCGCAAGTCCAAGATGTTCTCCAAGCTTGCTAAATACATCATGGTTGCGGCGCGCAACGGCGGAGGAAACCCGCAGGAAAACCTCAAACTGCGCTACGCGATTGAAAAAGCGAAGGCAGGGTCCATGCCGAAGGACTCCATCGCGCGCGCCGTCAAAAAAGGTACCGGTGAGCTCCAGGGAGATGCTATCGAGGAACTCACCTACGAGGGAATCGGCCCCCACGGCCTCTCCGTCATCATGGAGGCTCTCACCGACAACCGAAACCGAACAGGAGGGGAAATGAGGAACCTGCTGGAGAAGCGGGGAGGCTCGCTCGGAAAATCCAATTCGGTGATGTGGAAGTTCGACCGCAAAGGCCTCCTGAGCATCTCAAAAGAAGATGTAGAAGAAGAGGAACTCTTTGAGGAGGCGATCGAAGCCGGCGCTGAAAACATCGAAGAAGCCGGCGAGTCCTTCGACGTCGAGGTCCCGGCTGAATCCTTTGACCAGGTTCGAGGCGTCCTGCAGTCCTTCCTCGAGAAGAAGCGAGGTATCGGTGAGGAAAAGAAATGGGGTGAAACGGAAGACGACCGGCCCATCTTCGAGCGCTCTGAACTGATCTACAAACCGCAGAATCCCGTGGTTATCGCGGACAAGGAAACTGCAAAGGCCGCCCTGAATTTCCTCGAAGACCTCGAGGATCATGAGGATGTGCAGAATCTCTTCAGCGATCTCGATGTTCCCGAAGAGATCATCGATTCTCTTGCCGCCGAAGATTGAGCAGCCTCCCTGGCTGCGCTACTCGTGTACCGGGTTGTGGCACAGGAACTCTGAGAGATCACGGATCGCCACGCGGTCGTTGAAGGTCTCATCCAGTTCGTGCCAGTACCCCACGCTAAGGTCGCCGGGCTGCCAGCAGAGAAAGACCTTTCGGCCATTGTAGAGCGATGGAAAGTTCACGACTCCTCTCTTGAACTCCTCCACAAAACAACCAAGAGCTTCAACCTCCCGGATGTAGCTGTTGATCTTGTCGATCAGGCTGTTGAGCTGATGTTTCAGATCACGAAGATCATTTTCCCTGTCCAGCAGATCAAGTCCCGCCTCGAAACCGCGGACTCCTTTCTCGATGCATTCGAGTTCCGCACGCTTCTCAATGATCGCCTTCCACTTCATCATGATGTCACCAACGATCCCCTTCAGAAGTGGGAGCATACGGTTGGCTTCTTCAATTGAGATGATCTTGGCTTCCATGGTGTCGCCTCTGCAAAGTGAGATGGATCAACAAAATAGGGTCTTTTACATACTGACAAGGAGCAAGTCCCGTACCGCCGGCAGAAACAACCGGGCGCAGCCCCCAAGCTATACGGATACAAGGAATTAGGACCTGGCCCTGAAATTTTCTCCCAGATTGTTTGATACCTGTTGCGGACCGACTCGTCCAAAATCGGGACAATTCAGCCAAAGAACAGCCGAAAGCTCCTTGATAACTTGACACCCCCGATCTTTTCACTAAAACGGTGGAGTCAGATGGCGTTTTTAATTCAAAAATCCTGCTTGATCAGAAGCCTGGCGCTAGGGTGCTTTGCCATGCTTGCGCTTGCGTTTTCTCTCGCCCCTGGAAACGCCCTGGCGCAGCAATCGCCACTGAGCGGAAAACAGATCCGCAAAATTACCATCGAGGGGCTCGACAAGACGCCCGAATCGGAAATTCTCGGTCGGCTTCAATTCAGGATCGGTGAGCGCTACAACCCTGAAGCTGTCGAACGGGAAGCCGCTCAACTATTCGCGCTTGGAAAATTCAAGCGCGTGCTCGGCCCCTACGAGAGCAAATTCGAAGACGGTGTGGCTATCCGCTTCGTGGTGGAAGAAAAGCCAATTGTCTACAAGGTGCTCTACCTGGGCCGTGACCAACTGAGTGAAAGCGACTTCTACTCAAACACCCCCGCCCTCCGGCTGCAGGAAGGAGACCTGTTCAACGAATACCTGGTCGAGCAGGACCGGCAGGCCATCAGAAAGAAATACCTGGATGAGGGCTTTCTCTTTGTCGCGGTCGATCACAAAATCGAAACGGGTAAACGCGGAGCGATCGTCACCTTCACCATATCCGAAGGCCGCAGGGTCCGGATCGAACAGATAATCTTCAGCAGCAACAAGGCCGACCCAGGCGATGCCGCCGAGCTCAATCTCATCATAAAGGCCGACGTGAGTGGCTCCATCGAGGCTCTGCGAAGCTCCCTAATCGACCTGTCCACCGACGAGGTGAAGGTGGTAATCATCCACACCGCGGTCGGGGCGGTAAGCCAGGAAGACGTACAGCTTGCCTCCGCCTCGAATGCGGTCATCATCGGCTTCCACGTGGGCACCGACGACCGGGCCCGTTCCGCAGCCGAGGAGTCGGGAGTGGAGATCCGGAGCTACAAGGTCATCTCCCAATCACCACCAGGCCGGGACGAGGTCGTCGATGACATCCGCGCGGCCATGGAAGCCCGGCTCGCTCCTGAAGAACTCGCCTTCTCCGATGGCGAACTGCTTGAGAACATGACGACGAGGGAAAAGGGATTCTGGATTCTCAGCCTCTTCACCCCCGGATATTTCAAACATAGCGACCTGCAGCAGGACATCGTCAACCTCAAGAAGTTTTACCGCGGCCACGGCTATATGGATGTCCAGATTGAGCCGAGCTCCATCGAAATCCTGCCCGAAAAAGACGGCCTCAAGATCGAACTTGTCATCGACGAAGGAGAGCAATACCTCTTCGATGGCTATCTGTTCACCGGGAATACGGTCTTCTCTGAGCAGGTACTGAAGGAACTCACCGTCGCCAGGGAGGGAACTCGATTCAACCAGGAAAAACTCGACCAGGATAAAAAGACGATCCTCGACTACTACAAGGACAGAGCCTATCTCTTTGCCCAGGTCTCACCCAGGTTTTCTCACTCGCTCGACAAGCCAACCATGCGGGTACGCTTCGACATCGAAGAAAACAACGAGATCCACATCAACAAGATCAAGGTCAAGGGCAACCTCTTTACCCAGGACAGGGTCATCAGGAGAGAGCTGGAGTTTTACCCGGGCGAGAAAATTGACAACTCCAGGCTGGTCAAGAGCAACTCGAACCTCAGCCGCCTCGGCATCTTCCAGCGAATCGACTATTCCTACGAACCGACCTCGCAACCGTCCTACCGGGACGTGGTCGTCAATGTCAACGAGGTACCCAACTTCGGCAACATTATGTTTGGTTTCGGAGTCTCCGCCGGGCATGGACTCTTCGGCAACATCCAACTGACAAAGAAAAACTTCGACATCCTCGATACCCCGGAATCCCTCTACGACCTGAGAACGGCCTTCACCGGGGCGGGGCAGACCCTGTCGATCAATCTTTCTCCCGGAACCATCTGGTCGAGATATCAACTGACCTTTGTCGAGCCCTACCTGATGGACACCAGGAATTCTCTGCGGTTCAACTTCCGAAGCATGAAGTGGTGGCGACGGCGCTGGGAAGAACGCCATACCGGCTTCCTGCCGAGCATAAGCCACGCCTTTGATTTTGACCGGGATCTCCGGGCCAGGATCGGAGCCCGCGTCGGTAACATCAAGGTCGACAATATCGACGATGATGCTCCCCAGGATACGAAGGATGTCGCGGGCACCACCGACGTTATTGGCCTGAACCTGGGACTCGAATACGACAAACTGCTCTACCGTCCCTATGAAGGCCCCTATGCCGGACACAAGGAAACCCTGAACTACGAGATCGCCGGCAGCTTCTTCGGCAGCGAGATCGATTTTCACAAGATCCGGTTTGGCCAGAACCTTGTCTTCCCCGTTTACCAGCAGGAGGACGGCAACCACCACGTGGTGGCGCTCAAGGCAAACC
>CBFHWB010000159.1:0-9938 GCA_965659285.1 Planctomycetota bacterium | reverse complement strand
CCGTCTCGCCTTCACGCGGCTCCCCTTCCCTGCCTTCCTCGCCGGGAGCCTCACCTTCGCGCGACTCCCGCTCACCGGGCTCTTCGCCCTCCTGCTCCTGGCGGGACGAACCTTCTCCCTGCTCTCCCCGGGTGTCCTGTCCCTGCTGACCCGCGGCCGGACGGCCGGACTGGCCGGGGCGCCCCTGTGCCTGCGAAGGATCCCTGCCTCCCTGGGATGACGGCTGACCTTCCCCCGAGGGCTCAGCGCGGGCGAGTTCCAGCAGCGCTCCCTCCGGATTGTTCTCTTGCCGCTCCCCGTCCTCCCGCTCACGATTTCCACCTGCCGCCAGCTCCCCGGGCTCCCCCTCCCCGCCAGCGGAAATCTCGGGACGCTCTGAAAGATCAGCCTGGAGACGAAGCAGCTCTTCGACCAGCGAGCCTTCACGGAAGGCCAGCTCTTCGAGGCGTTCCTGCGCCTTCACCCTCACCTTGTCGAGATTCTCCTTGAGCTTCTCTGCGGAAACGACCGCGAAGTTGATCTCCTCGGAAAAACTCTCCTTGTAGCCTCCCGGGCCATCATTATCCCGAACCACCGCCCGGAAGCTGATATTCATCCCCGGCTCCAGCTCCAGCGGGGCCAGCTCGATCGTTCCCTTGATGTCGACACTCACGCCGTCATCAGTTTTCACGGTGTCCCAGGGAGGGAGCTCGGCCGCTGTGGGCTTGCCGTCTTCAAGCGTTTCGACCTGCAGGCCGCCGATGAGAAGCTGCAGCTCCGAGAAACCGAAATCATCACTGGCATGGAGGCTGTACTCAACTCTTCCCTCCGGCGTGACCTCCCGGATTTCTCCCGCGACCTGCAGCTCGATCTCGGGCTGCGCGTCAGGCAGCGCGACCAGCGCCAGGCGGGTCTCCTCACTGTCAAATCCCCACCGCCGGCCCTTCACTCCAGCCTCGAGAAAGCCGCTCGCTGTCACCTCGAAAGAATAGCTGAAGCCTTTCTCTCCCAGGAGCTCCGCCTCGCCCTGGCCGTCTTCACCAAACCTTCCCCAGGCGCTCTTCAGCTCTCCATCGCATTCGGCCTCGAAGACCACAGTCGAACCGGCGATGACCTCGATCTCCCCGGTAGGATTCGCGAGCTCTTTCTCGCCAAGACCGGTGTGTTCAGGAGCGCGAATGCGAAGTACTGAAGAGACAACCTTCGGGCGGTCATGAATCTCAACCCTGGTTTTCCTGCTGCGGTTGTCACCGCCCAGGAAATAGAAATCAAAGGAATCCAGGACGCTTGGGACACTGTAGCTGAGCGCCGCCGCCCTGACGGTGACCGCCTCCCCTGCACCGGGCCCTCCCTCGGTTACGGCCGAGACCGTCTGCCAGGTTCCCTCACGAGTGATCCCGGGAACCAGCCGGCTCTTACGGCTGCTGCCGCCGGACTCAACCACGATGAACACATCCCTTGGATTCCCATTTACCCAGCCGCGCAAATCCAGGCGCGCCTTGCGCGGGTGATGCCAGACAGGTTCGACGCGTTCGAGGAAAAAATGCGTCTCCCGGGGCCAATGGGTAGAGGAGAGCGCCAGGTTTCGATGAACCCAGAGCTCCGCCTTGTCGGGAAAGAGAAATCCACAGGAAACCAGGAGAGCGATCGCCCCCACCGCAGCCAGTTGGTTCCTTCGTACCGAGCCGGTGGCCAGGACACGGCCGATCTCCAGATCATTGACGGCCTGCTGAGACTCAGAGAGAGCCCTGTCAAAGAGCTCCTTCTCAAGCTCAGACCGCTTCGCCGCATCCCCCGGCCCAGCGGCAAGCTCTTCGCGGAGCTCGACAATATTGGCGAGCTCGCCATCGAGGTCAGCCGAGCTGTTCTCAACCGCGGCCAGAAGATCTTCCCTGGAGAGAGCGGAACGTATCCTTGTCCGCCCCCGGATCAACACCCGCAGCCAGAGAGCCGCCGCCGCCACCAGGACCGCCAGGCGCAGCGTCCAATGCATCTCGAAGGTGAAATCCAGGATAAAGGAGAGACCGGCGGTGGCCGCCAGCATGAGAAAGATCGCCGAGATTCCATGCCAGGCCAGCAGGCTGTAATACTTCTTCTCAAGACGCTGGAAGAGCCTGTTCAGAACGGGCGCCGGATCCTGCAGACGGCTTTTATTTTTCATCTCGACCTCCGTATCGCCGGGAACCTGCGAGAGCTCCACCAGGGAGATGATGACGGCTGGTTGATTTTAGATCCATCAATTTAGCCTCCAGAGCTTCCTGAGAATCCACTCTAACACCAGCATGCCGGTAAAGAGGAACATCATCATCGCCGAATCCCAGACTGTCGAAGCCCGGCGGGCAAGCACCTCGCTGACCGAGGCATCCGGAATCAGGTCGGGGGCGCCAAGCTCCCTGAGCTCAGGTGACACGGTGAAGAAGCGGCCGGCGCTGGATTCCGACACCTGCTCGAGAGACCGGAAGTCAGGCGAAAGATCTTCAAGCTCCGCGTAGATATCAACAATCTCGAAAAAGCTCCTCGCCTCCTCCCCCAGGCTGACCTGGTAATGACCGGCCTCCGCCGTCCTGAAGATCCCGCTGTACCTGCCGGGCGAACCGGGAACCGGCGCGAGGGTCAGCCTCTTGCGGATTTTTTCTCCCGTCGCAGCGGGCGCTTCGCCTGGCCTCTGCGGCTGCACCTCAGCCTGGGGTGTTTTGCCCGACTCGATAAAGATCTCCACCGCGGCGCTCTTCACCGGGCGGCGGCGCGAGTCCACCAGGCGCACATTGACCCGAACGTCTTCTTCCTTATTGTAGCGGTCCCTGTCGGTCTCAATCGTCGCCCGACGCGTACCTGCCTGCTGCTTGCCAAGGGAGAGCTGGCGAATAATCGCAGCCCAGAAGCGCTCGTGAATTCCGACCTCGACAGCGCGCCAGCGCCAGAAGTCATCCGTTCCCAGGTAGAAGACCTCGGCAAAACCGAGTCGGTGGGTGGCCGCGATGATGTCGGACTCCTTCTGCAACAGCGAGAGTCCCCCGGGCCGGAGGCGGGTGGCCTGGTACCAGAAATAGAATGGAGGCAGCCGCTGCCAGAGCTCCAGGTTCTCGGCAGGCTCGTTGCTGAGACGACACAGGGGATAAGACCTCCCTCTCGCGGTAAGGGCCGGCAGCCAGCCCTTATCGAAGATCCTGCCGGAGAGAGGCGCCCGGGCCGAGGCAAGCTCGACCGGCAGCAGGGCTCGCAGCTTCCTGAATCGTTCAGCTCGCGCCAGGGCATGGGTGTTGATCTCACCAGCCACAAAGGCGAGACCGCCGCCCTGCTCCGTCACGAAGTCAACCAGCGCATCCTGCAGGGCGGGGGTAACGGTCGAGGGCTGCGGGTCAAGCATGAGCACCACATCATATTCGCGCAGCTCTTCGCTGGTCTGGGGCAACTCGGTGATGAGAATATCCCCGTCCTGGGGATACTCGGTATCGGCGCTGCTAAGCCAGCAAGAGACCTGGATCCCATCATCACGGATCGCGAGGTTACGCAGAAAACGATACTCGTTGGTCGCATGGCCAGCCATCAGCAACACCCGGCGCAGCTCGCTGGCGGCCGTCACCTCCGCGCTCTGCAGGTTGTCGCGCCATTCAATTTCGCGCTGATCGCGCTCGATGCTGAGGGTGTAGCGATACTTGCCCTTCTCAGCCAACCTGTCGGTAAACCGCAGACGCTCTTCAAGCATCCTGTTCTTCGGCGTGAGGTTACGAGCATCAACCAGCTTCCTGTCGCGGCCATCCTGCCGGCTGCGATGGAGCTGGACCCTGACCGTACGCTGGATACCCGAGAGCAGCACCTTGGCGTCAATCTCCAGGGGATAATCCACCTCGATAAGAGACGGCATGCTCAGCTCCTGGACGATAAAGTTCATCGGCTGCTTATCGATACCTACCCCGACGGTAAAAATCGGCACCCGGCGGCCAAGCGAGATGGCGTCGAGAGCCCGGATGGGAGAAGCCCCGGAGTTGTTGCGGCCATCGGAGAGAATGATGATGCCCGCAAGCGGATCCCGCTCGAATTCCTTGACCACCTCGACGAGGGCATCGCCGATCCGGGTCTCTCCCTGGGCCGTGGCCGGCGCCTCTCCGCTGGAGAAGGGGCCGACCTCCTTGAGCTCCGAACCGAAGGTGAAAAAAGACAGCTCGTTGTTGCGGCTGAGAAGCTCGAGCAGCGAAGATTTTTCTTCCTCATCGGCAACAGCGAGCTTCTTCTCGACAGCCGCCACGATAATCTCCGAGCGTGTGGGCTGCCTGCCGGGATCGAGACCAGTCGCCCTGGCAACCACCCGAAAGGACTCTTCATCAAGCTTGTCCTTCTCCTGCATGCTGGCGGAATCATCGAGCAACAGCACCGTCTTGCCGGGACGCTCGATCCGGATCTCCGTCAGCAGACGCGGGTTGAGCAGGATCAGGACCACCAGCACCAGGCAGCCCAGGCGCAGCAGCGCGAGCACCGAGCGCTGGAAAATTCCCAGCTGGCGCTCCCTGAAATAGAGAGCGCAGATAAAGGCCAGGCTCCCCAGCAACAGGATCGCCGAGGCCGCCAGCCAGAAGCCATGGGGCATGCTGGAGAACTCCCAGAAGGTCTCACCTCCAGCGGGAGTCTCTCCCTCCTCAAGACCGAATATCGTTCTCAGCCAGGAGTTCACTTGCTCACCTCGAATCGTTCCAGGCACATCATACTTTCCTGCCAAACCACCAGGCCGCGAAGAGCTCCAGGAGCAGGAAGACCCCGGCCGCAAGAGCGAGCCAGCGCCAGACCTCTCCCTCCTGGTCTCTCCGGAAGGCGTCTACGTCAACATTGCCGCCGATGACAAAGCGGATTCCCGTACCGGCCAGGGCAGCCCTGAGGCTTTCCTCGCCGCATTCAGCCAGGTCGCTCTCGCCGGCCTCGCGGCGAACCGCGTACCAGCTTGAGGTCGCCGATTCGGTATCCCCGGAGGCGGTTTCCTCGACAACCCTGAACAGTCCGGCCGAGTGCGGCCGGTAGCTCTCTCCAAGACCGATGAGAACCTCATCCGCCGGGTTGGCTTCCGAAGAGTTGTCTTCTGAAGAAAGCTCGATCCTGTAGCTCACACCAGGCTTCTCCTCCAGCCGCAGAGCATCTCCGGCCTGCGAAACCCGGCCCCAGCTATAGCTCCGGGACAGGTAGCGAACCCATTCCTGCATCAGGATCGGATAGGTATAGTCGGTTGGCCAGTCACCCCAGTCCCGGTCGGCGGTGGTATTGAACACGACGATTCGGCCGCGGCCCTCGGTCTCGGCCGAATCTTCAGCGGGCTCCTTCCCGGCACCGGCAGGCGCGTCCGCCCGGGGCAAGGCATACCGACCCTCGATCACAGCCGGCGTGGAGAGTTCGTCATTGTATCTCGCAATCACCTCGGTGCCCGGAAGAGGCTCCAGCAGAAAGAAACGCCTGAAGATCACATGATCAAAGGAAGAGTTCTTCAGGCCCCGGAAGAGCTCCAGGGTCGGATGCTCGTTCTCGCCGAAATCGAGATGGAGCGCAGCCGCAGGCGCCGGCTCCTTGAGAACTGCAGGAAAGAGCGCCGGCGGCTTCATGGGCGTTAACTTTGTTCTCCCTGCCGCCGAGCTTGAATCGGGTTGGGCCGCTATCCGAAAGAAGTTGGACTTAGGGTGGGCCAGCTCGAGGTAGCTCTCAACATCTATCTTATTGCCGAGGAAGTAGGCGATCCCGCCTCCGGAGCCGGCGAAGGCGCCCAGGGCCGTCTGCTCGGCGGGGCTGAGCCTCGAGCGGTTGAGGATAAAGACGCTGTCGGCATCCTTGAGTTCCTTCCCATCGATCTCGCCCTCGACCAGCCTGACTGACACACCTGAAGGAACGTCTCCCCGGGGAGAGAGGGCCGCGGTAAGGAGCCCCGATTCACTCGCGAATCGGTTGGCGGAGGGCGCCCCATCCACCAGGGCCACCTGCATGGAATCACGCACAACGGCCACCAGCACGCTCTCATCATCGCGCGCCAGGCGATCAGGAGTCATTCCGGCCTTCAGGGGATACTCGCCCCCCTCTGTGAAGATGTGCTGGATCTCAACGCGCACCGTCTCTCCCGGGGCGATGCTCTCAATGGTCGGCAGGGGAATCTTATGGCGGGCGACAAACTCATCGCTGTCGGAGCCGCCCACCTCAACGTTACCCTCTACCCGGACCCGCGGCTCCTTGCCGTAGTTCGTCACCTCGACGGCAATGCGAACCGGGACACCGGCAAGGATGGGGTCAGACTCGATGGAGAAGCCGGTTATCGCTGTATTGTCCAGGGAACCGGAGCTCACATCGACAAACTGGAAATTAAAGCTGTCGGCCAGGTCCTCGCGCTTGATCTCCTCGAAGAGAACCTCGAGCGAGTCCGCCAGGCTCCCATCCTCCTCCAGCCAGTCCCGGCGGCGATAGTCACTGACCAGCACCACAGAACGGACGACCGGAGCGGCGGAGCCCTTGGCCTCATCAATCAGCTTTCTCAGAACCCGGGGGAAATCCAGCGGCAGATCGCTCGTTGCGACCTCGCCCAGGGAGTCCAGCAGGTCGCGACCGGCCAATGATGCCAGGGTTCCAGCCGACGTCCCAGCGGGGCTCCCACCGGTCACAACGCCGCCCTGGACCTGCCCCTCGACCTTTCCAAGCAGGCTCTCAGGTCTGCTTCCCAGCCAGACACTGACGGGAACCGAGCCTCCCATCGCATCCTGGACCTGGCTTACCGCGCTCTCTCGGGCCGTATCGAAGACCTTGCCCGTAGCGGAGACGGCCTCCATGCTGAAGCTGTCGTCCATGACAACGATCCTGCTGTCCTCTCTCCAGCCGGCAAGCCCCCTCAACACCGGCCGAGCCACAGCCATCACCAGGAAGCCGATGATCGCCATCCGGAGAAGAAGCAGGATGAGATCCTCGAACTTGACCCGGCGGCGGTTGCTTACCTGCGCGGCGAGAAGAAAATCCATCGCCGCCCAATTCTGCACCCGGTAGCGGCGCTTGTTCAGAATATGGATGATGACCGGAGCCGACACCATGGCCAGGCCGAAGAGAAGCAGCGGATTTACAAACATGTCGGCGCTCCCCTATCCATTCCTCGACGCGGCCTTGCGCCGCCGAGCCCTCTGGGCCAGCAGCTTCGCAAGAGCCTCTGAGATTTTTTCGGGACCGGTGATCAACTGGTAATCGAAGCCGCATCCCTCGCAAGACTTCTTCAGATGTCCCAGCGCGCCCTCGAGAACCTCGAGATACCGCTCACGAAGGCGATGCGGCTCGGTAAGAAGCTGCCGATCATCCTCGAGCCCCTTGAAAAGAATATTCGACTCAAAGGGAAACTCGCGCTCGTCCGGGTCGAGCACCTGCAGCACAACGGCATCATGGCCGCGGTAGCGCAGGAAACCCAGGGTCGCGTCAATCTCCTCCTGGGAAACGAAGAAATCCGAGATCAACACAAAGAGACAGCGGCGCGGGAGCTCGAGGCTCACTCGCTCGAGCACCTCCTTCATCGAGGTCTTCCCCTCCGGCTCCAGACCCTTCAGCCGCGCGGCGATACCGGCAAGGGCCAGGGTCTTCGCGCTGGGGGGAACGAATTCCTTCAGATCCTGATCATGGACCGCGAGACCGACGGCGTCACGCTGGCGATGCAGGAGATGTCCCAGGGCCGCCGCCGTGGTGGCGCCAACCTCAAACTTGCTGAGGGTTCCCGAGCTGTAAGTCATCGAGGCGCTGGCATCAAGCACCAGGAGCGCGGTGATATTGGTCTCCTCCTCGTAGCGCTTGATATAGTAGCGATCCATACGCCCGAGCACCTTCCAGTCAAGGTGGCGCAGATCGTCACCGGGGACATATTCCCTGTGCTCTACGAACTCGACGCTGAACCCGTGGCGGGAGCTCTTGTTCTTTCCCGCAAGGAAGCCATCGACGATGCGCTTGGCTACCAGCTCGAGACGCGAGAGACGCGCGATGAGCTCAGAGTCGAAGAATCCGCCGGCTGACTTCATCGTATTCATTCCTGGGATTGAAGGTCGGTACATCATCGAGAAGCATGTCGACAATGTCATCCGGGCCGAGGCCTTCCGCCTCGGCGTGAAAACTCGGAACCAGGCGGTGCCTGAGAACCGGGAGGGCCACGGCCCTGACATCGGCCCGGGTCACTGAAAACCTGCCGGCAAGAAGAGTGTGGGCCTTGGCCGAGCGGATCAGGGCCTGCGCCGCGCGCGGGCCCACTCCCCAGGAGATATACTCCTTCACCCACCCCGGCGCCGATTCTCCCTCCGGGCGCGACATCCTCCCGATGCGGGTCGCGTAGGCCTGCACGTGCTCGGTAACGGGAAGCGCCGGCAAAATCGCCTGCAGGGAGAGAAGAACCTCCCGGTCGAGAACCGCCGCCGCCTCCTGCTCGACATCTCCGGTGGTCCTGTCGATGATCTCTTCCTCTTCGAGGAATTCCGGGTAGTCGATGCAGATCTTCATGAGGAAGCGGTCGAGCTGGGCCTCGGGGAGAGGGTACGTACCCTCCTGTTCAAGCGGGTTCTGGGTGGCCATGACGCAGAAAGGCTTCGGCAGCGGATGCGCTCGCCCCCCCACGGAAACCTGGCCTTCGCTCATTCCCTCCAGCAACGCAGCCTGGGTCTTCGGGGGTGTGCGGTTGATCTCGTCGGCCAGCAGCAGGTTCGTAAAGACAGGCCCCTTCCTGAAAACAAAATCCCTCACGCCTCCTCCGGCCTTCTCCTGAAAGATCAGCGTCCCTGTCACATCGGTGGGCATCAGGTCCGGGGTAAACTGGATCCGGCCGAAGTCCAGGGAGAGCGCCTCGGAGATCGTATTGACGAGCAGGGTCTTGGCGAGGCCCGGAACTCCCTCCAGGATCGCATGCCCGCCAACCAGCAGGGTCATCAGCAGCTGGTCAACAACGGCCTCCTGGCCAACGATAACCCGTCCCACCTCTTTCCGGAGCCCGCCCATCAGCTTGAGCATGGAGTCGAGCAGTTCGAGCTCCGCCGAAGAGCCTGGTCCCGCCGCCTGCCCCGCGCTCACCGCTGGTACACCGCGAGGCGGTTGTAGGGAATCTGCAGGCAGAGAAGAGCCAGCGTGGTTCCATAGAGCTCGCCGCCATCGGCTCCATCCCAATACCCATCGAGCGCCTGCTCGGCGATGAACATCTCAGCGCTCTGCTTGTAGAAGGGCAGCCAGTGCTTGCCGCCGATCACGAACTTCGCCTGGGTCAGGTAATACTGAACGTATTCGGCATGATGCCCGTAGCCCCATTGGGGATCGATGTTCCGATGCATGTAGTCCGTTATCTTGCGGATCAGGGGCTCGTCGTATTTGCCGGCGTTCCACAGGGCGACGACCGCCGCGCAGGTGACACCGGGACGCACCTGGTAGCTGTTGATCCTGTAGCGCACACTGCCGTTGGTGTTGGTCGATTTCTCGATGAACTTGACGCCCTTCTCGACCACTTTTTTCGAGACGAAGATACCCACATCGCGGCACGCGCGGAGGGACTGCAGCTGGGTCACCACCAGGGTGCCCTCATCCTCGTAGGCATTGGGAGAGTAACCCCAGCCTCCCTCATCGGTCTGCGAACGCTCGGTGAGCTTGACGCCATCCTGGAGCACCTTGCGGATAACCTCCCGCTGGCGAGGGTCTTTCTCCTGCGCGAAGATCTGCGAGAGATAGGTCAGCGCGAACGCGTGACAGTACATCGGGCGCTGCTCACGCGCGTTGGAGTTGGCGACCAGGCCGGGAGCGTAGGAGTAGGTTCCAACGCAATTGTTCAGCAGGTACCTGGTGATTCTCTGCAGATTACGGGCGTAGGGGCCCCGGGTCGGGGTGCTTCCACTGGCGAGAAAGGCGAGCCCTGAAAGCGACGAGATGGCCGTCGGGTAGACGTTTGTGCTCCAGGTGGACTTGCCATAGGAACCATCGGACTCCTGGGCGCGCGCGAGATA
>CBFHWB010000158.1:2810-9944 GCA_965659285.1 Planctomycetota bacterium | reverse complement strand
TGGGAGACGCGAAGAAGCCGCGCTGGGCCACCTTCAGCGATTTTGTGCTGAGCGAGACAAAATAAGCGGCGATTCCGTGAGGCGGAGTTTCGGAGTCGTCCGGCGAAGTGTCAGTGGGACTCGGCTCGACTGGCAGGAGCCCTGCTATGCCTCATCCGACTCCGCTTTCCCGCCTTCGGCAGAGTCCGGCGCCGGGGTGTTACCTGCCGCGCGCCGTTTCTGCTCGATGTTTCCTGCCAGCCAGGCAACCACAAGATAGAGCGGCAGTTCGATCGCCATCCAGGCAGGTCCCTTGACCATTTTCATCATCATGACTCCTCCCGCGAGGGACACGGCTCCGACGATCATCGCCAGCAGCATGGGGCGCGATGATCCGAGCCGGGCGGCAATCCAGCCGCCGCCGAAGGACTGGGCGAGATGGGCCGCCATGGCGACCAGGAAAGCCGGGGCCGGGAGGGTGTCGAGGTAGTTTTGTAATTGCGCCGGGACTTTGATGTCGAGGCCTTCCGGTATGGGGTAGGCCAGGGAGTTGATCTCAAGGATACCCATGTTCAGGGCCATTCCCGCGATGATGCCAATGATGACAGCTATTACGTTACGGAGCATGAATGCCTCCTGTGGTTGAGGGCCAGCCCCGCGGCGGGGCGACTTGATTCATCTGAATGAAGAATCAGATAATCTTTGTCTGTCTGGCTGTATCTATTTAGCGATGAGCTCTCGGATTCGGATGTTACGGAATCGGTAGACGCCTTGTTTGGCGTTGTGCTGCAGGCCGATGGTGCCGCGCTTGTGGGTGGTGTCTTTGATGTCGCTTGAAAGCTGGCCGTTGATCCAGGTCTGGATCCGGGAGCCCTGGCAGCGCACGCGGACCTGGTTCCATTTTCCTTGTTTGTAAAAGGTGCCGGTGCGCTTGACGAAGGAGTCGATGTCTTCCTGCTTTTCGGCGGGATGGACCCAGCCCACGCCAATGTCAAAGATCCCTCCGCTGCGGATGTCGGAGATCTCGCTCTGGAATCCTTTCGGCAGGAAGGCGCCCTTGGGCAAGACGCAGCGAAATCCTACGCCGGAATCAAAGTCCTTGTCGGGCATCTTCGCCTCCAGCTCGAGGATGAAATCTGTGAACGAGCGGGTGTGCAGGTAAAAGACCTTCGGGGCGGGCGACAGGTGGATTTCTCCGTTGACGACCTTCATGCTGTCATTGGCCGCTATCTGGGTGGCAGGAGATGGTCCCGGCTGCCGCCAGCCCTTCAGCGTCTTGCCGTCGAAGAGCGAGGTCCAGCCCTCGTTGCCCAGGCCGATCTCAAAGGTGCCGAATTCGGGCCAGGGCGGAAAGAGGGTCTCTCCCTTTCGCAGCTTTGGAGCCGGTGGGACCTTGTATTGCTTTCGAAGCTTTGCCAGTTCGCCCTTCATGTGCTTGAGGACCCCGGCATATTGCGCGCTGGCGTGGACCGACCTCATCTCCGAGGGGTCTTTCTCGAGGTCGAAGAGCTCCCATTCGTCGATGTCGTAGAAGTGCATCAGCTTGTAGCGGCTGTTACGGACGCCGTCGTGGCGGCGGACGGCGTGGTACTCGGGGAAGCAATAGTAGTGGTAGTAGACCGACTCCCTCCATCCTTCGGGGCTTTTTCCTTCGAATAGAGGCTTCAGGCTGCGGCCCTGCATGTCTCCCGGGAGCTCGAGTCCGGCGAGGTCCAGGAAGGTCTGGGCGAAGTCCAGGTTCGATACCATGTGCTTGTTGACCGTGCCGGGCTTTGCCTTTCCAGGCCACCGGACAAGGAGCGGGGTTCGCAGCGATTCCTCGTACATGAAGCGCTTGTCGAACCAGCCGTGCTCACCAAGGAAAAAGCCCTGGTCGGAGGCGTAGATCACCACCGTGTTCTTGTCCAGTCCGGATTTTTCCAGGTAGTCGAGCAGGGTGCCCACCGAATCATCCAGCGACCTGATGCAGGCGAGGTAGTCCGCCATGTAGCGCTGGTACTTCCAGCGCACCATATTGTCGCCCTGCGGCCGCTCTTTGAGCACCCGGGCGCGGATTTCATCGTAGACCTCGTTCCATTGCTTTTTCTGCTCGGCGTTCATGCGGTCCTGGCGAAAGGGGACCATCTTATTGTCGAGGGCCAGGTCCATGGTCACCCGCAGCGTCATGTCCTGGGTGTGGGCCGGCGTGCCGCGGCCCTCGTAGTCATCAAAGAGGTTCTTCGGCTCCGGGTAATGCTTGCTGGTGTATTCCTTCAGGTACTTGACCGGCGGCAGCCAGAAGCGGTGTGGCGCCTTGTGCTGGACCATCAGCATGAAAGGCTTCTTCTTGTCCCTTCCGTTCTTGAGCCATGCGATGGATTTTTCAACGACGGCCTCGGTTACGTATTCACCCGGCTTTCCCGGTGTCTTACCGGCCGGGGTCTTGAACTCCGGGGCGTAGTAGGTCCCCTGGCCGGGGAGGACGTTCCAGAGATCGAAGCCCTGGGGTTCGGATCCGAGATGCCATTTTCCGATGAGAGCGGTCTGGTAGCCGCCCTTCTGCAGGAGCTTCGGGAAGGTCTGCTGGTCGCCATTGAACACATGGTGGTTCTCGAGGAAGCCATTCAGATGGGAGTGTTTGCCGGTCTGGATAACGGCCCTGCAGGGTCCGCACAGGGCGTTGGTGACGAAGCAGTTGTCAAACCGGATTCCTTCGGCGGCTATCCGGTCGAGGTTTGGAGTGGGGGCGACGTCCTTGAGGCGCCCTCCATAGGCTGAGATCGCCTCGAAGGAATGATCATCGGAGAAGATAAACAGGATGTTCGGGCGTTCCTTCGAGAGGAGGCCCCCGGCGGAACAGAAGGTCAGAGCCAGCGTTGCCGTGATGATGGAGACAGTTTTTTTCATGGAGGCATCCTACGCCACCGGCCTGAACCTCTCAAAGCCGAAACCGCTTAACAAGCCCTTCATCCGGTCGCAAGGGACAGTGTTGCAGGCCTTCTTGCCAGCGACCTTTACGTGCCTTAAGCTATGGTTCAGCTCAAGCTGATCTTAAGAGAGGTCCGGGATATGAAGACATCATTGATTTGCCTCCTGGCGGGAGGCATGGGGCTTGTCGCGGCGACCATGGCCTGGGCCATCGTGACCCGCCATGACCTGGATGATTCCGATTATATCGTGCCGGATGCGGACTACCCTGCGATCGTGACCCTCTTCGAGCCGGATGATTGCAGCGGCACCCTGGTGCACGAGTCCTACCTGCTGACGGTGGCGCATTGCGCCGATGACCTCGACCCGGGGGACTCCCTGCTGGTCAATGGCAGAGCCTACCAGGTGGCGGAGGTCATCAAGCATCCCAGCTGGAACAGAAGGCGCGATGAGTTTGACATTGCCCTCGTTCGTTTCACGCGGCCCGTCCGAGGGGTTGAGCCTCTTCCGATCTACCGGGGAAGCGCCGAGCTCGGCTCGGTCATCACTCTCCTGGGGCGGGGAGTGCATGCCACGGGTTTGCAGGGAGAGCGCCGCGCGGAAAGCGATGGCAATTTGCGGCAGGCCACCAATGTCGTTACCGCGGTCAACAATCATTTTATCGAGATCATTTTTGAACGCCCCGGGGAGAATGGCATCACCGAGCTCGAGGGTGTTGGGGTCTCCGGCGACAGCGGGGGACCGGCCTTCATTGACGTAGATGGCATCCCACACATCGCCGGGCTGAACTCCTATGGCGAGGGCGGCAACGGCTCCAGGGTCGGGCAGTACGGTTCTCGGGACTACCAGTCACGGGTCTCCCGCTCCCTCGGCTGGCTCGACCGTGTGGTTGATTTTCCCGAGCCTCCAGTCCCGGGTGGCTTCGTGCGGGGCGATTCCGATGCCGATGGAGTCTCCGGGCTCACGGACGCGGTTTTCACCCTTGGCTATCTTTTCCGCGGTGGGCCGAGTCCGTCATGCCTCGCGGCAGCGGACGTGGATGATGATGGTGACGTGAACGTGACCGATCCGGTCTATCTCTTGAATTTTCTTTTCCTTGGTCGACGCGTTCCTCCCGCTCCTTTTCCAGACTGCGGCGCGGATCCGACCGATGATGTTCTTGACTGCGAGACCTTTCCGGAAAATTGCAGGGATTAGGCTTTCTGTGGCCGCTGCCGGGTTGGCAGGGAGAAACCTTGAGAACAGGAAGCGGCCTTTGATTCATGGCGGGGCCGGGGGTCGAGTGCGATGAAAACAGCCGTTCCTTACCTGGTAATCGTTCTGCTCATCATTGTTTCCGCGCTCTGCGTTCGTAAATTCTATATCGAGTGCATCGTGGAGAAGCGAATCCCGTGGCTGTTGGGGGCGGCTGCGGGCACGATCAGCGTGGGCTATACCCTGGATTATTACCTGGTTTTCTGGTTCGGATTTGCTGGGGTATTTATTTGGATGCGCACAGGCAGGGGGATTGGAGGTGGCGATGGGGACGGCGGCTGTGGCGGCGGCTGCGGAGGCGGCGGGGGTGAGTAATTGCCTGTGCTCAAATCCTGGAGGCTTTAGTTTATCCTTGTCGGATGTAAGCCGTGAATCCAGGCGGAGCAGAGCCTGAGGCTCTTCTTGCCGGCGCTGATTTTCACCTTTAGTCTATAGGCTGGGTTGTACAGGTATCTTTCAAGGGCAGAGCAAGGCCCGTGGGGGCCGGGGGCGAGAGAAAATGAAGAAGATCATCCAGCGGTCGTATCGCATGGCGCTATTGTGTGGCTGTATCGTGCTGTTGTCGGACATCACGGCTCTTGGGCATGGCACGCTGGTCTATCCGATGAGCCGGGTCTACCGGGTGTATGAATCGAATCCTGAAAATCCGGCCTTCGAGCTTGCCCGAGACGCGATCGCGATCGATGGGACAGGTTCTTACTATTCCTGGAACGAAGTATCGAGGAATATTCCGGAGGCTGTGCGGGCCGGCCTGCCGCCGGGCTACGACTATTCCCCCTGGGCTCCGGATGGGCAGCTCGCCAGCGGGGGACGTATTGACCGGGAAGATTTTGCCCGCACCTACCGTGGCCTGGACCAGGTGAGCCCGCAGTGGCCGGCTACTTCGGTCGCGGCGGGAGAGATCATCGAGGTCGATTTTTTCGCGACGGCTCCTCACGATCCCAGTGTCTGGGATGTCTGGATGACCACCAATGACTGGCGGCCTGATCTGCCTCTCACCTGGGACCGGATGGAATACCTGGGAAGGCCCGAGGTTCGTTTTTCGGAGAATCATTATTATTTCGACCTCGAGATCCCCGCAGGCCGCAGTGGGAGGCAGGTTCTCTGGGTTGCCTGGCAGAGGGACGATCCGGTTGGAGAGGTCTTCTTTTCAACCTCTGATCTGCTGGTGACCTCCGGTGAGGCCTCCGGATTGTTTGTTCGGGCGGATTCCAATGGAGATGGGACTGTCGATATCTCAGATCCCGTGCAGAGCCTCCAGGCTCTCTTTGTCGATGGCGCCAGGGTGGGCTGCATCAGCGCCCTCGATGCCAACGATGATGGCGTTGTTGACCTCTCTGACCCAATCTATACGCTGGCCTTCCTTTTTCAGGGAGGGGCCGCTCCCGGGGCTCCCTTTCCCATCTGTGGCGAGGACCCGACGGATGCCGAGCCGGAAGATTGCGAGATCTCCCAGGCGGGCTGTTGATGTCGTCTGTCTGAAACCTGCCGGTCCTGGTGGCGGGTCTCAGCCTGTCGAGGCACCCAGTCGTTGCGGCCGCAGGCTGAACAGCGCCCAGACTCCGACCAGGGCTGAGATGACGAGGATTCCAGCCAGCCCTCTGGCGACCCTGTCAAGCCATTCAGAGTCCTGCTCCTCAACGAAGGAGAAGGTGGGCATTTGTTCGATGTCCGCGAGAACCAGCGGCTCCCGGCGATGGGCCTTTGGTGTGTAGAAGTCCGAGATGTCCTGCTTGAACTCCTTCACCTGCTTGCGGAAGGCCTGGTGGCGCCAGTAGCCTGTTCCGGCTATGTCGGTAAGGGCTTCGTGCGTGACGATGGCAGGAGAGACGAACCGCCATTGGCCAACGGTCTGCTGCTGTCGCATCAGCTGGTTTTCAAATTTATCGAGGACAGGAGCGACTTTCCTCGCGACTTCCTCCTGCTCGGTTAACTTCATGGCCCAGTAATCGGCTCTTTTGTCAGGCGGGGCGAGCTCCGGATGTTCCTTGTAGAAGCTGTCGATGAGCTGGTCGCCGAGCTTTTCGGCTTCCCCGGAAGCCTGGCGGCTCGCCGCCACAAGCTCCGGCCGCGAGGGGGTCGGGTAGAGACTTTCCGCCGCGAGGTTGAGCAGGGTCGGTGACACCAGCACGATGGCGACCCAGGCCGCCCCCAGCGAGGCGGCCGCGGTAGCGGCGCTATTCGCCACAGCGTTGATCGCCACAGCGAGGGTTGCCCAGAAGAGACCATAGATAGCGATCACGGCAAGGGCCGCTCCCAGGCGCAGGACCAATCCATCGGCGCCGGCCAGGGCGGTAGCGGCGAGCGCAAGTGTCATCACGGGAAGCGCTCGCGCCAGCGCGCGGCGGCAGAGCCAGCCGACCGGGGAAATTCCCTGAGAAAGCGCCAGCCGAAGGGTTCCCTTCTCCCGGTCTCCAGCCATGAGGTCGTAGAGAAAGGCCAGGAGGAAGAGGGGGAAGAGCCAGGTCAGCACAAAGGCGAGGTCGAAGCGCCCGGCGAGCAGATGGGATGGATTCTCGATTTCAGAGCGCTTGCCAACCGGTGTCGCCAGTCTCATCAGGATCACGGTTTCGCTGGTCGGCACCAGGTCGGATTGGCCCGTAGCGAGGACCGGCATAGGCGCCGGTGGGAGCTGGGCGAGGAACCCGACCATGGCGATACCTCCCCGGCCTCCCACAGGGATCGCGGAGCCTTCCTTGCTGAGGTGCCTGCGGATGTTGCTTTGGAGCTCCTCGGAGCCCTGCAATGCCGTCTCGGCGGCTTCACGGTTGCGATCCGCAAGCTGGTCGCCATTGCGGTAGCCATAGCACAGGGCGCCTACGAAGAGCGCGAGCAGGAGCCAGGCGGCGCGTTCCCGCGCCATCATCTTGAGTTCAAGAAAAAATATGTGAGTGGTCATATCAGGAAGGGCTTTCCTGTCAGCTTGGTTTCAGTCTTCTGGAGGCGAAGTAGAGCGCGGCGCAGCCGCCGGCTAACCAGAGGCAAAGGATGGTG
>CBFHWB010000158.1:0-2711 GCA_965659285.1 Planctomycetota bacterium | reverse complement strand
TGTCAGCTTGGTTTCAGTCTTCTGGAGGCGAAGTAGAGCGCGGCGCAGCCGCCGGCTAACCAGAGGCAAAGGATGGTGAGTCCCGGCATGGCGACAGAGACCGCCTGGGAGAGGGAGGGTGGCTGGTAGCGAAAGGGCGGCAGTTTCTCCCAAAGCTCGCGGCCGGAGGCACCGTGGGAGTTGTTGAGCATCTTGATGAACTCGCGGCGGTGGTCCTCGGCGGCGATTGAAAAGTGCCTGTGGTGGGTGAAGTCGGTCCCCGCGAGGGCGACCGACGCGGAGCGCAGTCCCAGCAGGGGAGCCGCCAGCCCGGCCCAGGTGACAACCTCGTCCTGGGCCTCCAGCCGGTCCCAGATTCCTCCGAAATGTTTTTCGTAGACCTCGTTGGTCTGGCGCTCACTCTCCTCCATGAGCAGCACCCTGAAATTAGGCGGCAGCTTGCCGGATGCGTCCCGATGCTTTTCTATGAATTCCTTCATGGCCGGGCTGTTTGGATTGTGGCTGTTGAGCGCCTGTTTTCTGGCCTCAAGCAGTTTCGCATCGAGCTCGGCCAGCTTTGGCATAGGATGCGACCACTGCGCGAGGTCGGAGGCCAGGCGCGGTGCCAGCACCGCATTGACCGCCCAGAAGACCAGCAGGATGGAGAGGGCCGACCGCGATGTGGGCGCCAGGGCGGAGACGGTGAGGCTGATCGCGAGGATCGTTCCGAGATAGAGCAGGTAGGCGCAGGCCATCAGCGCGAGACGAAGCCAGCTCTCGTCCGTGGCGGTATCCATTCCGGAAATTCCGGAGAAGGCGTAGATTCCCCCCGCGGCTACCGGCACCAGCAGCGCCGCCAGCGCACCCCCGAGCCCCAGGGCCTTGCCGAATACCAGGGAAGCCGGGCGCACTCCGAGGCTCAATACCTGCCGCAAGGTGCCGCTCTCCCGCTCTCCCGCCAGGGTCCCGAAGGCGAAGAGAATGATGAGCAGGGGCAGCAGGAGCTGCAGGCACGCGGCCGCGGTCAGATCACCGAAGCGACGCATGGAGGTGGAGTCCTGCGCGGGCAGGAAGGCGGCCTGGTTCTGGCGGTGCGCCTCGAGATAGACGGTGCTGCCGACGAAGGGCTGCAGCCCACGGTCGAAAACCGACAGCGGCGCCACGGGTTTGAATACATAGACCCCGTAGTGCGCCGCGGCGTGCGCGTTCTTTCGGCCCTGGTTGAGCCAGTTGTCCCGCTCCATCTTGGTGGCCTCTTCGCGTTCTTTGCGCTGGTGTTCTACCTGCTGGCGGGCAAGCAGAAACGAGACACCCAGGAGGGCGAGGACGATGACCGCCGCCCAGCGGAAGCGGCCGTCTCGCCAGGTGTCTTGGAATTCCTTGCGTGCGATGGAAAAGGTCATTTCTGAGACTCGGTTTTTTCCTCTGAAAGGGCCGGGCCGGCGGCGAGGTGCTTCAGGTAGAGTTGTTCGAGATCGACGTCTTTGAGTTCTTCCGCCGTGTAGTTGCCGGAGAGCCCGCCGTCACGAAGGATGCCGATTCGAGTGGCATCTTCGCGGGCTCGAAAGAGGTCATGGGTGGCCATGAGCACGGCAACCCCATCGCCTGCGAGCTTCCCGAGAAGTTGAGAAAACTCATGGGATGCCGCGGGGTCTAGCCCGGACGTTGGCTCATCCAGCAGGAGCGCTTTCGCTTCGGTGGCAAGCGCCAGGGCGATGCCGACCTTCTGGCGCATTCCCTTGGAATAGGTCGAGACGCGGCCTATGGCTGACTTTTCCGGGAGGCCCGCGCGCTCAAGCAGCTCAAGGAGTTCAGCTCTGCTTCTTTTGCGCCCTCCGAGGGAGCTGAAGTAGTCGAGGTTCTCGAGCCCGGTAAAGCGAGGGTAGAGCATGACCTGTTCCGGGATGTAGGCGATTTTTCGTCTCGCGGCGATCGGGTCGGAGGCGACATTCGATCCATCTACCCGCGCCTCCCCGCCGTCTGGCGTGAGAAAACCCAGGAGAAGATTGATGGTTGTCGTTTTGCCGGCTCCGTTGGGGCCAAGCAGCGCGAATATTTCTCCTGCTGCGATCTTCAGAGTTAAGTTGTCGACCGCAGCCTGGCCATTAAACCGCTTGGTTAGATTTACCGTTTGGAGCATGGGGATGAGATGTTTCTGCTGAGGATGTGTGGGGTATCAAAGCCGGAAGGATAGTGAGTGTTATGAGGTGTTTCATTTGTCTTCAGCTTTCTTGATCAACAATTCTTTGTGCCTCGTGCTATCGAAATCATCTAATCTTCCATAGGCATCTACCTTGCCATCTTTGAATCGAATAAAAGCTTCATAGACACTCAACCCATTAGGTTTAAAGATTTCCTTATCAAAGCCTCTGTAAATAAAGTATTCTAACCCGTCCATGGCCGCAACCCGGAATGGTTCTCCTTTCAAGGCAATGACTTTCTCTTTATTCATGCCAATGGAAATGATAGAAAAATTGAGACTTTTAGTTGAGGCACACCCCACCAGAAGCACGGCTGCGATTGTTGTTAGTAGTAGTTTCATGGTCCTGACGTACACTAAATGCTAGCAGACCAACCAAAACCATCCAACTCCAATTAGCCGTTCTGGCAGAAACCGTGTCTATTGCAGGCACGGCTTTTTTTGGGGCCGGGGAATAATCCTAACTTGTTGGGGTAGCATGGCAGTAGACGCAGTCGAGGCAACGGAAAGCCTCCCTAAAGAAGCCGGACTC
>CBFHWB010000157.1:0-10007 GCA_965659285.1 Planctomycetota bacterium | reverse complement strand
CATCGATGAGCTCCGCTGTCGTCAGGCTGGCGTTGAGCGCGCGGACGGCGCTTGCCACAAGCTCGATGGGGGTCTTGACCTTCGCCCTGTAGAATCGCAGGCTCAGGAATTCATCTGAAAAGAGGATCACACGGAGAACCTCTTTGACATTTCCTTCAGAGCTTCTCCAGGCATCGATTGCGGCCAGCAGAAGGTCGGGCTCGCGGAATTCGAGTCGGCTGACGGTCCCGTTGCCGGCCGAATCGAGCTCCTCGAAGATCTGCGGTGGCCGACCGTTGGGAAGGTCCGGAGTGGCTTCGGCCCATTCACTCGGTGAGAGCCTGCCATCGGAGTTTCGATCGACCGAGTTGAAAAGCGCCGCCAGGTCTGCCGGCATGCCGCCTGTTTTTGGCAGGTCGGAGATCTCGTCGGTCACCAGCAGTTGGATGAGCTTGGTGCAGATATACTTTGCACAGTCCCGGAGGCCGATGGTCTTATCGAGAACCTGGTAGAACTCGTTCATGGCCGCGGCGTTGGTGCGGTTGTTGGGGTTGTTGGCGATCTGCAGTGTGGCGAATGGCGTCACCGGGTTCCCGAGCGAATCTACTCCACCGTAGCGAGGCAGGAAGATGTCCTTGCGTCCCCAGGTATGGTTCTCGCTGGCGAAGTTATAAGCCCAGGTGTAGGTTTCGTCGTCCCAGTTTTCAGTTGTGGGGAAGCGGTAGTTTGTACCGGTTTCACGGTCGTTAAGTGAGCGTATAAGTTTCCCTGGTCGCCGGATGAAGAGAATGTCATTGGCCGGGAAGGTATTTCGAGTGACCCAGCCGGCTGTCCAGCCGGTGAAGACCTTGGCCAGCTCTTCGATGTCACGCTGGGTGTAGACATGGTCGGCGCCGAGGGCGAAGAGCTCGAAGTACTCCCTCGCGTAGTTCTCGTTCGGAGCGGTGTTGATGTTCTCGAAATTGTTGAGGTAGATCACCTGGGCGACGCTCTTGGCTGAGCCTTCGAGGAGGTCGCGGAAGGTGCCGAAGGCGTTTCTTCTGAAGAAGTTGTACTCTCTCAATTCCATGTCGACAGCCACAGCTCTCTGCTCGCGCTGGCCGTAGTACTTCCAGTAGGCTACCTGGTTCTTGGTGATGAATTCCTGGTAGGTCAGGAATCCGTCAGTTCGCAGTCGAGCCGGGAAGCGCTCCCAGTGGATGGCTCCCGGATGCCTGTTGGGTCTGCGGAAGGAGTTCCATTCCGCTTCGGTTACGGTGTTGGAGTCATCGGAGTCGGCCGCGTTGAACATCTGCCGGGTGGGCGGCACCCCGGCGCTGCCGCCGCGCTGACCTTTTGAGAAGAAGCTGTCGCGCAGGGCCGAGACCTGGGTGTGGAAGTGGTTGTTCCAGAACAGGGAGAGCACCTGCTGCAGCTGCCAGCGGCTGTTGATCGCATCGTTGAGGAGCAGGGCGTTCATTCGCGGGATCTGGTTGTTGGGTACCAGGTAGTCCGGATCGAATCCAAGGTCGAGGTTTTCGGCAACCTCGGCGAGCTCGGGCTCATTTTCAGTCTGGTCAAAGTTGTTTGGAGGGTTGAGCTGTTCCTCGATGTAGGCCAGCAGGTCGGCACGGGTCTGGATCTGCGTCAGGAGTTCCTCGGTCGGTCCGAAGGTGATGCGGTTGAGCACATGAGAGATGAGGGGCAGGTCGTTCGAGCATTGCGGGTAGGTGTCGCAGGAGAGCTTTCCGGTCTCCGGCGGAAGTCCGCATTCAAAGGGGCCGGGCGCGGCAGGCTCGGCTCCGGCACGGAACAGGTAGGCGAGGCTGAAGACGCCATCGCTCAGATCGACGGTCGAATCGTTGTTGGTATCGCCGGCGATCGTGCAGGTGCTCGCCTCACCGCCGGCAAACAGCCAGACGAAGGTGGCGATGGCGTCTGAGATATCGACCGAACCATCGGTGTTGAAATCTCCGCGGCGAAAAGATACCTCGCGAAAGTAACGCGTGAATCCCTGGGGAGCCGGGATGTCGAGTTCCAGGCCGGGAATCCCCTGGGCTTGAAGGCGGGAGCCGGGAACGGGAGAGAGGACCGCTAAAAGAGCAGTACCCATGAGACCGAGAACTATCGGTCGCCAGTATCTTTCCTGAGCTCCAGTACCTCTCATGTTCTGCTCCAGCGTTTCTACAAATGGTCCCGGGGTTCTGCGTTCTAAGCCTTGGGGGTAACCCTGTTTGGAGTTCTCTGCCCACAACCTCAAAGCTCTATACATCATGCAGACGCAGAAAGCCTAAAGCAACAATTAGCTTTGAAACAACGGCATCTTAGGCCGAATCGGTCGTTGTTTCGCGCGCTTTATTCTCCGCAGCTTTCAGGGCAGGTTTCGATGCGGATGCATTCGGTGCCTGCGGCCGGTTGCGGTCCTCCCTGGAAGAGGTAGATGAGGAGGTGGATTCCATCCGCGAGGTCGACACCGCTATCGCCGTTGAGGTCCAGCAGAACCCTGTTTCCAGGATCGCCGACAGCGCCATCCTGGCAGGGAAGCCGCCCTGGTGTTCCAAGGAAGAGATGCCCGAGAAGACTGACGGCATCGGAGAGGTCGACTCGTCCATCCTGGTTCGTGTCGCCAGGCCTCTGCATGCCGCCCGCTGCCGCCGGCGCTTCAGCAAAACCTGGAGTCCCGTCGATGACCAGGCCTTCCTGCCAGCTTTCGGCCGAACCCAGGTCCTCGGGTGGGAGGGCGAGATCCCTCAGCACGAGCGAGAACCCCTGGCCATCGGTGCCAGGCTGCCAGCTGTCGTTGTAGCTGAAGTCCACGATGATGTTTCCAAGGGCGTCCCGAAGCTCGATTTTTTCGCCGGCGTTGGCCAGGTTGCCCCGGTATTCCCCCGCGACGAGAATCCGGGCGATATCGTAACGCGTGGCGAAGGCCTCGATATCGCGGACAATCACGGCGAACTCTCCCGGCAGCAGGTCGAATACTCCCGCTGAACTGAAATCAAATTCGATTCCGCCGGCAAGGCGTACCCCGGTCAGGTCAATCGTTTCATCTGAGGGGTTGGCCAGCTCGATGAACTCGAGATCCTGTTGGCTCACGGGGATGTCTTCAGCAGGGGGGCGGGGATTGTACATGATCTCGCTGACCCGCAGGTCCGAGACATCGGTGGCGAACGATCTCTCGATGAGATTGCTCCAGACTCCTCTTCGTAATGTGCGCGCCCGTATCTCTGAGCTTCTCGGAAGATTGAACGGTTCGGTGAACCGCGTGGCAGAAGCCGCCACCCGGTTGCCTTCGAGCCTGGGGTCGCTTCCATCCAGGGTGTAGTAGATGCTGCCCGCTTCGGTTGTCATGTTGATCTCGAGGCCTGCTCCTCCTGGAGGAATTCTTCCGGTTGCCGGCTCTATAGCCGGGGGGGCGATCGTACTGCGTGCGAGTCCCCGCTGGGCAAGCTGCGCGTAGACGAGGCCGGTTCTTCTTGGGAAGTAGGTGCGGCGGAACCAGCTCAGCTCCGTGGTCCATTCCTGCCTGGTGTTGTAGGGGTCGTTCGCGCGCTTATCATCGCCCCAGCGAGCCGTTTCAGCAGCCAGCGCCAGCTCGATATGTTCGGCAAAGGCGTTCCACCTCGCCCGGGCCGCTTCCGCGGTGAGAACTCCATCGTCAAAGAAATGGCGCTGCACCCGGTCACGGAAGAGGGTTACGTATTCTTCGTTATCCGTCAGTCGCTGATGCAGGCGGGTTGGCCGGTTGGCGTTGCTGAGTCCCGTACGATTTTCGTTCAGGTTCCAGAAGGTGCGTTCCGCGTCCCAGCAGAAGAACTTATAGCCCTCCCCGGGTCTCCGTCTGCGGCCCGCGTACCAGTTGTTGTGATCCCAGTCGACGTTGCCGACGTAGAAATTCAGCAGAATCCAGTCGACCAGGTTCGGTACATCGAGATATTCCTGGATATTATTCCAGGCCTCGGGGCTTTCCATACCTCCCTCGGCGATCTGCATCATGGCATTCCATGCCGTCAGGTCTCCATCGACGGGCTCGCCGACATTGAGCGAGTCATACTCCTCCCGTTCACCGCCAAGATGGGCGGCCAGGAAGGGGGCGCTCGGGCGTTCGATGAGGTGGTAGAGTCCCCAATAGAGGCCATTGATATAGAGATGCATGTAGTTCTGGTGGGCGCTCAGCTGTCCCATGGCCAACTGGGCGTCGCGACACCACTGGTCACGGATGTACTGGGCTCGGGTGCGCTGGATGGAGTTGGGATGGAACCAGGAGTCGCCGTTGCCTCCGCGCAGGACGATCGTGTCGAAGCTCTCGACCGGTGAATCCTCAAAGACGGGGAACTTGAGCTTACCGGGCCCGTAGAGCTTTTTAAACATCAGGCGCATGTTGTGCTTGGGACGGGAGGGCTGGCGGCTGGCGCCTCCCTGCATTCGGAGGCCGCAGTTGATCTGGGTGCCCTCTCTGCCATCCGGGTAGATGAGCTCCATCGATGCCGGCCTTTCCCACTCGACGCCGGCGCGTTGAGAGTTGGTATAGATTCCGGTGGCGCGGTCAAAAAGATCGTCGATGTTCATGACGATCGAGAGTGAAGGCATGGCGAGCAATGACTCTCGGACCCGCCCATCGTAGTGGGGCGAGTTTTCTTCGCTGACCACCCGTTGGTCCATTTCGTAGTCCGCCCTCAAATTGCCCCATGAGCCGGGATAGCCCGGCTGGCTCGCATCCTGGTTCAGGATGCCGCCGCCGGTGGGAGTGTCGAGGAAGAGATAGGTTCTCGTGTCGATATAGGATGGCTCAAAATTTTCCCTGAAGGCTCCGAATCGCAGGGTCGTCGTGTCATCTATCAGGAGAGGACCGCTGTAGGTCCTTCCGGTATCGAGGCTGGGGGCGCTTCCATTGGTGGTGAAACGGATCAGGGCGCCCGGCGTCTCGCAGCTGAGCTCTACCTCGAACGGTTTATCGTAGAAGCCCGGGTCATGGCTGACCGCCACGTCCTCGACAAAGTCGAGCGAACCGCCTGTGTTGGCGCCGCCGGGGGTCGGGCTGGTGAAATAGCGTCTCTCTGAGGCGAAGGCACCGGCCGTGATCAGTTCAGGAACGAGCAGGAAGTCGGTATCATCCGCAGATGAGTTGAGCCCCTGGAAACAGATGACGTTTTCACCAAGCTCAAGGAGGCCGATCCTGTCTGTGAGCTGCTGGTCATCAAAGGCCAGGGAGACAGCGTCGGGGCGGTCAGCCAGGGAGCTTGAATTCCAGGCGATATTTTCCGGCGCATTCCTTCTCGCGATCTCTACCCCGTTGAGCCAGGCGACGTAGCCATCGTTGTATTTAACCCGCAGGGTCATCGAGGTACCGCCCAGGGGTGACTCGAGGGTGAAGGGGAGGCGGAGATAGACCGAGGAGTTGGCTCCGCGCAGCTGTTCCTCGAGGTCGAGCTCGATGAGGGGCCGAAAGCTGGTTAGCTCTTCGGCCCTGGTTCCTGAGGCCAGCGCCCTGATCTGCTCAGCGGTGAGCGCTTCGTCCCAGAGACCGACCTCATCGATGTGTCCCTCGAAGTAGTCGCCCTCTACATCGCTGCCGATGAGAACGTTGCCGGCGAAGCCTGTGTCGATGACCCTGGCCCGCAACGCGCTGGGACCGGGGCCGCCGGGATTGCCCGCGTCGAGCTGTCCATCGACATAGAGCCTGAGGTCGGTAGTGTTCGCGCCCGTATCATCAGGCAGGACAACCGCGACGTGATGCCAGCGTCCGTCGGCGACATTCCGGTTGCCGACAAAGTAGCCGTTGGCGATGTCGACTCCGAGCGCCCCACGGACCCCATTGCTGTTTTCTATCCGGAAGAGCCACTTATTGCCATTCCGGCTGGAGCCCCAGGACGCGATCACGCCGCCGCGAACCCTCGTCCTGATCCAGGCCGCGAGGGTCCGGGGCTGGCCGGCGGTGATGCCGTTGTAGTTCCTGATGATGACCTGGCTGGTCTCTCCATCGAAGCGGAGGGATCTTCCCTCTTCGACCGCGTTCGGAATGTCAGGGTCGTAGCTGGCATCGCCAAGCTCTCCATGATGGCCGCCTCCTGAGCTGTCGAGAACGTTTCCATCAAAGCTCCAACTCGCTACCGGAATCGCCTGGTTGGCGGCTGCCGGACGGACGTCATAGCCCGCCTCCGGCCGGCCAGGCTCCCAGGCTGAGTCATCAAAATTTCTTGAGGTCCAGCTGTCGCCAAGCGAGCTGTCTTCCGGGACCAGGTAGCGCACCCGGTCTTCGTCGTCCAGGATGGCAGCGGTTCCCATGTTGAGACCGTAGGAGATGTTTTCTCTCTGTCGCGGGTAGAGAGGAGAATATTCGTGTTCGATGGTGGCGGCATCAGGGCGAATGAGGGCGAGATATTCACCGCTTGAGCCGAGCTTGAAGTTGGTGTGCAGGTTCGCTGCCGGGTCCCGCCGGTCCTTGCCGGAGGCGAACAGCACGAGGTAGCCTCCGGCCGAGAGCTCGATGGCTGGAAAGCTCCATCTTGTCGGGTTTTCGGGATCGTCGCTGAGGTACCAGCCGCCAAGGTTGACGGAGATTTCACCCTGGTTGTAGAGCTCGATCCAGTCCTCGAAATCACCGTCTTCATCCGCGAGGCCGTCATCATTGCTTGCGAGAAATTCGCTGATGAGGACAGTCTGCGACCAGGCCGCTGGAGATGCGGCAAGGAGCGTGAAGAAGGCCAGGATGTATTTAAAGAGAGTACTCATTTATTCCATTTCAATTTTACCGGACAGGACCGGGTTCTCGCCTCCAAAGTCGGCCCACTGAACCATTCGGATCCGGCATAAATGGCCTGAAAACGCGCTTTTCAGGAAATTCCGTGACTTTATTGAGACCCTGCGAACAGTCAATATTACCGTATTAAGACCCTTACGGCGACAGGTTCAACTGTAGAGCGGGGCGGAGCCTGCTCAGCGGGGTGAAGGAGCGGAGGACCGGCTCACTTTTTACCCCAGAGGGCATCGCGAAGACCCGAGGCGCGCTCGATTCTTTTTTCGATGGCAGCGGAGATGATCTCTTCCTCGCCGAAGAGAAGGACCTCCTTTTTCGCCCTGGTGATGGCCGTATAGAGCAGCTCACGCGAGAGAATGGCTGACGGACTGTTCGGCAGGACGATGAGGACCCGGTCGAATTCCGAGCCCTGGCTCTTGTGGATGGTCGTGGCATATACCGTTTCGTGAGCAGGCAGTCTTGCGGGGGAGAAGCTCCGAATTCCACCTTCGGAATCGGGGAAATTCGCGCGGAGGGTTTCATCATCGTTCTCGTCGATGGTGATCAGGCCGATGTCTCCATTGAAGAGGCCAAGCTGGTAATCGTTTTCCGTAACCATGATGGGCCGCCCGGGGTACCAGTCACCTGCGCGTTCGATCAGTCCTTCCTGCTCGAGCATGAACTCGACGAGCCAGTTCAGATTTCCGACTCCGTGTGGCCCATGACGATGAGCGCAGAGGATCCTGAATTTTCCGAGGGCTTTGAGTTTTTCGCCCGGATCGGTTTTTTCAAGATAGTCCCGGTATCCTTGCAGCACCGGCTCCCTGGCCGCTTCATAGAGCTCATCCGGCCTCGTGACGGTGAGATCTTCGTGGTCGCCCCGGCTGAGATATTTTACGGCCTCCTCGGCATTTCCATCCCGGATCATGCGGGAGACATTTCCAATGCCGCTGCTTTCAGCGAACCGGTAGCTCTTCCTGAGCTCGACGATGCAGTCCGCCAGGGCAGCCTCCTCCAGGGCAACGGGGCCTGTGAGAGATTCTCCTGTGAGAGACTCGAGTGTTTTAGAGAACCCTGGTGTCCAGCCGCACTCTTCACCGCAGTTGCAGATATCGCCGAGGATGGCTCCGGCCTCTACCGAGGCGAGTTGGTGCTCATCGCCAAGCAGGATCAATCTCGAGCTCGACGGCACGGCCTCCAGGAGCCTGGTCATCAGGGCGAGGTCGACCATGGACGCCTCATCGACAATGACGACATCGGATCCTATGGGATTCTTCTCGTCGTGGAGAAACGAGCCGGAGCCTCGCCTGCCGTAGCCCAGCCGCCGGTGAATGGTTGAGGCTTTGCAGATGCTGTCGCCGAAAAGGTCCTCCAGGTTGTTGTCCATTGCCCTGGCGGAGCGAACGGATTCCTCCATGCGGGCTGCGGCCTTGCCGGTGGGGGCGAGGAGGTCAATCAGCAGGTCAGAGCCGTATTCACGGGACTGCTCGAGGAGCAGGGCCAGGATCTTTACCACAGTTGTTGTCTTGCCCGTGCCCGGGCCGCCCGATATTACGCTGAAGTTTTTCAGCAGGGCCGTGGCTCCCGCCACCTTCTGCCAGTTCGTTTCGTCGCCGGGAGGCTCGAACCACCGCTCAATTCCCTTTTTGAGCAGCTCTTCATCGGGAACAATCGTCCCGGGCTGATCGATCCGGGCCCTGACGGCCTTTACCAGGCGCCGCTGCAGGTCCCAGTACTTGCCCAGGTAGAGTCGCCTGTCATTTTCAAGAACGATGGGAGAGTTGGCCTCTCCATCTCCTACCATCTTGCTCCCGTGTAGCGCCTGGAGCCATTGTTTCATGCTCGGCCAGGATGCTCCTGGAATGGGCTTGCCATTGTCGTCCTGCGGCGCCCTGCTGACGATGGCTTCGAGGTCGGCGCAGACATGGCCCATCGTGGTGGCCTTGCAGGCAACCGCCGCGCCGAGCAGGACCAGCGGATCATTTTCCTGTGCGATCCGCCCCAGCGCGCTGGCAAGGTAGTGGTCAAGGTCCGACAGGTATTTGCTCTTGAAGAGCGTTTCCAGCAGGGGGGTGGAGCTCATGACAGGCCTCCCCTGAAGGTCTCATCGAGCTTATTGATCAGCTTGAGCGAAGGACGGTCCCTGAAGATTCCGTTCGCAGCCCCCAGCTCTTTCTTCATGCCCTTGATGAACAGGTAGTACACTCCGCCGAAGTGCTTCTCGTAATCGTAGTCCGGCAACCTGGTCTGCAGGTATCGATGGAGCGCGATGGTGTAGATGTGGTATTGGAGAACGTAGTGGTGCGACATCATGGTCTCGGTGATTCGGTCTTTTCCGTAATCGCCCAGCCGGTCTCCAAGGCTGTTTGACTTGTAGTCGGCGATATACCACCTGCCGTTGCATTCGAAGGTCAGGTCGATGGAGCCCGTGAGGAAGCCGCGGAGCCTGGAAAAATCAAGAGTGGAGATCTTGTCGGCGTAATCCTGGGGGACCCCTTCGGATTCCGTGGAGGCGAAGACATCAGCCAGCCTGAGAGGATCGAGAGCTTTTCCGCTGCTCTCCCCGCCAGGACCCTGGGAGAGGGGAAACAGGAACTTCAGCTCATCCAGTCGGCGCTTCCTGTCGATTGCAGACAGCTCGAGCTTGTCGACGGAGGGATCGAGGGGGGTCCGGAGTGTTTCGCGGATGGTCTCGCAGACCTTGTCCAGCCAGGTCCCGGTCTCCAGTTCGTATTTGTCGAGGCGCTCCCTGGCGAGCTCCTCCAGATGGGCGGGATCGGATTCGGTGAAGTCCAGGTGCTCGTAGATTTCATGAAAGCAGTTTCCCGCAGTGACCCCGCCTCCGAATCCCTTCAGCAGGATGGACTCGGCCAGGACCGCCTCGTGGGTGCCTTGCACGACAGGCTCGGCATCACCGTCATCGTGGTCCGGGCCCATCGGCAGGTGGGGGTGGACGTAATGTTTTTTCCTGGTGAGTCCCGAGTAGCTGGAGGTGCGCCAGGAATGGCTCAGCCGCCTGGTGAACTTACGGCAGGCCAGTTCGCCTCCGGTCTCTTCCCTGGGGCGCACAACGGGATCACTGTCGTTGGCATCCTGCAGACGGATGGATCCTTCGGACCGGTCGCAAAGGTTTTCAGCCGCCGCGCGCAGGGCCGAATTCTCTTCTGAGGCCGGAGCTAGGAGCCAATGGGGCGAGGAATTGGAGAACTTTGACAACGCGCCCCAGGAGATCGCGCAATGGTTCCTTGCCCTGGTGAGGGCGACGTAGAATAGCCGCAGATCCTCCTGGAGGAGCTCTTCCAGCACCTGCGCT
>CBFHWB010000156.1:9779-10012 GCA_965659285.1 Planctomycetota bacterium | reverse complement strand
GCCAGGTGATAAAAGCAGGAGTTCTGTTTCTTTCCTGGTTGTCGTCTGCGGGCCAGGCAAGGCCGACAATCAACCGGGTTCTCCTTGGGAGGAAGAACTTTCATGGGTTTATAATGTCGGTTCGAGACAGGATCTAATTTAAGGGAGAGCCTTATGAAGCTCAGAGTGATTCACTGGTTGTCGGTTGCAGCTTTTTTTGTCTTCGGCGGTACCGCCTTCGGAGGAAACGAGCT
>CBFHWB010000156.1:292-9769 GCA_965659285.1 Planctomycetota bacterium | reverse complement strand
CAGCTACAGGAGTATGGCATGAAGTTCAACGGACTTGTTGCGGCGTTAGTGGTCTCCCTGCTCTTGATCTGTGAAGTCCTGTTCGGAGGAAACGAACTCGAACCGGGCGTTCGCCTCAAGGCCGACGGCAAGCTGATCGATACAGATGTCGGCCACGCCGCTCCTTTCCTCTTCGACCTCGACTCCGATGGCGACCGCGATTTGCTGGTGGGGCAGTTCGGCGAGGGGAAGCTGAAGTTCTACTTCAACACCGGCACCGACAAGAAGCCTGTTTACGGCAAGCCCGAGTGGTTCAAGATCGGCAAGGAGTTCGGCAAGATCCCCTCGGGCTGATGCGTCGGCTTCACTCCACAGGTTGTGGATCTCAACTCTGACGGACGTCCGGATATCATCTCAGGCTCCTGGCCCGGCGAGCTGTACTTCTTCGCCGGTAAGAAAAAAGGCTTCGCCAAGGGCGAGCAGCTCAAGGGGAAGGACGGCAAGCCTCTCAAGCCCGGCAGCGCCTCGACCGCCTTCGCCACCGACTGGGACGGTGACGGCGATCTCGATCTGCTCTGCGGTACGATCTTCGGCAAGGTGCTCCTGGCCAGGCGCGAAGGCAAGAAAGCCCTGACCTTCAGCGCGCTTGAGCCGCTCAAGCTCGAGGGCAAGCCCATCGTTCTCAGCGGCAAGAAGGGTGGCGGCGACACCGCTCCGATCACCGCTGACTGGGACGGCGATGGCGACCAGGATCTCCTGGTGGGGGTCGGCAACGGCAGCGTCTTTTTCTTCGCCAATACGGCCTCTCCCGGCGAGCGGATTCCGAAGCTCGCCGCGCCGGTGAATCTTGTCGAGGGAGATGAAGAGAGAGCCTGGGGCTGGAGCCCTGAGAAACATGCCGGTGAGCCGGCTCGCTGCGGCGTGCGGGTGAAGCCCTGCGCGGTGGACTACGATGGAGATGGCCGTCTTGACCTGCTGGTGGGCGACTACAACACGGAGACGGTCAAGGTCCGCGGGCCCCTCAATGCCGAGGAGAAGACCCTGAAGAAGAAGCTCAAGAAGGAGCGCAACAAGATCTACGCCGAGCTCGAGAAGCAGGTGGATGAACGGGCTCCCAAGAAGCCCCGGAAAGAATGGACCAAGGAGGAGCGGCAGGCCTGGAGCAAGCTCTACGGCGAGCTCTTCGAGGGGCGCCGCGAGGAGCTCGACGCGATCTCAAAGCAGAGCGAGAAGCTCGAAACCCACGAGAACGTCGGCCACGGCTGGATCTGGTTCTGGAAGCGCAAGGCCGGCTGATATTCTATTTGCCGCCAATCTTCAGAAACGCAGCCGACTTCTGCCCCTTCGGCGCCAGGTAGTCGGGGCCGAGGAGGTCGTGGATGGTGGTGATGAGGAGATCCTCCAGTTCCGGCTTGTAGCGGCCGGGCAGCGCGTAGTAGACCTGGGAGAAGTCGGCCTCGTAGCCGCCCTCCTTGAGGACGCGGCGGGAGGGGATGTAGCCGGGCATGTCGTTGCACCAGGCGTTGATCCAGAGGCGGTTGTAGTCGAGCTCGGTCTTGAGCCTGACGGCGTAGTCGACGACGACCTCGCCGGGGAGGAAGACGAGCGCCAGGTCTTTCCTGAAGGTCCAGGTCGAGACGGTGTAGGGCACGAACTCCTGGATCTTTCCGTTCTTCTCGAGCTGCTCGAGCATGAGCTTCGCCTGGTAGCCGTGGAAGTCGTTGCGCTTGGCGGTCGCCTCCCAGTGAGCTCGATCGGCGGGTTTCTCGAGCGGCAACTGGATGGTGCGCTGGCGAATGGCGGGGGTTCCAGCCAGCGGCTTCAGAGCCTTTTTCATCACGGCCGCGACTCCGGCGGCGATCTTCCGGCCGTGGCTCTTCGCATCGGCCATACCGCCTGAGGGCTGTGGGCCGATGTCCGCTCCGCAGCCGATGGTGACCACGGAGATGCTGCCGGGATGGTCCTTCTCGATGTCCTCCCCGGCGAAGCCGGCCCAGTCGCCGCAGATGCGGTTGCGGCCGCCGAGGGTGGTGCAATGGCAGGCGTAGTTGGCCCAGATGGCGACCGGCTTGCCGGCGGCATCCTTCGCCACCAGGAAGGGCAGGCTGTGGTCGACCGGTCCATCGCGCTGGAAGCCGAAGCCGGCCCAGCGGCCGTTGTTGATGATCCGGCGATTGCCGCCGAAGTCGGCCCGGCCCATGCCCCAGGAGAGGGTCGCCGGCTGGCGGTTCTTGAGCGCGGCGGCGGCGGCCTCGACGATCCTGTCGATGAGCCAGTCGGTGTACTTGTTCATGTTGGCCTTCTGCGCGGGGGTGGCACGCCCTCCCCAGACCACCACGGCGTAATCGCGCAGGCTGGGGGCGTTGTGGGTGTGGGTCACCGCCAGCACCAGGTTCGTGGGCTTGATGCCGTGGCCCTTCTGGAGCTTCGCCGCCACCGCCCGGGTCACGCTCGCCGGGATGCCGCAGTTATCGACGGCGACGATCACCGCGGGGTCCTTTGCTCCGATCGCCAGCGCCCGGGCCCAGATCTTCGTATCGACGCCTTCGTGTTCCTTCGTTCGGCCGCCGTAACCCGCCAGTGCGACCGGGTGGGTGGGGGTGACGTCGACCTTCGCCGCGCCGACCGCGACAGGATCCGCCATCAGCGCGGTTGAGGCTAACAGGAGACAACAGGACAGTGGGCCGGTCAGTAGCTTCATATTCAGATTTTCTCCGCTGCGGGAACAAGTTGGATCAGCTCGATGTCGCCCTTGTCGATGGGGACCTTGACCGACTGCTTGCCGGGGGCGCCCTCGAGCTTGAGGTCGCTCCATTTGCGGGTTTGCTTGTTGAGGTGGCGGACGCTCTTGAGCTTGCCTGTGATGGCGAGGGTCGCCTCGCGCTTGGTGCCGATGTCGCGGTTGCCGAGGGTGATGAAGTCCTCGCCCTTCTTGCCCTTGAAGACGCCCATGACGAAGTGCTCTCCGGAGGGTTGCAGCCAGTAGTCCTCCGGTGGCTTGCGGGTGCTCGCCGGCAGCGGGTCGGTATTGTAGACATCGATCGAGCGCGCGTTGGTGATGTAGGGACTGAAGGCCGCCAGCATGTTGTTGATGTAGGAGACCTCGTTGCCGATGCCCGAAAGCGGCGGCGGCTCGGTCTCGACCACCTTGTGGATGTCGAACATGGTCCAGCCGACCCACCACTTGAAGCCCTTGAAGCCGTAGGCGACGCTCATGGCGACGGTCTGGCGCATCTTGAGCACGTTGTCGCCGTGCACGTGGACGAAGCGGAAGACCGGGATGCCGCCGGCCGCCAGCGACATGCGCCGGTAGTATTCGAGGAAGTGGAAGTGCAGGTGCGCCTGGCGCTGCCAGTGGTAGTCGTAGTACTCGAGCATGCGCGGGCGAACGACGTCGAGGAAGTACTCGATGCCGCCGTACTGCGAGTAGGTGGTGAACTCGGTCGGGTGGTAGGGGTCGATGGCCTCGTACTGGCGCCGCATGTTGCCGAAACCGGGAAAGCTCGAGGGCTTGCGCCGGTCGCTGAGGTAGTAGCTGATGATGGTCTTCTCATCCTTCAGCGCGTGGGCGGTCCAGGGGGTGACGCCGTGCATGAGCAGGTAGATCCCGGCCTTCTTCGCCTCGGCGAAATCCGCCAGGCTACCCTCGAGGCCGTTGAAGTTGGCCTTCTTCATGGTGACGAAGAGGTTCTTCAGACCTACCCGGGGGCCTACCCAGCTCGGGCTCAGGAAGGAGATCAGCGCCGGCATGCGGAAGGGGCCCGGCAGCGCCTCGCGCACCTTCTTCTCCAGGGGGCCGATACCGAAGACCTCGCTGGTGCGTTGCTTGGGATGGACCTCCAGGCGCTCGAGCTTGCCGCCGGTGTAGGCCACCTCGATCCCGAGGCCGCTTTCGGAGTTGACGCGGAAGGCGACATCCCGGTCGAGCGGCCAGCCCGGAAGCACGCAGACCCTCTTACCGGTCGAGGCGATGAGCATCGAGCGCAGCGTGTCGATCAGGGTGTCGATACCGGCGTTCTCTTCCGGCAGGTTCGAGAAATCAGCTCCCCAGAAACGGGGGAAGCGGGCCTTGCTCTCGCCGGCGGCGAGGTAGGGCTTGGCCTTTTCGATGGCGCTCTTGACGACGGCCGCGCTCTTGTCGGCAGGCCAGGGCTTGATCTCCCGCTCAGGAATCTCCTTCTTCTCGGCCGCCGCGGCCTGCTTGAGTGAGTGGGGGCCTCGTCCGCTGCAGGCGCTCAGGTAGCGGCGGATCACCAGGGCCCGCGCCATCTCGGCGCCCTCCTCGTCTGAGCCGAGGCGAATGCTGCCCTTGTTCCAGAAGTTGTTCCAGGAGTTCAGCTGCCCCCGAACGGCGCCGTTGACGTCGGTCTTGTTGACCGCCTTGATGGCGTCCTCGACGCTGGTGGGTTTCTCGGGCGCGACAATGTGAACCTGCAGGTCGAAGATCTTCAGGGGCTGGGTGGTGTGAAAGGACGCGTCCTCGCGCGGCTCCATGCCATCGCAGAGGATCACCAGCGCGGCGTCGCCCTTACGGAAGACCGATCGCTTGCGCTCCTTGTCGGCGCTCGCCTTGCCGCCCTCTCCCTCGAGCCATGCATCGAGGTCGACCGGGGCCGAGGTGCGCAGCTGCAGATGGAGGATGTCTTTGTTGGCGTCGATGAAGAAGGAGTAGACCGGCTTGCCGGGCTGGGCCGGACCCTTGACGACCACGTGGCCGTACTTGAACATCAGCGTCTGTTCGAAAGCTCCGGGCGCGGTGGCAAGCCCTGGAGAGAGCCGAAAGCGGGCCTCTCCAAGGGGCTCCGCCTTCGCTCCCGGCTTCGGGATGCGGGCGATGCTGACCCGGACATCGCCGTCCGGGTTGGTCCAGACGCTGGCGAGCACCTTGCCGTTGCCGATCGGCATGGCATCCTCGGCGGTTTTGCTCGGCGCGTCCCAGGAGACGTTGGTGTCGCGGATCGGATCGAAGGCCTTGCCGGCCGCGGGCGGGTTGGCCGGAGCCAGGGCCATGAGCGCGGAATCGCTCACCTTCTCTCCAAGCACCAGGATCTCGTTGGCGCCGGGGTTGGGGCCGCCGTGCGAGCTCAGGAAACGCAGGGTGAGCTTCTTCGCCGGCTGGCGCAGGAAGGGAATGCGCTGCGGGCCGTGAAGCGCCTTGAGGGCTCCCGTGGCTACCGGGTTGACTCCGTCATCGACGTAGACCTCGTAGTCCTTGAAGCATTCGTTGATGAGCCAGGCGGTGCGTCCGTAGTAGACCACCTCCTGTACCGTCACGGGCTCTTCCCACTCGAGCACCAGCTCGCCCTTATCCTTGACCTTCTCGCCATCGACGGCCCAGGCCTTGGCCTTGGCGGTATCGGGGAATACCTCGAAGAGCTGGCTCAGGGCGGGGGCGATCCGGCCATCGGCAACGTTGGCCGCGGCGTACTTCTCTCCGTCCATGACGGAGGAGGCGGTGATCTTCGCGCTGGCCGCCAGGTTGGTGAAGGCGGGCTTGTCCTGGGAGAGGACAGGCGGAGACAGGTGAAGACAGGTAAGAAACAACACTGCGAGAGAGGGGATTCTCAGCATGCGGGGATCTCTTCTTTTAGGGGCTGATTGCGACAGGGACGTGTTTTTCGACCGCACATATTATGCAGCATCCGGAGGGCGGGCAACATACGCTTTCCGGCCGATGGTTTTAAGCTTTCGGATCAGCATGTGCTGACTCAGGCGAGCAGCAGGTTGCCATTCGCTCCGCAGACCTCATCGTGGACCCGGACGACCTCCTTGATGGCGGGGTCCGGAGCCTCCAGGCCGATCTTTTCCATGAAGTGGCAGGCCTGGTAGTTTTTCGACATATTCTCGTAATTTTCGAGCCAACTGTCGTAGCCCGGATTCGGGACTCCAGGGGCGGTCAGGTGGCGGTGGACAGGAGCTCTCTCCTTCCCGATACGCCAGGGCTTGGGGGTCAGCCGCGCCCGGAAGCATTTCTGCGCGCTGCACAGCCGCATGTAGAGCTCGTCGCAGTCAAGCGCCTCGAGGAGCTCCATCGTGGCATCGGCGGTCGGGTCGCAGAGCTGGTGGGTCGCGATCAGGCGCAATCCAAGCGTTGTTTCATAGATTCGGAAGCCGGTGCCGGGATTGGAGTCGACGTAGCCCTTGACCCTGGCGAGTGCATCGATCTTGCCTGGCGTGAGTGGCGGCCTTGGGGCAGGCTCAGCAGGCTCCTTCGGGCTGCTGCCCAGGAACAGGCCCAGGCAGCCGCCGCTGTGTTCCCAATCATCCCTCCAATCCTCCTCCTCGGTGTCGATGTCGACGAACATGACTTCCGGGCAGTTGATGATCTTCGAGCCGTAGCTGTTGCGGGTGATGACGGCAATCTCCTCGCTGTCCTGCGAGATTTCCTCCAGGCGGTGCTCCCGGATGAAGTCGACGGTGTAATAATCACCCTTGTAGCCGCGAGAGTATTTGCCGTCTTCGTCGTTCCAGCGGCGGCGAATAGCCTCCTCCACCTGCGGGATCTTCTCCTCGATCATCTGCCGGGCGACTTCCGGGTCGCCATCGGAGTGGCCCCAGATGTTGCAAATGGCTTCCATGCCATCGATGTCGAACGTGACCTCTTTCTTTTCCCAGTACCTGGGGATGTTCATGGGGCTCCTCTCATCTCTTCAGGGGGATCTCTTCAGCCTCAGGACCTTCGTATGTTAAGAAATCGAAGACAGGATGGCCATTGGTAAAGCCCGGCTACTTCACCTGGTAGGAGCCGGTCGACTGGTGGGGCGTCAGCGGCCAGGTGTCGGTACGGAAGGGGTAGGCCGGCAGCTCGCGGGCGTTCATCAGGCCGCCGTGGGGGAGGTTCGACCAGGCGTAGCGCGCGGCGACGGGCTCGGGAACCTTGTCGCTCCAGATCTCGACCAGGTTTCCTTTCGAGATCCTCGCCCGGGCGTTGTGAAAGACCTGGTCTTTGCCGGCGATGACGAAGCCGACATCCACATCCTGGTCGAGTCGCAGGCCGCGGCTGGTTCCGTCTTCGAAGCTGGCGACCACCTTGCTGCCGTTGATCTCGAAGCCCGTGTACACCGGGCCGCGCCACTCGATGGGGCTGCCCGGGCGCGAGGACTCCGCCTTGTAGACCTCGGCCAGGGCCCAGCGAGCCGAGCGGCCGCCCACCGGCAGCTTGCGGCCGGGGTGGATGCTGCCGTTGGAGTTGGTGTCGTAGGTGGCGATGAGGCCGGTGCCGGGGGTTCGCTTCCAGGTGTTGAGCTGGATCTCGCGGATGACGTTGGTGTGGTGGTTCATGTCGTAGGTCATGCTGCGGCGGGTGCTCCAGCCGGCGATCTGGATGATGCCGAAGGGGAGCTCGGGGTCGTTGAAGGCCTTGCGCCAGTCGGCGATCACCGCCGGAAAGGTGTTGTGGAAGGGCTTCCAGCCAACGGTGAAGGAGTTGTTCTCTCCCTGGTAGAAGAGCACTCCCTTGATGGCGAGCTTCTTCAGCGGAAAGATCATGCCGTTGTACATGCCGCCGGGCTGGCGCTTGGTGGCGGGGTTGGTGTAGTTGTTCGCGTTCGGGCGGCGCGGCTCGCGTTCTCCCTTCGCCTTCGCCTCGGCGCGCTTCTTCTCCCAGGCCGCGGTGTCGGCCGCGAGCCTTTTACGGGCCCCTTCTTCACCTCCGCCTTCGGTCCATTCCTTCATCTTTGTCTCGAATTGTTCGAAATACGGTTTCATCTCGGGGAATGGACGCAGGGTTCCGGTGGAGACCCAGTGCTGGGCCATGGTGCCGCCCCAGGAGGTATCGATGATCCCGATGGGCACCTTGATCCTTCTGTGCAGGCGGCGGGCGAAGTAATAGCCCACCGCGGTGCAGTTCTCGACGTCCTTGCCATCGCAGCGCCGCCAGGAGCCCTGGGGGTTCTTGCGATCCTCCAGCGGGAAGTCTTCCTGGGGCTCGGGCCGCGCGATGTGGGGCAGGCGGGCGTAGCGGATGGCGGGGTAGTCGGCGCTCGAGATCTCAAGGTCGGCGTCGCGGCTGGCGCGCATCGACCATTCCATGTTGCTCTGCCCGCCGCAGATCCAGACGTCTCCTACGAGCACATCGGCGACTCTCCGGCGCTCATCTCCCGCGGCGACATCCAGGGTGGCTCCCCTGGCGTTCGCCTTCATGGGAGCGAGCCTGGCCAGCCATCTCCCCTCCGCGTCCGCCCTTGTGGTCGCCTCCTGTTCGGAAAAGGTCACCTTGACCTCCTCCCCGGGAGCGGCCCAGCCCCAGATGGCCGCCGGCTTGCCGCGTTGGAGCACCATGCCGTCGCCGAAGATGTTGGGAAGGCGCAGCTCGGCGCTGAGAGACTGGTTCGAGGCCGCCAGGGCCAGGGAGAGCATCAGGCAGGGGCTGAGTTTTTTCATGATCGAAAAAGCGTAACATCCCGCGGTCTCACGATCATCTTTCTTAAGAGGCGAAATAGTCCATTCGAATAGCTTGATTCATCTTTGGTCTTTTGCTGCAGTGGGGACAAGGAAGCTCTGCCGGTTAGAATGAAGCGCCCGTCGGGGTTTGTAAATAAATAGGAGACCGCTGTCTTGCCTGACCTTTCCCGGTGTTCAGTCCATTTGATTCGCTGTACCGCGGTAGCGCTCCTCCTTTCGCTCCTCTCTACAGCCGCGATCTGCCAGGAAGATCCCAAACCGGCCGAGCCTGCCCCGGAGAAGAACGAGGCTGCCGCCGAGAAGCCGGATGAGTCGCCTCCGAAGAAGGACGAGGCCGCTGGCGAGACGGCCGCCAAGGAGTCCGAGGAAGAGGATTTTCGCTTTGCGGGAATCAAGATCCCGGCTCCTCCAGCCGAAGATTACCCCACAGCTGATTATGCCGAGCTGCTTGACGAAGCACAGGAAAAGAAGCTTCACCAGGTCCAGCTCGCCTCCTACCACGAGCAGAACACGCCTATTGTCGTGGTGACCATCAACTCGATGCGGGAATACGGCCCCAGGGACTGGTCCATCGAGCGCTTTGGTTATACCTGGTTCAATAAATGGCAGATTGGCAAACGGGGAGCGGAGGGGGAGCTCATCAACAGGGGGATCCTGTTGCTGGTTAGCGTTGGTGACCGGAAGGCCAGGATCGAGCTGGGAGCGGATTGGGGAAGGGACTGGGACAAGCATTGCTCCGTTATCATGAACACCAGGATCGTCCCAAGATTCAAAAAAGGCGACTTTGCCGGCGGGATCGAGTCGGGGGTACAGGCACTTGCGGAGATGGCTGGTACGCCGCCCGGACAGGCGGCTCCCCGAAGCAGCTCCGGGCGCAGCTACAGGAGCTCTCGTTCTTCCGGCCAGACGCTGCCGACCCTGCCCACAGTCCTGGTCATCGTCTGCGTGATTGTCGGGATCGCGCTGATCGGTCTCTCCTTCAAATATCCCAAGAACCAGAAGGGACTCCTGATAGCCGGAGTTGTGCTCATAGCCGCTGGTTTGCTGACCTACATCATCGTCCTCGCATTGTTTTTGTTTATGGGCATGAAGGGC
>CBFHWB010000156.1:0-279 GCA_965659285.1 Planctomycetota bacterium | reverse complement strand
GTGGCGGTTTCAGCAGCGGCGGTTTCTCTGGAGGCGGAGGAGCCTCAGGGAGCTGGTGATGAATTATGACAAAAGGCGATAACGATGAACGCAGATAAGCTGATGGGAGAAGAGGGCCGGCTGAAGGTCCGGGAGACGATTGCCGGGGTGGAAGAGAAAACTTCCGCGGAAATCGTCTGCGCGCTGGCCACCGAGTCCGGGCGCTACGACCGGGGGGAATCTCTGGCCGGGCTCTTTGTGGGAGTCGTCGCGGTGCTCCTGGTGCATGCGGTGCGCCTT
>CBFHWB010000155.1:0-10078 GCA_965659285.1 Planctomycetota bacterium | reverse complement strand
CCGGAGTTCCAGCGGCTATTAGCCGAGAAGCCGACAAGTATTTTCATGACAGAGAACGATTATTCGGCCGGGGCGATGGATGTAATCGAAAAGGCTGGCGGGGTCTACGAGCTTCGGACCTATGTCGCCGGCCCGGGTAAGCTGGCTAAGTTGAACGCCCGCTTTCGTGACCACACCACCCGGCTGTTTACCAAGCACGGTATTCGTAATGTGGGCTACTGGACACCCTTCGACATGCCGGAGGCTGAGAACACCCTGGTCTATCTTGTTCATCACGCAGGCAGGGAGCAGGCGGATGCCAGCTGGCTGGCTTTCGGGCAAGACCCCCTCTGGCAGAAGGTTGCCAGGGAATCCCGGGTCGATGGCAGGCTTTTGAGCAAGCCTCCCGAGAGAATCTACCTGAAGCCAATGGCCTTCTCGCCACTGAAATAGCCGCGGCCAGGATCTCCGATTGGTCCGGGGAGGGCGCCGCCCCTCTTGTCAGCGTCTTCTCCCTGGAATAGGCTATGGGCTTCGTTTAATTGGTATATGGAGAGGTTATAGACATGAAGCGGATGATGATGCTCCTGGGAGCTATCCTGGCCACAATCCCGATTTGCACCGCGGAGCTTGAAGCTCAAACCAGCGACGTATCAACCGGCCTGCGCCCGTTCTTTGAAAGGTACGACGCGGATCGCGGCAACCTGGATCGCTTCTACAGGATCCCGCTTTCAAAAAGCGACCTTCAGCGCAAGCTGACCTTCTACAAGGAACAGCTCGGGGTTCTCGGGAAGATTGATTTTGATGGACTCAGCCGCGACGGGCAGGTCGATTATCTGTTGCTTCGCAATGAGATCATTCACACCAGGAAGCGTCTTCTTAACGAGGCGGCTCTCGATGACGAGGTGCGCCCGCTTCTGCCCTTCCTGGAGCCGATTGTCAAGCAGCTCGAATCCCATCGTCGGCTGGAGCCGGTCGATGGGAAAAAGGTCGCGGCCCATATGGAAAATATCGAGGGGCTCATCACGGATGCCCATTCCAGCTTGGATCGTTCTTTGAAGGAGGCCAGGAAGACCTGGGGCAAGGACAAGGCCAGCAGGGCACATAGAAGAGTTCGAGATATCGATCGAGCCGTATCGAGCTGGTTTCGTTTTTATAACGGCTACAGCCCTCTCTTTTCCTGGTGGGTGAAGCGGCCCGCCGGGCGGGTCAACGAGGCGCTTAATAATTACGCCGGGCTCATCAAGGAGCAGCTGATCGATCGAGCGAAGAAGAAACCGCAGGGGCCGGATGGGCTGGTCGGGGATCCGATCGGAGCCGAGAAGCTTCTCGAGGCCCTCGATCGCGAGATGATCGCCTACACACCGGCGGAGCTGGTCAAGGTCGCTCAGCAGGAGTTCGCCTGGTGCGACCGCGAGATGGCGAAGGCCTCGCGCGAGCTTGGTTTTGGCGATGATTGGCGCAAGGCGCAGGACCATGTGAAAAATCTGCATGTGAAGCCCGGGGACCAACCCAGGCTCATCAAGGAGCTCGCGCTTGAGGCCGAGAAGTTTATCGAGGAGCGTGAGCTGCTGACCATTCCTCCGCTTTGCAAGGAGACCTGGAGGATCCAGATGATGTCGGCGGATCGCCAGCGGGTAAATCCTTATTTCACCGGAGGTGAGGTGATCAGCGTCTCCTTTCCGACCGATGAGATGGCCCACAAGGACAAGCTCATGAGCATGCGTGGGAACAACATTCATTTCTCCCGGGCCACCGTCCACCACGAGCTGATTCCGGGGCACCACCTGCAGGGCTTCATGACAGCGCGTTACCGGGCGTATCGCCGAAGATTCAATACGCCCTTCTGGACCGAGGGGTGGGCTCTCTACTGGGAGATGCGGCTCTGGGATCTCGATTTTCCGAAATCACCTGAGGATCGCATCGGGATGCTGTTCTGGCGCAAGCACCGCTGCGCGCGGATTATCTTTTCCCTTGGATTCCACCTGGGGACGATGAAGGCGGGGGAGGCCGTGGACTTTCTTGTCCAGAGGGTTGGCCATGAGCGGAGAAATGCCACCGCCGAGGTGAGACGCTCGATTCAGGGTGGCTATTCGCCCCTCTACCAGGCGGCCTATATGCTCGGAGCCCTGCAGATCAGGGCCCTTCAGAGGAAGGTTGTAGGAGACGGCAAGATGACCGACAGGCAATTTCACGACGCTGTCCTGAGACAGAACTCCATTCCGATCGAGATGCTCCGGGCCGCGCTCGACAGGGATGTGAAGCTTACCCGCGACTACAAGCCCGGCTGGAAATTCGCGAAGGCCGGGGGCTCCCGCTAGCCTGGCTACTGCAGGTCATTCGCAGGCGCTGTTCTCGCAACCAAGGGAGATGTCCTCTTCCAGGTCCGAGAGACCGCATTCGGCAGGCGCGGGAAGCGGCGCTCCTCCAAGGAAGAGGAAATTCAGGCTGTAGATCGCATCGGTTATGTCTATCCCGGAATCGCCGTTCGCGTCAGCGGCAGCCCTGCAGCCAAGAACCTCGCCGCCGAGGAAGAGAAAGCGCAGGATGGTGATTGGGTCTGAGATGTCGAAGGTCGAGTCGCTGTTGGAATCTCCTCGGATGAAAGGTCCGGTACCGCTGGAGGGGATGCTGACGATGGAAATCCTCCAGTCATTTCCCGTCAATCCTGGCAGGGTGTCGCCGGGAGAGACGACCAGCGTAAACCGGGCCGAGGCGAGGTTGCCGCTGATGTCGAAGTAGCCCAGGTAGTTCGTGGTCCTTGAGATGTGGGGCTGGAAGCCCGCGACCCAGAGCCTGGTGCCATCGCCGCTGACATCCATGCTGTTCAGCGGCGAGATCGGATCGAGCCTGGGAAGGGTACCTGGCGAGGCTCCCCCGGTAACGAAGCTGCCGTAGGCGATCGTGCCGCTGCGGCCAGAAAAGTAGGTGCCATCGCTTTGGCGTACAGCGGTCGCGTGGCTGTCAAGTACTCCGGAAATGCGGGGGTTGTAGGGGGCGGACCAGCTTCCATCATCAACCTGGTCCCAGGCGCGAAAGCCGTTGCTCCCATTGTGTGTGTAGAGGGTGTCGCCGTAGACCACCTGGTAGATCTTTGAATCGGTGGCCGCGGTATGGACTCCCATGTCGGTGGCTGTGTCGGTGATGGGGTTGTAGTGCCAGAGGCGACCTCCGCCGCGGGTGTGGGCGTAAATCTCCCCGTCACGTGGCCCCCTGATGAAGATATCCGGATGCTGTTCGCCTCCGCCTCGCCGGTCAAATCCCCTGATCCTGGTCGATGAGGCCTCGATCGCCGGGTCCAAGAGCTCTCCGAGAGGAACACTCCACTCGGCCGGAGAATCACCCTCGGCGAAGTACAGCGTGTCGTTTGCTTCGTGATAGTAGGTCGCCCGGGCGCCCCAGGGAACATTTTCCACTGCCGGCAGGTTCTCGATAAACCTGAGGCTGCCGCCATTCACCTCGTAGATCGCTCCGCCGCCGTTGGCCTGGGTACCGACAATGAGGTAGTCGTCGGCAGACGCTTCGGGAACTAACAGGCAAATGAGGGCGAATAAAACAATAGTCTGCAGATGTTTCATGGTCGTCTTGATCGCCTGGCAACGGGCCTTATTTCAAATAAACCGGTTTGAACGACCATTTTACGGACCGGAAAGCACCCTGGGGCCTATATTCCTCCTTTTGGGCATTTGGAGGCCGAATACGCAGGGGAGGCCATGTCGTCTAGTTAAAATACCGATTGAATAACGGCCTTTCGATTGTTCAGTCCGCTGTTTTTATTTCGCCATCCGTGATCTTTACCCTGTCGGCCTGGCTGGGCTGGGCGCGTAGGGCTTCGGAGAGATTCCGGGAATGGCGAGCGTCCTGAAATTTGAGATCACCTTGCAGTTCTGGCCTTCGCCGGGAGCGCGCTTCTAGCTTAGAATTACGGTTCGCTTTCCCCGCGAGGAGGGGTGGGCAGAGATCATTCCAGCAGGTATTTCATGAGAGCATCACCACTTCTGTTTCTTGGCTGTCTACTGTTGGGCCGATTGGCCGCGGCTGAAGATGCAACGCCGAAGCAGGCGGACTTCTTCGCCCCGGAGGTGGTCCAGGATATCCAGCTCGAGGTCACTCCCGCCAACCTTGATCGCCTGGCGAGTTCGTTGCCTGAGCGGGTCTATGTGCCGGCGAGGTTTCGCTGGCGTGGCCAGGTGATCGACAGGGTGGGCCTGCGCTACAAAGGCAACAGCTCTTCGAGGCCCGACCAGCGGCACAAGCGCGGCTTCCTGGTCAAGTTTTCAGAGTTCGTGAAGGGACAACGTTTCCTGGGGCTACGGCGGGTCTCGCTCGACAATGGTGTTCAGTTCGGGAGCCTCTTCAGCGAGAGGATCATCACAGACATCCTGGCCGAGGTGGGAGTGCCGGCTTCGAGAACCAATTACGCTCGGGTTACCTTGAACGGGAAATTCATCGGGGTGTATGTCAACGTGGAGCGGATAGATAAAGCCTTTCTTTCAAACCGCCTTGATGATGCCGACGGCGCGCTTTTCAAGGTACACACGGGAGGGCCAGGGGCTGACCTGCGGTACATTGGAGATGACCCGCTGATCTACTCCAAGGCCTTCGAGATCAAGGCGGGAGAGGCGGCCGTGCAGATGTCGGATCTCGTGGGCCTCATCCGGGAGATCCGAGACATCCCGGATAAGGACTTCGCGGCGAGTCTTCGACGGGTCTTCGATGTGGACTCCTTTACCTGGCAGATGGGCGTGTTGCTGCTCGCCGGCGCCTTTGATCAGTACACGGGACTGGGCCCGCACAACTACTATCTTCACCGTGAGACCGCGACCGGGCGCTGGCGCTACCTGACCTGGGACCTCGATGTCGGCTTCGCCGATCGGGCCTTCGGGCGGGTTCCAGTGATCGATGGATGGCACGCGGCCTGGCCAGTCTTCAGGTCCCCGAGACCCCTGGTGGAGCGAATAGAGGCTAATGAAGAGCTCCTTGGACTCTACCGAGAACGCGCGAAGAAGCTGCTCGAGACCCACTTCCATCCCGAGAAGTTATCGGCGCGGCTGGACCGCCTCTACGAGCTGATCCGGAAAGACCTGGAGCGGGACCCCTTTCCCAGGGGCCGGGTTACCAATCCTTCTGACCGGTCCTGGGATGATGTGGTGGTCTCGATGAAGAAATTTTTCAGCAGACGCTATGAGACCGCCCGGCAACAGCTGGAGCGGCCCGGCAGCAAGCCTCCCGTTCGAAAGAATGGGCGCGCACAGCCAGGGGCTGACCGAGGCGGCCCACGTCCTGGGAAGGCCTCCGCGGACGCGCCCAGCGACCTCGCCGCAGTGAGGCAGGAGGCCGGAACGGTCAGCTTCACCTGGAAGGACAACTCTACCGGGGAGATGGCGTTTATTCTGCAGCGCTGCGATGGGCTTGATTGCGTCAATTTCAGGAACTACAAGCCGTTTCATGGCGAGAACAGGACCTCCTCACCCAGGATCAGTATTGAATCCGGGAAAATTCTGAGGTATCGCCTCTACGCGGTAAAACCGACCCCGGGCGGGCTCGTTGGTACCGGGGTTTCGAATGTCGTTACAGTTCGGACGGATAAATAGGGAGGGCTGGGTATGAATTTGAGGATCCTTTCCGTGGCGGTTTTGCTCGCAGCCCCTGGCTGGGCTTCGGTTGTTTCAGCTGAGGGGGAGCTCTCTTCTTTTCAAGGCGAGGCGAAGTTCGAGCTCGAGGGGATTTATGGAAAAGGGAGACAGCCCAACGTGGTCGTGGCCATGGATGGGACGGTCCTCGCGACCTTTGTCTCCGGAGAGGCCCTCCTGGTTCGCCGTAGCGAGGATGGAGGGAAGAGGTGGAGCGCCCCGATTATCCTCGGCAAGTACAAGCACATCTTCAGCGGCGGAGGCGTAACGGTCGATGAAAAGAGCGGGGACATCTTCGTATTCGCGGAGAAGTACCGTTGGCCTGCTAACCCTCCACCGCCGACGGTCTATCGGAGCGGGGATCATGGCAAGACCTGGCAGGTCCAGGAGACTGTCATTCATCCGACAAAGAGCGGCCACAGGTTGACCATGCACATGGCCGAGCATGGCATCACCCTGCGGCGGGGAAAGTACAAGGGACGGCTCCTTCGGCCCGCCCGGTATTACGGTAAGACCGGGGACCGGAGGGAAAACTTCCCGAAGATGTACAATACCGCTATCTACAGCGACGACGGAGGAAAGACCTGGCTGCCAAGCAGCCCCTTCCCCGTTATGGGCACTGGCGAGGGCTGCGTGGCTGAGCTGTCCGATGGCCGTATCTATTACGACTCTCGAAGGCATTGGGATCCTCCCGGAAGCAAGTACGCTCGGTCGATGCGCTGGTATGCCTGGAGTGATGATGGCGGTGTGACCTGGAAGGACCCGGCGATCTCGAAGGTGCTGCCTGACGGAGCCCGGGGGTCCATTGGCGGGGGCAGCGGCTGCATGGCGGGGCTTGTTCGATTGCCGGTCAAGGACCGGGATATCCTGCTCTACAGCAGCTGCGACAGCGAGGGTGGCGATCGCAAGGATGTCAGCGTCTGGGCGAGTTTCGATGGGGCGAAGACCTGGCCGCTCAAGCGTCGGGTCTACAAGGGGCCGAGCGCCTATTCATCTCTCTCGGCCGGCCGACCGGGGACAGCGAGCGAGGGCTGGATCTACATCCTGTTGGAGGGCGGTCCGAACTATCGCTATGGCGGCGGGCAGTTCGCCCGTTTCAATCTCAGCTGGGTTCTGCAGGGGGAGCGCACCGGCGATGGTGAGCCGCCGAAAGAATAGGCGGGGGCCAGTGGCTACTTGAATACCGGCGCGGCGTACTGCGCGACAGACTGGATCCCGAGCGGGCCGGGCTTCACGATCAACTCGAGCTTTTTCCCGCCGCGCTCGATAACCAGGGTGATTTTTCGGCCCGGCCGCTGGCCGGAGGCTCTCACCGCAGAGCGCAGGTCCGTGGTCGTCGTAATGGGACGTCCATCATAGCTCCGCACAAGGTCATCGATCTTGATGCCCGCCTTCGCCGCCTCTCCCTCGGGGGCGATTCGCGCGATAGCGACGCCGCGCGCCGCCAGCTTTTCTTTTTCCGCTGACAGGTCCAGCTCGTCGCCGGATTCTCTGCCGGTATACGGCTTCGGGTCTCCACCTTCGCGTATGGCCCTGCGTCTCAGGACCTCCTTGACCGCCCGGTAGCAGTTGATGAGCCCATGGCCGGTCTGGGCATCGACTCCCTTCGCGCCGACATCGGTGGCTGTCTTCGTGATGATCTCTTTCAGATCCCATGGGAGGAGGTCCGGGTCAGCGGAAAGCATCAGCGCGATCGCTCCACAGAACATGGGCCCGGCGAAGGAGTTGCCGTTGAGCGCTATAGGCCTGGCCGAGCCGTCCCGACGCAGCAGGGGTAGCGCCATGTTGAAGGCGCAGACTTCGGGCTTTTGTACAAGGCCATCCCGGTAGTGCTCGGTTTGCCAGTTCACCGGGCCCTGGCTGGAGAACGGGGTGCGGCTGAAGTCGCGCTGAACACCCGCCGCGGCGAAGACCACCTCGGGGATATCTTCAGGTGTTCGCATTTGTACCGGGGTCTTCTCGGTCTGGGCGAAATTTCCGGCTCCGGAAACGAAGAAGAGGCCGCACAGGGACCCGTGCTCCATGAGCTTTCTCCAATGGGAGCGATACTCCCGCAGCCTGGGGATGGAGAAGCTCATGCTGTAGGTGTCGGCACCTTGTTCGATAGACCACTGCACGGCCTTTTCGAGCTGCCCGCCGGCGATGACCCCGGCCCAGCTGGCTTCCGGGGCGATTCCGAATTCGTAACCTTTTCCAGAGACGCCGCGTCCGCAGATGATCGCGGCGCACATGAACCCATGCATCCCCTTTGGAGAAGACGATCCCGGGGCGACCTGTACGCTGGTCAGCTGCGCTGTTTTGGCGTCAAAGTTGAAGCCGTGGTAATCGTCGACAAATCCGTTGCGGTCGTCATCGAGGCCGTTTCCCGGGATCTCTCCGGGGTTTCGATGCAGGCTTCCGGTGAGATTGTCCGAGAAGACAAAATTGAAATCCTGGACGACATTGAGAACGCCTTTTCCTCCCACGCCGAATTCTTTCCAGGTCCGGTCGGCCAGCAGGGAGTGGATATACCAGGGATGCTGGTAGGGTCGCGGGTCGCGCGTTTTTTCCTTCCCGGGCTTGAATGCGGGAGCCTGCCCCGGTGGCGCAGGGCGCCTGGGAGGAAGCCGGGGGGCGGCGAAAATCTTTTTTACTCCGGGGATGGACCGGAGGCTCTCGAGATGCTCCTTGACGGTGATGCAGGAGAATCCGTTTACAATCCAATGCCGTCCAGGCTGGCTGATCATTCCCTTGTCGACAAGTTCCCGTATGCGGGGTGCGGCCTTGCTCCACGATCGCTCGTGGATGGCCTTCAGCGTCCTCACCGCCGCTTCGCCCAGCTCCCCCCTTTTTCGTTCGGAGAATTCCCTGCTTCGTCTCGCGTAGGCTTCTCCATCTCCCAGGAGCTGATCATCGAACCAGATGGTCGCGCGCGCCCGGCGATTCTGTCGAAACCGTTCTTTGAAGGCTTCGTCAATCCAGGCTCCTTCTCCTTCCAGCCTCTCGGTCGCGAGGAGTCCCTTTTTAATCGGCGGGATCCGCTGGGGGCCTGGCTGGGCCTGGCTTTTTGAGCAGGGACAGAGCAGGGCAAGGAAGACCCACAGAATTGCCGGGAGCTGGAGCCGAATCGGCTGGTTATTGATCAATGAAACCAAAGGCATAGAGCTTGGCGTCCTGAAGGGTGAACTTGAGCTTGACCGTTTTCCCCTCGATCCCGGAAAGTTTCCATCCGGGCTTCAGGCGCAATTGGTCCACCCCATCATGCCTGGAAGAGAGGCCTGAGATGGGGTTGTTTTTTTTGTCCAGGAGCTCGATCTTCACCCAGCCCTTTTTCGCATCGACGTTGACCTCAACAGCCGTCCCCTTGAGCTTGAAGGGCCTGGTGACCAGGGAGCCGGGCCTGGCGCCGGCCTCGAGGAAGAAGAAACCATCCAGCCGGAGCTTCGCGAGCCCCAGGCGGGCGTCCCATTTGCGGGCGCCCCAGCGTTCGTTGGTGGCGAGGTAGTAGATCCAGTGTTGGTCTTTGTGGGTGATGATGTTCATTGGCGGACGGGCGCAGTCCTTGTCGAAGCTGCCGTCTGGGCCGCGCGGGATGAGGGTCTTTCGCGGGTAGGCGGCAAGGGCGAAATCAAAGTTGATCGCGTCGCGGGAAGGCGCCATGTAGAACTCCCAGGTGCCCTTTTCATGACGTTTGTGGAAGTCCTGTTTTCCAACCGGCACCGGGCGGTTGGTCGCCGTGAGAACATCCGTCAGGGCGAAATAGATGCCCTCGTAGTACCAGATGGGCAGGGTGTGGATCTGTCGCTCGGGAACCCTCGTTCCCGGAACCATGGTCTTGTCGGGATCGTTCAAAACGAATTTTGTGAGGGTCTTCCACGACGTCGGGTGCCCCTTGAGATCGTTGTCCCGGGTGTGCTCCATGATGCGGACGCCTCGCAGCTCGCCCACACCGCCACCGGCGGCGAAGTCTTCACGGCAGATCAGCAGGTAGCGTTTGTTGGGAGGGTCCCAGAAGAGCTGGTTGCTGAAATCGGCGGCGCGGCCCGTCACCGGAAGGCCCTTATTGTAGAATTTCCAGTCGATGCCGTCTGCGGAGTAGCCAATCCTTGTCCGGCAGTCCTGGCCCCCGCGGTTCGGGTAGAACGCCACCTTGTATTTTTCGGGATGTCCCCAGGGGACCCCGGGGTCGATATTGACCGTGACTCCATCGAGGCCGATTTCAACCAGCCCACGGGACCTCTTCTCCCGCAGGATCGGCACATCCGATTCCCAGTTGACCAGGTTGCTCTTGCCGTCCCGGGAGATCAGCGGCTTGGTCCAGGTGATGCCGTCTTTTGATTCGGCGTAGGCGAGGGCCGAGCCGGGGCGCTTGCTGGCCATGTACCAGAGTCTGAAGAGCTTTCTGTCGGAGTCCCAGTGTGGTGAGAAGAACCAGCAGAAGGCGGATTCTCCAAACTCGTAGCCGGCGCCGCCATCTGGGCCTTCAT
>CBFHWB010000154.1:0-10273 GCA_965659285.1 Planctomycetota bacterium | reverse complement strand
GATTGGGTTGTTTCCCGGGCCTGGCTGGGCCCGCTACGCGTTTGTCCATGGAGGACGGCTTGTCCAGTATTGAGCTCCTTAAAAAAGCGCTTCTGCTCTGGCTCCTCCTCGCCCCGAGCCTTATCGGTGCCCAGGAGGTGGTCTACCTCGAGGCGGGCTCGGCCTGGCGATGGCGCCCGGGCCTCTCCGAAGCCTCCGAGCCGGTTGAAAGCTGGCGCATGAATGGCTTCGATGATTCCGCCTGGGCCGAGGGGCCGGCGCCCTTCGGATATGGAGATCCGCCATTCGGCACCGACCTCTCCGAAGCCGACCCACCCATGCGGCGCAACTACAGCACCCTCTACCTGCGCCGCACCCTGGAAATTCCGAACCCGGCCCTGGTGGTGGCCCTTGAGGCATCGATCGATTTTGACGATGGCTTCATCCTGTGGATCAACGGCGTCGAGGTCGCCTCGGAGAACCCTCCGGACAATCCCGCCTTTGATTCCCGGGCCCGTCGCAGCCACGAATCCGGTTCCTACGAGGTGTTTGACCTTCCGGCCCCTTCCGATTTCATTGTCGCGGGCTCGAATACGATCGCGGTACAGCTCTTCAACTCGACCGTGTCCTCGAGCGATGCGAAGCTCGACCTGGCGCTGGTGGACCCGGTCGGCGTAGACACCACGCCGCCTTCGATCGTCGGGCTCCTGCCGGGCTTCAACGCCCGGGTGCGCGAGCTCCGGCGTATCGATGTTACCTTCAGCGAGGCGGTGGCTGGCGTTGATGCGGCCGACTTGCTCATCAATGGAGCCGCGGCTGAAAGCGTCAGCGGCGAGGCGGCCGGACCCTATACCTTCCGCTTCGAACCGCCCCCGGAAGGAAGCGCCAGGATCAGCTGGGCTCCGGGACACGCCATTCGCGACCTCTTCATCCCGCCAAACGACTTCGGCAGCAGGGAGTGGATCTACACCATCGACCCCGAAGCTCCGGTCGGCCAGCTTGTAATCAACGAGCTGCTCGCATCGAACCAGGGCGGGCTTCGAGATGAAGACGGCGACAGCCCGGACTGGGTTGAGCTGCGCAACCTGGGAGCCGAGCCGGTCGAGCTCGCCGGCTGGACCCTGACCGACGACCGCGCCGAAGCGGCCATGTGGGCTCTCCCCGCGAAAACGCTGGCGCCTGGGGAACACCTCATCGTCTTCGCCTCGGGAAAAGACCGGGCGCCGCCGGCCGGTGAGTTGCATGCCAGCTTCAAGCTCGAAACCGGCGGCGAATACCTCGGTCTCTTCGGACCAGACTCGCCTGGCCAGGCGGTCTCTGAACTGGCCCCCGCCTACCCTCCCCAGAGAACCAACCTGGCCTATGGTCGCACCGAGACCGGCCTTCCAGGCTACCTGGCCACTCCGACGCCCGGCGCCTCGAATGCCGCCTCGGCGGTGATCGAGGGCCTTGTCGCGGAGCCGGCACCCAGCCATCCAAGAGGCTTTTATTCGGACGGCTTCACCCTCGAGCTGAGCTGCGCCACCGAGGGCGCGAGCATCTATTACACGCTCGACGGCAGCGAGCCCACCGAGACCGGCGGAACCCTCTATTCCGAACCCGTCGACATCTCAGGCTCCTCTTCCGCTCCCGCGAGAACCGTGCGCGCGGCGGCCTTTCGCCAGGGCCTGCTCTCCTCGCCACCCGTTACCTGGTCCTACATTTTTCCCGAGCGGGTGCTCTCACAATCGAGAACGCCTGCGGGTTTTCCCTCCAGTTGGCCTGGCACCTCCGCTGATTACGAGATGGACCCCCAGGTCATCAACGCCCGGGACAACCGCGCAATCGGCCTGAGGGCGCTAATGAGCCTCCCGGCCCTCTCGGTCGTCGGCGGCATAGACGACCTCTTCGGCGCCGCCCGAGGGGTCATTGTACACCCCTCCAGCTCCGGGCCCGCATGGGAGCGAGAGGTCACCGCCGAGTTGATCCTGCCCGATGGCGATGAGGGCTTCCAGATTCCCTGTGGAATCCGTGTCCAGGGGGGAAGCTCTACCGGAGGCTGGAAATCAAAGAAGACGTCCTACCGGCTCGCCTTCAGGGGCGGCTACGGCCGGAGCAAGCTGAACTATGACTTCTTCCCCGGCTCTCCGGTCGACCGCTTTGACAATCTCGTCCTCGATGCTCACCTCAACCTGACCTTCACCCATCCAAGCCACGACCAGCGGGTCCGCAGCCAATACGTCCGTGATATGTTCGTCAGCGACCTGCAGCTGGCCATGGGATCCCTCGCTCCCCGCAGCCGGCTCTGCACGGTCTTTCTCAACGGGCTTTTCTGGGGAGTCTTCGATGTGCACGAGCGCCCGGACAACGGCTACTGCGAAGAACATCTTGGCGGCGACAAGGAAGAGTGGGACATCTTCCGCCACAACGGCGGCACCGTAGTGGATGGCAATTCCGCGGCGTGGAACACCATGATGTCCCGGGCCAGAGCCGGACTGGGAACGCTCTCGAACTACAACGCCCTCCAGGAGCACCTCGATGTGCTCGACCTGGCGGACTATATGCTGGTGAACTTCTACACGGGCAACGACGACTGGCCGCATCACAACTGGTATGCGGGACGACGGCGAGTGCCTGGAGGCGTTTTTCGCTTCTTCAGCTGGGATGCCGAGCACGTGCTCAAGGATGTCAACGTCAACCGTGTCGGGGTCAACAACAATAACACGCCGGCGGAGGCCTACAGCCGCCTGAGGCAGAGCCCGGAATGGCGCCTGCTCTTCGCCGACCGGGTTCACCAGCACTTCTTCAACGACGGGCCGCTCTACGTCAATCCCGAGGAGCGAAGCTGGAACCCTGACCGGCCAGGAGAAAATCGGCCGGCCGCGATCTACATGAAGCGCGCCGACCAGATCAACCTGCCGATGGTGCTCGAGGCCGCGCGCTGGGGAGATGTACGCAGGGAGCCTCCGTATACCCGGGAGGGCGAGTGGTCGGCCGAGCTGAACTGGTTGCTGCGAACCTGGTTCCCCAACCGATCAAGCCGCGTCCTGCAGCAATTGCGTTCGGCCCAACTGTATCCAGGCCTCGCCGCGCCGGCATTCAGCCGTCACGGCGGAGATGTTCCGCCCGGTTTCGAGCTGGGCATGAGTCTGCCGGCCGGAGAGCAGGGCAGCATCTACTACACCACCGACGGCAGCGACCCGCGAATCTATGGGTCAGGGGCAATTTCCCCCGACGCCACCCTCTACGACGGGCCCGTACGCCTTGCCGGCAACACGGCCCTTCGAGCCCGAACACGCTCCGGAAACACCTGGAGCGCCCTGAACCGGGCCGATTTTTCCGTACCGGCCACCTGGAGCGGACTGATCTTCAGCGAGATCATGTACCATGCCCCCGGGGGCGGCTCCTATGACTTCCTCGAGCTTGCCAACCTTGGAGACTCGAACCTCGAGCTTGGCGGCCTGTTCTTCAGCGATGGCCTCACTTTTGAATTCCCCCCCGAGGCAACACTGGCCAGCGGCGGGCGCCTGGTGCTGGCATCCGATGCGGCCGCTTTCGCCACCGCCTACCCGGCCGCGGAGCTCCTTGGAGTCTACGAAGGCTCGCTCGCAAACAATGGCGAAGACATCATCCTGCGGGACTCCTTCAACAACGTAGCCGCCGAGGCGCGCTATGACGATGAAGACGGCTGGCCGATCGGGCCCGACGGTTTCGGCTATTCGCTGGTGCCCAGGCGACCGGGAAGCCCGGAAACGGACGGCGAGGGCTGGCGCGCCAGCTCGAGCGCCTTCGGCTCACCCGGGGCCGCTGACCCGCAGCCGCCCGCCCGGCAGGTGCTCATCAACGAGATCCTGGCCCGAACGGCGGCGCCCCTCGAGGACGCCATCGAGCTCTTCAACCCAACCTCCACGGACATCGCCATCGGCGGCTGGTATCTCAGCGACAGCCGGGACAGCCTCGCCTCGCTCAAAAAATACCGCCTTCCCGAAGGACTGGTCCTTCCCGCCGGGGGGTACCAGCCTGTCTTCGAAAGCGCGTTCAACCCGGGCGCTGCTGTCCCGGGGAGCTTCGCGTTGAATGGTGCCGGCGACGAAGTGTTTCTCTCCTCGGCCGACGAGGATAGCGGCGAACTCACCGGCTACATCACCGGCATGCGCTTCAACGCGCTGGCCGCGGGCGTGTCCTACGGCCGTGTCGACACCAGCGTCGGGGCCGACCTCGCTCCTCTGGGCGAGCCGAGCCTCGGCATGGAAAACCCGGGGCACCTTGCCGGGCCCGTTATCATCAGCGAAATCCACTACCACCCCGCAAGGGGCGACAGCGAATTCGTCGAACTCTACAACCGCGGCGCCGAGCCTTTGGAGCTGTCCGAAGGAGCGGGCGGGCGAAGGTGGGCGCTCCGCGGGCTCTCAGGGCTCCAGGGAGAAGAGGGCTACGAGCTGCCGGCGGGCGCAACCATCGCCGCGCGCGGCTTTCTCCTGGTCTCGAGCATCGACCCCCGACTCTTCCGCCAGCTCAACTCGGTACCCGACAGCATCCCGATCTACGGCCCTTTCGGCGGCTCACTGGACAACAGCGGGGAGTCGATTCGCCTGATGCGCCCCGAGCCACCAGGGCAGGAAGAGGCCGGGGGCTGGATCCTCGTTGACCGGGTTCGCTACGATGACGATGGGCCGTGGCCGGCCGCGGCCGATGGGGAAGGACCATCTCTCGAGCGACGAGACCCCGATGCCTACGGCAATGACCCGGAAAGCTGGGGAGCCTCGGAACGGACCCGCGGGACCCCGGGGGAGACCAACTCCATCGGTCCGCCGCCGCCGAACATCGAGCCGCGCGCCCTCTTCAGCATATCACCCGAGGCGGGCTTCGCCCCTCTGCGGGTTGAGTTCGACGCCTCGGACTCCAACGACCCCGATGGCCAGCTGGTCTCTTACAGCTGGGACTTCGGAGATGGACAGAGCGCCTCCGGCATGCGAACGAGCCACACCTATGAGAGCGCCGGGCAATTCCAGGCCACGCTCGAGATAAGGGACGACAGGGGGGCGACCGCCCGGGCTGAACGCAGCGTCTCGGTTCGCGTGCTCGGCCCGAACGAGCGACCCGTCGCCTCTTTCACCATCTCCTCAACCCGGGGAGCCGCTCCCCTCGAGGTGCTGGTCGATGCCTCGGCCTCGTTCGACCCCGATGGCGAGATCGTACGCTTCGACTGGGACTTCGGAGATGGGGGTGGGGGCCTGGGTGAAACCATGACCTATACCTGGGACGAGCCTGGCGAATATCTCGTCACCCTGATCGCCTGGGACGACCGCGGGGGCTTCGCCATGGCCTTCGAAAGTGTCATCGTCGACCCGGCGGGGGGCGGGCAGTTGCCCGGCGACTGCAACCAGGACCGGCGGCTCGACATCTCCGACGCCGTCTGCCTCCTTGGCCATCTCTTCCTGGGCTCTCCCCAGGCTCTTCCCTGCGCCGATGGAGAGGTGACCGACGCCGCCAACCGCGAATTGATGAACTTGAATGGTGACCGGTCTGTCGATCTGACCGATGCCATTCACGTCCTCAGGTATCTCTTTCAGGGCGGGCCCGGACCGGTGGGGGGAACCTCCTGCCTCCCGATCGTCGGCTGCCCTGACACCTGTGGCCCCTGAGACCAACCCAAGACACCACAGGCAGCCCGAACCTTCTTTTCACTTGATGAAATGGAGCCAAAAGGCCATCAAGAGGGGCTCTACTTCTGTCAAATACACTATCCGGAGGATCTGAAATGCTCTTCATGAAGAAATACACCTGTCTTTCCGCGCTGCTGCTCCTGGCCTGTTCCTGTGTCACACCGACAACCTATAAGGCTGTCAAGATCGTGACGCCCGCCGATGCCGGGCTCAACACCCCCGAATGCGCCATCCACGACACGCAGGCTGACATTTATATTGTCTCGAACATCAACGGCAACCCTCTCGGTAAAGACAAAGCCGGCTTCATCTCCCGGGTTGCACCCTCCGGAAAAATTCTCGACCTGAAGTGGATCGATGGCGGCGCCGAAGGTGTAACCCTGAACGCGCCGAAGGGCCTGGCCATCGTCGGCGACACCCTCTACGCCGCTGACGTTAACGCCATCCGCAAATTCGACCGGGTCACCGGCAAGGCCACGGGCGTAATCGAGATCAAGGGTTCTTCCTTCCTCAACGACCTTGCATCGGGCCCTGATGGCAAGGTCTACGTCAGCGACTCCGGTTTCGGAGGAGACCCGGACGCCCCGAGGACGGATGCCGTCTACGAAATCAGCCCGGACGACTCCGTGAAAGCTCTCTCCAGGGGGGCGGAGGTTCCCAACCCCAACGGCCTGCTCGTGACAGCCGGCGGACTGCTGGTGTGCACCTGGAATTCGGGAGAGCTCCTCTGGGCCCGGGCTCGCGAGGGCCGTGAGCGTCTCGTGGCCAAGCTGCCGAAGAACCAGCTCGACGGGATTGTGGTCGACAAGGATGGAAGCCTGCTGATCACCAGCTGGGCCGGAGAATGCGTCTACCGTTTCAAGTTTCCACAGGGCGCCACTGTCGCGATCGAGGGTCTCAAGGAGCCCGCCGATCCCGGCTGGGATGCCAAGCGAGGCCGGTTGCTGATTCCTCACTTCAAGGAACACAAGCTGACGATCATCACACCCTGACCGGGAAGCTGCCTCTCAGGCTGACTGCGCGGCTTCGAGAGCCTTTCGGACGCTGTCTGCATGGCCCTTGGTTTTGACGCGCTTCCAGTGCTTCGCGACCTTGCCTTTTGGGTCGATCACGACGGTTGAGCGAATGACGCCAACGGTGATCTTGCCGTACATATTCTTCTCACCCCAGGCGCCATACTTCTCCATGACCTTGTGAGAAGGATCGGAGAGCAGGCTGATCTTGAGCTTGTACTTCTTGATGAATTTCTGGTGACTCTCACCCGAATCCGGGCTGCAGCCATAGACCTTTGCGCCAAGCTTCTCGAAGGACTTCAACCCGGAGGTGAAATCGCAGGCTTCGACGGTACAGCCGGGAGTGTCATCGCGCGGATAGAAATAGAGTACGACCCACTTGCCCGCCAGTTCACTGAGCCGCACCTTGTCGCCGTTTTCGTCCGCGAGAGTAAATGCTGGAGCTTTTTTGCCTTCTTCGACCGCCATCTCACTATTCCCCGTTAAGATACGTTTTCTTCAACCAACTCGAAAACGAAGGTATACCACATGCGGCTCAGTCTCTGTACCCTCTGCCTGGCTCTCTTTACCCCGGCACTTGCGACCAGCGAAGACCGCCAGGGCAAACCGAACCTGGTCATCATCATGGCCGATGATCTCGGCTACGGAGAGCTCAGCTGCTACGGCAACAAGGCCTACAAGACGCCACACCTCGACGCCCTCGCCCGCGCCGGTGTTCGCTTCACCGACTATCATTCCAACGGCGCTGTCTGCAGCCCGACCCGGGCGGCGCTCCTGACCGGACGCTACCAGCAAAGAGCCGGCGTCGACGGCGTGATCTACGCCGGCTTCAACCAGAACCGTAACCACGGACTCCACCAGGGCGAGACAACCTTCGCCGAGCTCCTCGCCGGTGCCGGGTATCAAAACGGCTGCTTCGGGAAATGGCATCTCGGCTATGAAAAGAAGTTCAATCCGGTCCATCACGGCTTCAGCCGTTTCCGGGGCTTTGTCAGCGGCAATATCGACTACCAGTCGCACTACGACCGGGTCGGAGTCTATGACTGGTGGGAGGGGCTCGAGCCCATCGAGGAAAAGGGTTATTCAACCCACCTGATCACGCGCCATGCGGTGAAATTCATCGAAGAGCACAAGGATCGGCCCGTCTGCCTTTACGTCCCACACGAGGCTCCGCACACGCCCTTCCAGGGGCCAGGGGATCCGGCCTTCCGGGTCCAGGGCAAGGTGGTGCCGGAGAAGCGAAGCGCCGCCTTCCGCAAACGCGCCTACCGCGAAATGGTACAGGAGCTGGATAAGGGTGTCGGCGAGATCGTTGCCGCGCTCAAGCGCCTCGGGCTCGAGAAGAACACCCTGGTTTTCTTTGTCTCCGACAACGGCGCCGCGAGCTTCGGAAACAACGGCTCCCTGAGAGGCAACAAGGGCCAGCTCTGGGAGGGCGGGCATCGTGTTCCGGCGATCGCGAGTTGGCCCGGCAGGATTGCACCCGGAAGCACCTGCGATGACCTGTCGGCCGGGATGGACATCTTTCCGACCCTGCTCGAGCTCGCCGGAGTGAAGACCCCGAAAAATCTTCGTCTCGATGGACGCAGCCTGGTCCCCAGTTTTCTCGGTAAACAACCGCCCGCGCCGCGCAAGGTCTACTGGGGTGCCGGCCGGCAGCAGGCCATGCGCGATGGCCCCTGGAAATACGTCCGCGAGCTCAAGGGCCAGAAGGCCGCCGCCCTCTACAACCTCGAGCAGGACCCCGGGGAACAGAAAAACCTCGCAAAAAAAGAGGCCGCACGCCTGGCCACCATGAAAAAAGACTACTCTGCCTGGCAGAAGGATGTCGCAGCCGGAGCCACCCGGCAGCCCCCAGTACCCGCCAACCGAAAAAAATAGCCTGCCTGGAAGCCGGAAAACAGGCCTGAAAAGGCCCGATGGTGCACGCCTTCCCCCAGGAGGGCAGAAAGCCGCCTTCCAGCAAAGTTTCATCGGTTATGATGAGATCCTGCTGAAGGCGGGCCCCGCACAAGCCGGCCCCTGCTCGATCCGGGATCTCTAAATCATTAAAGGCATTCTGTCATGTTGAACAGGCTCTATCGCATCTTTGCCTGCGGCGTTTTTTTCGGCCTCCTCTTTACCCCCGTCGCCGGCGAGGCACTCTACGGAAATGACCTCGACACCCTGACGGAAAAATACCGGCAGGTCCGGAGCTCAGCCGGAAAACCCGGCACCTCTGCCTGGCCCGGCGCCGTCGAGAGAAAGGTCGCGCCCATCCTCGCCCGGATCGGGAAGCTCAAAGACCCCGAGGCGCTCAAGATGCTTCGGCGTGAATACAGCGGCACGGATGCCTACCTGGTCGCCGCGGCGGGCCTGGCCATGATCGAAGGCAGCAACAAAGAAGGCCTGGAAGCGGCGATCAAGGGCTTCGGCAAGGGGAGCGGCTGGAAGACCTACTCCAAGGTGCGCGTTCTCGATGCGATCGCGGCCACCGGGAAACCCGCGGCGCGGGATTTCGTGATCAAGGCGGCAACGTCCGGAACATCGGAAATGCGGGTCATCGCGATTGGAAGCCTGTCAAATTTCCCCCGCAACCAGGAAGCCTGCGAGGCCCTGATCGATGGCCTCAAGAGCAGCCACTCCATGGTTCGCAACGCCTCGCTCCAGGCGCTGCACAAATTCAAGGTCAAGGAAATGGTCCCCGCCCTCATCGCCCGCCTCGGTAAAGAAAAAGATTCCGCGCGCCAAAGCGATGTCCTCAACCTGCTGGTAAAACGAACCGGAGTCAATATGGGCCTGGTCGCCAGGGACTGGAACAAGTGGTGGAAAGAGACCGGTGATCGTTTCGAATTTCCAAAGGCCTCGGCAGCCGGCGCGCCCAAGGCCAACACCGTGGTCGTCCCGACCTACTTCGGACTCGAGGTCGCCTCCAAGCGAGTTATCTTCCTCGTCGATGCCTCGATCAGCATGCTCCAATCGGCGACCGGCCCCAAGAAAAAGGGCAGAAAGAAAAACCTCAAGGGCGCGCCCGGCACCAAGATGGCGGCGCTGAAAAAGGAACTCACCAGTATCCTCAAGAAGCTTCCTGACACGACGATGGTCAACATCATCTTCTTCAATGTCGGCCCGATCCCCTGGAAGTCTTCGCTCCAGCCGCTTCGCGGCCGCGGACGCCAGGAGGCCATCGCCTTCGTCAACAACCTCGACTGCAAGCTCAAGACGAACATCTACGACTCTCTCGTCCTCGCCCTCAAGGACCGCAGGGCCGACACTCTCTTCCTGCTCTCCGACGGCAAGCCCATCGGCGGCACCTTCACCAAGCCCGCCGACATCCTGCGCGAGATCGGCGCGAAGAACCGTGTTCGGGGAGCCAAGATCAACTGCATCAGCTTCGGCCAGGAGACCCCCTTCCTCAAGCAGCTGGCCAAGCAGAACGGCGGCGTCTACCGCGCCACCAGTGGTGGGGGCGGCGGCAAAAAAGCCGGCAAGGGCAAGAACGCCAAGTAGCTCCCGGTCAAGCCCTCGGGCTTGGCCTTGAGTATGTCGGCCGCCTTGTCGAGGTTGAGGTTGAAAGCGGCGGCCCCATCGGCTGCCCTGTATCTCTTTCCATCAGAGCGGGGCGCCGACTGGTTTGCCGCCGCAAAACCAGCCCTG
>CBFHWB010000153.1:250-10401 GCA_965659285.1 Planctomycetota bacterium | reverse complement strand
AAGGAGAGGATCCGCGAGAGCCGGGTGGCTGGAACCAAGCTCCTGTGCTCAAAGCTCGCCGAAATGCCCAATCCGCCCGGGGTGCTCGTCTGCGCCTCGGCAATCGGATATTACGGCGATCGGGGGGATGAGTCCCTCCCGGAGGATGCGCCGGCAGGAGAGGGTTTTCTTCCGGATATTTGCAGGGAATGGGAGGCGGCCAGCTCCGCTGCCGAGCACGCGGGCATCCGCGTCGTCAGGCTGCGCATCGGGGTCGTTCTCAGCTCAAAGGGCGGGGCGCTCAAGAAGATGCTCCTCCCGTTTAAGATGGGCGCTGGAGGCAAGGTAGGCAGCGGTCGTCAGTATATGAGCTGGATCTCGATCGATGATCTCACCAGGGTGATCCTCCACTGCATCGAGAGTGATTCTCTCAGTGGCGCGGTCAACGCCGTGGCTCCGGCGTCGGTTACCAACAAAGAGTTCACGAAAATTCTCGGCAGGGTCCTGGTGCGGCCGACGATGTTCCCGCTGCCTTCCTTTGCCGCCAGGATGGTCCTGGGCGAGATGGCCGACGCGCTCCTGCTGGCGAGCGCGAAGGTCGAGCCCGCGGCTCTCGAGAAGAGCGGTTTCGAGTTTGAGCACAACGACCTCGAGGGCGCGTTGCGCCACCTGCTCGGGAAATAGGCGGCTCAGTCGGCCTTCCGATTCGCCAGGATGCTGTCGATGAGTTGTTTGTGGGGGGCCAGGCGCAGGTCCGCCCGGACGGAGTCCTGGATCATCCCATCTGCGCCGATGAGATAGGAGACCCTGGCCGTGTAGAGCCCGAAGGGTCCGGCGGCCTCGTAGGCCCGGGCCACGTCGCGCCCGGGGTCGACGAGCAGGCGGAAGGGCAGGTCGTGATGCTCCCGGAACCGGCTGTGCTTGTCAGCCTTCTCCGAGTTGATCCCGATGATGCGCAGTCCCGCCGCCTCGATTCGCTCGTGCGTGTCGCGGACCATGCAGGCCTGCCGGGTACAGACCGAGGTGAAGTCCTTGGGGTAGAAGTAGAGGATGATCGGTCCATCTTCGAGCAGCCCGGAGAGCGTTGTGGTGAGACCGCTGTCATCAGCCAGCTCGAAGCCGGGCGCCTGGTCTCCTTTTTTGAGCATGGACGGATTCTCCTAATTCTCCCGGCCGGCGAGGAGCTCGGCTGGCTGGGGTTCGAGGTAGACCTGGAGCGAAAGGTAATCAACGGGGTGTTTCTTCACCAGGCGACGAAAGTCATCGAGAACCCCGGCGAGCTCGAGCTCGCCGTTGCGAAAGGACGAGATCTTTCTTCCCAGTCCGGCGTAGTCTGCCTCAGAGGCTGGTTTTCGAAGATAGCCCCGCATGTGTTCGAGGGCGTTGGAATGGCGCTCGGCCGTGGTTTTTTGTTCGAAGGCCTCCATCGTCAGGAGCCGGTAGGAGCTCTCGATGTTAGCCGGCTCATCGCCGGCCGCTTCCGCCACCAGTCTTCCGAGCCGTGAATAGAGGTCGGGAGATTGCGCCATGAGGAGCAGCTTCTGCCGGGTGTGGTGTTCGACGAGATCAGCGAGCTTCCAGTCCCCGTCAAAAAGGTCGCGAAGCCTTCTATAGGCCAGCACCCGGGCAAGAAAAGCCTCGCGGTCGGCCTTCCCTTCGAGGCCGGTCTCCTCGGAGGTCGGCAGCTGCCCACAGAGCTTCCTGAGCGTAGCGGCGAAGAGGCCATCTCCAACCCCCTCACCGTCGATCGGAACACTTCCAAGGCCGCAGCTCGGTGAACGGGCCTTCAGGACGTAGCCGCAGATTCCCGCGGCGTCGAGCTCGCGAATCTTCGCCTCGGCGTAGCTCTCCATGGCGGCGGTGAGGTCGGCTCCGCTCTCGGCGGCTACAAGCCGAGTACCGTTGTTGCTTCTTGTCAACTGGATCGGCTCGCGCGGTACGCCCAGGCCGATGTCGACCTCGGGGCAGACCGGTCGCAGCTCCACCGCTCGCGCCAGCTCGCCGCAGACGAAATCGTCCAGCTTGTGGGCTCCGTTGTAGCGTACCTCCTCGCCGAGCAGGCAGGCCGAGACTCCGACGAGCGCCTTTCCTGTCACAGCTGGGCTCATGCCGCCTACCTGTTCTTTCCGGGGACGCGGTTGACCGTACCGTGCAGTTCGCCCCGCATCATCTCCCCTTCGGCATCCTTGAGACGGTAGCGGAAGGAGATGTTGGTAGCGGGTCCGAAGTCCCTGATGTCGATCGAGACGGTGCGCCTGTCGGGTAGCACCCTCACTCCCGTGATCGGAAGCTTCGCCTTCTTGCGCTTGGGTTCGCGCGGCGTCGCCCTGGGGATGTCGTACCACTGGCCGCTCCAGCGGCTCGCAGCGCCGGAGAACTCAGCGTCAAGGTCGCAGCCGAAGCTGATGTCGATACCGCCCGGGCGAGTTTTCCAGCCGGTCGGCATGCGCAGGGTCTTGCCGGTATAGCGAACCCGGTAGAAGCCGCCATCGCGAACCGCGTTGGTGTCGTAGCCGCGCAGGCCGCAGAGATAGAGCTGGCCGTCGCGCGGATGGAATCGGCTCCGCATGATGCCGCTTTCAAACCGCAGGGGGAATTTTGTCACCAGGCCCTGCAATTGTCCCTCGACCTCATCGAGCAGGATCCGGTAGAGAGAGCAGTGGCCGTAGGATGTGTGGAGCAGGGCGCCCTTCATCGGACCCCAGGAGTCGCTCGTTACCCAGTTCTGTCCGCCTGCGGAGCGGTCAAAATCGTGCGGCAGCCAGCAGATCGGATCGACCACCCACTTGTAGCCGTTGGGGGTCATGGTCGGCTCGAAGCCGTAATAGCCGCCCCGCTTGAGCTCGTAGATCGGCGTCTGGGGAATACCGTTACCCTCGTTGTCGCCGATCGTCATGCGGCCGTCGGGCCCGAGGCTCATGCCGTTGGTCTCGCGGAAGCCGCGCGCGAAGACCTCGAGCTTCGCTCCATCGGGGGAGACCTTCATGACGCAGCAGTTCTCGCCCCTGAGCGATTTGATGTAATGCCCGGAGCGGCAATAGTAGAAGTTGCCCTCCTTGTCGGTGTGGAGGTCCATGACGAATTCGTGGCGCTGCAGGGTGAGGCCGGCATCGTTGTTGATGTTTTCGTAGAAGTCGGCTTCGCCATCGTCGTTGAGATCGTGCAGCCGGGTGAGCTGGTCGCGACCGACGGTGTAGACCTTGCCCTTCACGATCCGGATTCCCAGCGGCATCTGCAGGCCGGTGGCGTAGCGTCTCCAGCGCAGCTCAGCGAGCTTCCCATCGATCCCGGAGACGACCCAGACATCGCCGTCCCAGGTGGTCAGCGCGGCGCGGCCGTCGTCGAAGAAGTCTACCGCGGAGAAGCGCAGCCACGCGCCCCAGGGGTTGTCATCAGGGGCTGTGAGAGTGTCGAGGGCGTAAGCGCCGCTGTCCTCTCCCTTCTCGCCGCTGGTGTTGAGCGTCTTCTTCCAGCGGCCGGGTCCCCCTCGGGTGAAGGCTTCGAGGTCAGCGGTTTTTTTCTCTCCCGCCGTCCGGGCTCCGCCGCCGCGGCTCAGGGTGACGCGGAAGCTCACGCGGCCGGCCTGGGCGGGCAGCCTGAGCAAGACAAGTCCGTCTTTTCGCGAGAGCTTCGAACCCGCCGGGGCTCCGTCGACAGAGACCTCGAGCCGTCCGTTTTTTTCGAGCGCCCCGGTCTCCTCTGCAAGCAGGACAGAGAGGTCTCTCTTCGATGGTCCCACCGTGAAGTTGCGGGTGAAAGAGGCTCTGCCATCGACAAGTACGGCCTCTGGCATCTCGAGCACCTCGCACTCGCCGACGGTATAGCTGACGACTACCCGTCGGTCATGCAGGTACACGCCGCGGTACCTGGCCACCTCCCGGGACAGCGGACCCTCGCGCGGTTCGCGCGGATCTTCCCAGGAGCCGTCGAGGGACCAGCCGGGTCGCCTCCCGGTGGTGAACAGCATCTTTCCGGCGGGAGTGGGCCCCATGCTCTTGGTGGCGCCTCCGTAGGCGAGGAAGCCGCCGCTCCAGGCGCCGGCGACTCGCATGAGCTCGGTGTCGTAGACGATGTTGAGCTTTCGCTCGGCATCGAGGCTGATGACCCTGGCGCGAAAGACGTAGTTCCGGGTGTCAGCGAATCGGATCGTGTCCTTGAGCTTACCTTCGCTGACGTCCATGGCGAAGCTGAGGCAGGGACCGTAGTCCGCCTTCTCCCAGGCGGTCTCAGCGCGCAGTGTGGGCGTCAGCGCGATGGCGGCAAGGAGGAGGGCTGTCGATCGGTACATGCTGTTGTCCTTGCTCTTCGAGGGCATCAGGGCCTGGGGGAGACCTTCGCTCTTTTCGCCCAGGCGTTCCAGAGCTCCTCGAGCTCCTTGACGCGTTCAGGATGTTTCGCGGCCAGGTTTTCTGTCTCGGTGCGGTCACTCTCGAGGTCATAGAGCTCCCAGGGCTTACCGCCAAGGCCGACCAGCTTCCAGGCGCCTTTTCGGATGGCCCGGTTTCCGTAGTGCTCGAAATAGATCGCCTCGTGTCCCTGGCGCTTTCCCCTGCTGAAGATCGGGGCCAGGCTCTTTCCCTCCACGGGCGTGATATCGCGCCCCTTGTATTTGCCGGGATATTTCGTCTTCGCCAGGTCGACGCAGGTGGCCATGATATCGATGACATGGCCGGGCTCATGGGTGATCGAGCCGGCCCTGGCCTTCAGTCCTTTTGGCCAGTGCGCGATGAGCGGTGTGGCGACGCCGCCCTCGTGGTTGCGCGCCTTCCAGTAACGAAAGGGTGTGTTGGCGGCGTTGGCCCACATCGGGCCGAAGCCCGAGTAGGTGGTCTCGGGTCCGGGGAGGACCTTGCGCGGATCTTTCGGGCCGTAGTAATGGACCTTTCGGCCATCGCGGGTCTCGGAGTTGCGATCGAAGCCGGGCCTTCGAGGTTCTTCGGGGCTGGCGCCGTTGTCTGAGAGAAAGAGGATCAGGGTGTTGTCGAATATTTTCAGCTCCTTGAGCTTGCCGACGAGGCGGCCGATGCCCTGGTCGACCCGGTCGATCATCGCCGCGTGGACGGCCATGGCCTGCGCGTCCCACATGGCCCTCGGGTTGTTCTTCCATTTCTTCTCGGGGCGGATGCGATCGGAGAGCCGGGCGCTCTCCTTGTCGAGCAGACCCATCTCCACCATGCGCTTGAATCTCGCCTTGCGGATCACGTCCCAGCCGACCTTGTAGGTGTCCTCGTACTTTTTGATGTCCTTCGGCAGGGCGTGAAGCGGCCAGTGGGGGGCGGTGTAGGCCAGGTAGAGGAAGAAGGGCTCCTTGCCGCGGGAGTATTTTTCGACGTACTCGACGGCGTGGTCGCTGAAGGCGTCGGTAATGTAATAGTCCTTCGGCACTTCGCGCACGGGCTCGAGGTTGTGAACGAGGCTGTAGGGGTCGAAGAAGCTCGTCACTCCCCAGATGATGCCGTAGTGCTCCTCGAAGCCGCGCGAGACGGGATAGGTGGCGGGGTCGGAGAATCGCTTTCGGATCGCCTGGTTGTTGAGGAACTTCATGTGCTCGCCGGGACTCTCTGTCAGCGAGAGGTGCCATTTGCCGACCATGGCGGTACGGTAGCCCGCCCCGCGCAGCACCTCGGGAATGGTCACCGTGTTGGCGGTGAGGAAGCCGCGGTAGCCGGGCTTGCCTGCATCGAAGGTCATCCGTCCGAGGCCTGCCTGGTGCGGGTAGAGCCCGGTCAGGAGCGAGGCGCGGGTCGGACAGCAGCGTGCGGTATTGTAGAAGCTGGTGAAACGCAGACCGCCGCCGGCGAGCCCATCGATATTCGGCGTCCGGATCTCGCCGCCGTAGCAGCCGAGGTCGGACCAGCCCATGTCATCGACCATGATGACGATGATGTTGGGTCGATCGTCGGCGCGGCAGGGTGGCGCCGACGAGAAAAGAAAAGAGAGGCTGAGCGGAAGGACCCAGGCCGCGAGGAACAGCGGGTTTCGATTCATAGGGGGATTCCGTTCATGGTGAATTTCAGCGAACCTGAACAGGTTAGCTGCTTCGCGCCTTTGTCGCCACATCGGCTTGGTTGGCGGATCCGCCCAACCGGGTTTCTCTCCCGGGTAAGTTCTTGACAGGATCAGGCCTTGGGGGAATTGTATGTAATCCTCGGGAGGGGAGAAGAGAAGATGTGCCACCTTAGCTCAGTTGGCAGAGCGGTTCATTCGTAATGAACAGGTCGCCGGTTCGACTCCGGCAGGTGGCTCCAACGAGGCCCGCTCGCCATTCATGGTGAGCGGGCCTTTTTTCTTTTTCTTGCCCGGCTCTCAGCGCAGGAGCTTTTCCGCGTATTCGCGTATGTCGTTCGAGGGGTCGTTTCCGGCCATCCATTCGACGAGGTCACGGGCGCTTCCATCGGATGGGTCGCGGCGGGCGAGGCCGGCGAGGAGCTCCCGGCGGACCTGGCTGGAGCTTTCGCCTGGCAGCGCCGCGCGGAGGAAGTGGTCATCCGTCTCGTGGGGGAATTCCGCCAGGATCTTCGCCGCCGCTGCCCGGACCGTCTCGGAGGGGTCGGAATTGAAGGCGTGGCTGAGGATCTCTTCGGCCGCGGGGTCAAAGGTCTTTCGCAGCGAGCGAATCACGGCGCGGCGGATCCGGTCGCTGGAATCCGTGTAGGCCCTGGCGATCTCGGGCGGAGTCACCTCCAGGCCCAGGTTCCCGATCGACTCAAGGGCCGCGGCCCGTTCACCGCGTTCTCCTGCCGCCCGGTAGGCTTCAAGAAGGAAATCAGCGGTTCCTTCAAAGCGGCCCGGGTCGGTGTTTCTCACGCGGTCGCCAAGGGCTCCAAGCAGAAGCAGCGAGGTGTTCCAGAGCTCGCTCTTTTCTTCATAGGCCTCACGCAGGGTCTGATCGATTCCCTCGATCGGCGACTCCACCTGGGCGAAGGCGAAGAGGGCGGTCTCCCGCCGCTCGAAGGGCTCGCTCTCGGAGGTGATGATTCTCTGGAGAGCTTCCTGGGCGGCGGAGGTGCCCGCGGCTCCCATCGCTCCGATGAGGAGGGCAGCTTCGTCTTTGCCGCAGGAGTCTTCAGCGAGCTTATCGAGCGCGGCCGCGACGGCCTTGTCGTCGCGCTTCATCGCTTCGACCAGCTGGACCATAGCGGCGGTGGCATCGGCGGACCGGATTCCCGATTCGGCGATGATGATCCGGATATTCCTGAGGATCTCGACGGTGTCGGGGAGGTCAGGGTCGAGGGCCAGCTTCCCGCCTCCCTGCTGAGCATCCGCTTTGAGATTCGTGCCCGCGGCGGCGAGAAGATGGTTGGTTGCTGGCGCAGATGCCGGGTAGCTTCGCCGGGAGGCGTCCACCCGCTCAAAGCGGCAGGTGATCACCGAGTTGACGCCCTGGGCGAGCCCGTTTAATTCAATCGCGAGCCTCTGCTCCGCGATGATCGAAACGGGATGCGGGTCGAGCTGGATTTCTGTTTGCCCGATGGATTCCGTCATCGAGTCCAGCGATTGGCCTGTGGCCTCCGGGGCCTCTACATAGGTGTAGCCGAGCCTCGTTTTGAGCAGGGCGACAAGATGACCTTTGCTGTTTTTCCGGTAGGAGGCGAGGTAGGTGCCGGTGGTGTCCTGCTCTTCCACCTTCCACTCGGTTTTCGCCTGGTCGCCAGGGAGAATGACCTGGAAGTGGGCCAGCAGATCCTTCATCGAGTTGCGGGCGTCCGGTCCCACGCTGGCGGGAAAGACGACCTTGGAGAACCTTCCCGAGGCTTCGACCAGCACCAGGATCTCCGTGTTCATTTCTTCCTGGAGGTTCTCGTTCGCCATCGGATCGCCGAGCTCGTCTGATGTGACAACGTTCTTCACCTCGGAGAACTCAAAGCCGAGGACCCACCCCGCCTCGAGCTCCTCGTAGACCTTCAGGGACAGGATCCCGGAGGTGCTGTCTACCATGTTCAGGCTCTGGGTCTCGCCGACCAGACCCTCGACGCTGGGCGTCGCCATCGCCGAGATGCTGACATCGCGTTGGCGCTCGAAACGGTAGCGAAGAAAATCGCCGCGGCTGTAGCCGAGTCCATGGGTCTCAGCCTCGGAGACCGGCCTCGGCTGCGTCCGGCTCACCTTTCGCGCCTGGTGGCCGGCGGACGGCGCCGACCGGCCCGGGTCGGAGACGGTGGCTTTCGCCGTCCGATCCGGGCCGATCATGTCGTCGGAGCTCATGAGGAGGATGCTTCCCGCTACCAGCAGGAGGGCGATTGAGAGCGCAACCAGGAAGGGCTTGCGGTTGCTGGTAGTTTTGACTGCCGGAAGTATCGTTCGAGTGTTCATGAGTTCTTCGCTTTCTTCAGTGATCAGGTTTGGTTTCAGAGTGAAAGAAGGGTCCTGGAGTAGCTACCGCGGGAATAATTGACAATGGTTACTCCCCCTACCTCAGTCCATCTCCAGCGCCAGTTCCTGACGTCGACCACGAGTCGAATCCTGATTCGAACCGCTTCGACACTCAGGGTGACCCTGCCGGAGACTCCTCCGTCGCTCCTGAGAGACACGCTTGAGCGCAGCTCTGTATCCAGCAGCCTCAAGGTCGCGCTGACGCCGGCTCGCGCGATTCCGACACTCAGGTAGGCGCCGGCGCTTCCGGTGGCCCAGGCCCCCAGCTCTCCGGAGATTCCTACCGGGTAGGAGGCCTTGAGCTCCAGGTCCGCGCTCATTCCGGCTCCGACGCTGACGGAGACGTTGACCGGAAAGCCGCCTACGAAGAAGGTTCGGCTGGCGCTCAGCAGGGTGATGTTGCGCGACCTCGACCAGTTCCTGTTGTTGATCTCCTGGTCGATATCGATAAGAGTTGTCGATCCAATCTCGACGTGGAGGCTGACATTCGAACCGTCCGGGTCATTGCTGACCTCCGCCTTGGCGTCGAGCAGGCTCCGGCTTCTTCCGAAGATGTCGATGTTCACATCGCCGCCGGCTTCCGCGCTGGCTCCGGGGTTCGAGCACCCGGAGCTCGCGACAGAAGCTTTGGCCTCGAAGCCTCCGTTGACAGAGGCTGGAGAGTTACCGAAGGAGAAGTTGTGGCTCTTCGTGCCCGTGTTGCTCCGGACACAGGGGGCCGATTCGGTCGTCTCGACCGGGATTCGAAAGGAGGGGATCCTGAAGCCCCATCCTCCCGCCGCGTTCGCGTGTGAATCGACCATTAAAACCGCCACGAAGAGGGTGGCGAGATACAGAGAAGACTTTGAATAGTTGGTTTTGCAGTTCATGACTGACTCCTGTTCGTTGGTTATGAGTTATTCAACTCAAACGGGATAGAAATTACTTAAAACGTTACGATTAAAAAGCTTAGGGTGAACCCCTCCTTTCTTGTCCCTTTCTGGATCAAACTGAGTAACTGTTCGCATATCTGGTGGGGGGCTGAACTGACGAGGTCTGCCAGTTTTTCTGGATTCTTTTTCGGGAGGATCAGGAATAAATAAAAATCCGGAGCCCACCCTTGCGGGCGAGCTCCGGATGGGACAAGAAAATGCCGATTAGGCGGCTCTCAGGGACAGGTCGGCCGGTCGCAGCCGATCGGCGCTTCCGCCTGGGCGCAATCGGGGAAGGGCGCCAGCGGATCGCTCCCTGAGGTGAAGAGCCACTGCAGGATATAGACGCCATCGGAGAGGTCCACATCCCGGCTCGAATTTGCATCCGCGGCTTCGAGGCAGGGCGGCTCCGTCCCTCCTGTAAAGAGCCAGGAGAAGATTCCCATGGAATCTGAAATGTCGATGGTCAGATCACCGTTGGGGTCCCCACGCAGGAAAAAGGCAGTGGCGGCGGGGAGGGGGACACAGCCGTCAGGCGTTCCGTTTCCATCGAGATCTTCGACGATGCCCAGGTCGATCGCGAGAAGGTCCGGAACCTGGTCCTCGTCGCAATCGTCCAGAAACTCGGATGCGAGGGGAGCTTCATACAGATCGACCAGGTGGGTCGTACCATCGATGTCCCTGATCGTTACCCTGTTCAACTCCGAAGGGATCCCGTTTTCGATGAAGTACTGGAGCCAAACGAGTTGTGTCGGCGTGAAAAGATCGAGGTAGCCGGGGTTGTGGAAGGGGTGATCCTCTCCAACAGGGCTTCCTGCAATCGAAACATTGAAGCTGTTTCCGAGATCGATTATCAGCAGGGGGGGCTGGTTCCCCTGGCCAGGATTC
>CBFHWB010000153.1:0-240 GCA_965659285.1 Planctomycetota bacterium | reverse complement strand
GGGCTCGACAAGGGGCGGCTCTCCGACCGGGATTGGTGGATTCACGGGTGGATTCACGGGAGGAGGCGGGTTTGCGCAACCGCAGAGCACGGGAGTCGGCCTGCATTTTGGACGAACAAAGGGTCTTCCGCCGGGCGTGAAGACGGTATAAGAGGCCTGAACCTCATAAGGTTCTCCGAACGGGTTGAGATTGGCGCAGAAGAGAGTGCCCCTGAAATGCCTGATGGTCGCATTTCTGTA
>CBFHWB010000152.1:0-10472 GCA_965659285.1 Planctomycetota bacterium | reverse complement strand
CGCTCGCCCCAGGCGTCCGAGTCATCCCGCGGCCCGGTGAAGCGGGCGTAGCCCATGTCGATGCACCAATAGGGGTAGGCCACCAGCTCGGATGCTCCTACGCCGATGATTCCGAAGGCCGCCAGCGCGGTCAACAGGGCACTCTTGTCGCTTCCGGGTTCAGCTGGAGGGAGCTGAAACTTGAGTCCGTCGAGGAACTCGCCGCCGCTCACCGCATAGATCCCGTTTTTCTGCAGGAAGAAGAGGTTGATGACCGTGATGATCGTGAAGGAGAACACCATCAGGGTCGCGAAGAGCTGGATGAAACCATAGCGCCCGGCGTAGAGAATGCCCGCCGTACCAATCGCTATGATCGCGGCCCAGATCTTATCGTCGAGGGGCGATTCGGGCTCCTTGCCTAGCTTTTCCAGGTTCGCTGCAATTCCCGGGATTCCGGCTTCGAGGCGTTTTTTTTCAGCATCGAGCTCCGTTCGTTCGGCCGCCGGGATCGCAGGGGCGTCTGCCGAGAGTTTCCGGGTCAGCAGGTTGACGGCCTGGCGCCGCACCTGCAGATCGGTTTTCAGGTCGAGGTATTCGTTGTAGTTGCGACCATCTTCGGTGATCGGAGCGCTGATCATCAGCGCCTGTCCGACACCGCCGACGATGCCGCCGAGCTGGCCGAGGCTGAAGACAAACATCAGGAACCAGTACAGGGTGAGCCAGTTGCCCCGTCCCCTGATGCGGGGTCCCGGCACCTCGGCCATGGCGCCGAGAGAGGTTTTGCCCGATGAGATGGTATAGCGTCCCATCTCGACCTGGGTGAGGACCTTGATGACGCAGCCGATGATGATGATCCACAGGAGCCAGAAGCCCGCCTCGGCGCCGACGATGGTGGTCGCGATCAGCTCGCCGGAGCCGACGATGGATCCGGCGATGATCAGGCCGGGCCCGAGATGCCGGAGAATCCCGCCGATGGTTTTCGGTGGATCCCTGGTGTCGTCCGGCTCAGGGTTCGTGACGGTTTCAGCTTCCCCTCTGTGTTCTTCGCTCATGACTCCATCCTGTTACTTCCGGGACCGCTTGCTATCGGTTCGCTGGAGGCGAACGGATACGGTACGGCAAGAGGCGTCGGAAGAAAAGGGCTCAGCGGGGCGGCCTCACTCGCCGGCGTTGCATTTCTCGAGGATCCTCTTGTATCCGTCAAGCTTACGCAGCGGGTCGAGGTCGCGGTCGTTCTCCAGGTGGTCGGGATCCTTGAACCCCGCCTCGACGGAGGCATCCAGGGCCTCGAGGGCTTTCTCCAGCCGGCCATCGAGCGAGCAGGCGCAGGCCAGGTTGTAGAGGGTCAGCTCATCCTTCGGATTGATCCTGCGGGCAACCTCGAAGTGGTAAATCGCCTGGGTGTAGTTCTTGAGCAGGAGGTAGGAGAAGCCGAGATGGTAGTGTCCCTCGAAGTCGAAGGGGAATTCCTCGATGATTTTGCGGAACTCGCGGGCGGCGCTCTGGTACTCGCGTGAACGTACGAAAGAGAGCCCCTGCAACAGCAGCAGATCCCGGGAGATCTCAGGGCGTTTCAGGACGAGCTCGGGATTGCTGGCCTGTAGAAAGAGGAATCCCCAGCGATCGCTCAGCTGCGTCATCAGAGCCCTGGCTGCGGCGTATTTTACCAGGAAGCTGGGCTCCAGCGCGTCTGTGGAGACGATGGCTCTCAGGGTGGGGATGGCGTTGCCGCCTGCGGCGCGGGCGTATTGGAAGATTTTTCTTCGGCGGGCGGCGAAGGGCAGGGTGGAATAATCATTGAACTGGATTCCGACCTGGCTGTAGATCTCCGGGCTGATTCGCCAACGCAGCAGGCCGTGAAGGAAGCTGTGCGTTTTTTTCTTCAGCACGGTTTCTCCTCCCCGGGTCTCGACGAGGGCCGCGAGGCCGCGTTCGCCGAGCCTGTAGAGCTCGAGCCTGGCCCTGTCGCGGATGAGGCTCTCGCTGCTGTCTAAATCCCGCATAACCGAGGCAACGTGTTTTTCCAGACGGACGGCGGCGCCCGCGGCGTCCTTCCCTTTCCTGTCCACCTCCAGAGCCCAGAGGAGACCCCGGCCGTAGTCGCCTTCTTCGGGGCCGTCTCCCCGCAGCCGGCCTTCAACTGAAAGTTTATCGAGCCCCTTTGCCAGCAGGAGCTCATAGAAACGTTCGCAGGTTGCCGAGAGCTTTCCGGCGGGAGGAGTCTCGCGCACGGGCAGCAGCTCTCTTCTTGCCGCGAGTTCAACCAGCGCCGGGGTGCCGAGGATTCGGAGTTTACCGGTCAACGCTTCGACCCGGGGCTTGCGGCTTCGGGTTCTCTCCCGCAGGTCTTTTACGCGCAGGCGAGTGAGCTCGCTTTTTGATTCAAGGCTTTGCGCGATGGATTCGAGCTTCTGAAGCTCCCTGTATTCTCCGCCAACCTGTTCGAAGTCAGGGATCTCCCTTTTCAATTTTTCGACAACAGCCGCAAGTCTTTCGAGGCGCGTTCGCTCGTCTTCGGGGAGCGCCTCCTTTTTTTCACGGGCAGCCGCGGCTGATTCCCGCAGACGTTTCCAGGAGAGCCAGGACTTCAGGTCGGTCTCGATGGAGGGACGTGTGGTCTTGCGTTCCGCAAGGCGGCCGCGAAGCTCTTTGAGCCGCGCGAGCGACGCGAGCCTGGTGGAGAGCAGCTCGAGCTCCTGCTGGTCAAGTTCCAGGGCGCTGTATTCCGATTCGAGGTGGCTGAGAAAGTCAGCGAGGATCTCTCGCACGATCCTGTCTACCCGGAGCCACTGGAGCCGTTCCGGCAAGGCATCTTTCTCCGGGATCCCGGCGAGTATTTCAGCCAGCGGAAGCAGCGCATCTTCGCCGAGGTTGCGTACCTCAGCCTCCGCCTGTTTCGAGATGAACGGATCGGGATGGCTGAGATCTTCGAGCCAGTCGTCGAGCTCAGCCTCCGTCCGGGGGCTGGCGCCGAGGGCCGGGTACGGTGTGCACGAGATGACGATGATAGCCAGGAATAGTGATCTGATCATGTTTTGCCGCCTGTAAGGAGTATATCGTCAGTTATCTCCTCAGGCAGGTCGGCTCGGGACTTTAATTCCGTTTCGCTCAGGGCGTAGAGCGGTGAGATCTCGACCGTTGGCGTGACGGCGCCGGCTTTTCCCGTAAACTCTACTCCGCAGCGCTGCAGCCAGCCGGCGTAGAGCTGCGAGAGGTCTTGCTGGGCCGAGAGCGAGGAGCTCTCGCCTCCCATGTTCTTGATCGGGGAGAACTCGGTGTTCCTGTCGGCGTAGACGATCGAGTTCTTCTCGGCGGACCAGAGGGCATCGTGGAGATAGCAGCTGAACTCAAAGCAATTCGGCTCGGTTGCCCGCTCCAGATCTCCCTGCCGGTTGATGAAGGATACGGTCTTCTCTGATGTGTGGAAGGGAAGCTGCAGGCTCTCCTCGTGAATTCTCGAGATGAAGTCGAGCTTGAAGATGTGGGCGGCCATATCGCCGACCGAGAAGCCCGGACGGCCATCGGTTTCCCGGGAGTTTCGCTCCTGCTCAGGGAGAGTCGTGTACCGGATGACTCCGGTGGTGTCCCCGATGCGGCAGAATACTCCGAGATCCTCCTCGTTATCGAGCCGCTCGATATATTTCGAGGAAACCTCGTAGTCACCGTTGAGGTGGTGTTCGAGGAAGGCCGGGTCGCCAACCCGGACCATTGGGTTGTCGGCCTGGAAGAAGAAGAGCTGCTCGATCCCGTTTTTGCGGAGCTCCTCCACTCCTTCCGGGTTGAGATATCCATCGAGAACTCCTCCGTGACCATTGGGGGAGAGCGCGAGCTTCCCCGGCTCAGTGCGGAGAAACCGTCCCCGGCGATCGATCAGGGGGAGCAGCGGCTGGGGGACAAAGTGAACATCGGAGGGGTTGAGACCAAAGTGTTTTTCAGCCTTGAAGAAATCCGATGTGGCATCCAGATGGTCGGGATGGATCAGGATATGCAGGGGCAGGGAGGTCTTGTACCTGCGGTTGAGAGCCCGGATTTTTTCAGAGTGTAGCTGGAAGAGGCTCTTTCCGCTGATGGGACCGACCGGGAGCATGCCGGTAGGCTCGGTGGGCGATCCGAGGCCGATCCCGCCGGCAAGCAGGAAGAGGGCGATCTTGCCTTCGCTGAGAGCGGCCTCCGCGTTGGGACAGGCTTTCTCGAGCTGCGTCCCATTCGCATCCGCCGGGCCGTCGACTTGTGCGGGAGCGAGCATATCCAGCTCAAGCCCGGAGTCCTGGCCCTGGCGCCGCTGGTGCAGGAGACGTTTGACCAACTGGAAGTTTACCGACCGCAGATCCCTGAGCAGCCCGCGCTGGTCTTCCTGGCTGAGCTCATCCCATCTTTCGAAGAGATGTCCCTGCCCGGCTTCCTGCGCCTTGGCAACACAGACCTTGTCGGCCTCTGATTTGACCTTGATCATATTACCCTTAATACCCTTGATCCCCAGTTTACGGGGAAGTCAGGATTCTAGGTGCCTCCGTCGGCTCCGTCAAATGCTATCCAAATGGGTCTTATTTCATGGCCGCGGACGGCGATGATCCGAAGTTATTGTGGTTAAAATGCTTCTGTATATCGGCAGGGGACTTCTGGATTTTTCTTTTCAGCCTCCCATGATGGGGCATAACTCAGTGAAACGAACTTGAGCATGATGGTTATGTCTTCAGATTTGAAACCAGACCTGGACCGATCCTGGGAGCGCCCGGAAGCTCTTGAGGCCGCCGCTCTTATCGAGCGCGCCCTTGCGGAGGATCTCCCCGCTGGTGATCTCACCTCTGACTTTCTCTTTCCCGAGGCAGTTGAGTCGGCTCCGGCTGCCGGTACTTTTCCCGGGATGGGGGTTGTTGCGCGCTGCGTCGCCCGCGAGGGGGGAGTCTTCTGCGGCGCCCCGGTTGCCGAGGCTCTCTTTGCGAAGGTCGATAAGGGGGTGGATGTTTCGGTTCTCGCTTCCGAGGGCGCGGTGGTGTCGAAGGAAGATGTTCTGCTTGAATTGTCCGGCCCCGTCGCGGCGATTCTCCGGGCCGAGAGGGTACTTCTGAATTTCCTTCAGCGGCTCTGCGGGATCGCCAGTTGGACGGCGCGCTGGGTGGAGGAACTCGATGGCATCGGCGTGGTTCTGCTCGATACACGGAAGACAACTCCCGGCTGGCGCCGGCTCGAGAAATACGCCGTCCGGACGGGAGGGGGAACGAACCACCGCTTTGATCTCTCCGATGCGATCATGCTCAAGGATAATCATTCCTGGATCTTGCGGAAGACGGGCGCCTCAACCCTCGCGGATTGGGTGTCGACCCTGGCCGGCGCCTCACCCGCCGCCTTTCTCCAGGTGGAGGTTGATTCCCGGGAAGAATATCTCGAGGCTCTCGAAGTCAGCGGAATCGATTCCATCCTGCTCGATAATTTTTCTCCCGGCGACCTCGCCTGGGCCGTGGAGGAAAAGCGGGGCCGGGATGCCACGGTGCTGCTGGAGGCATCGGGAGGCATCAGCCTGGAGAATGCCAGGCGGATCGCCGAGACCGGCGTCGATAGAATGTCCGTGGGGGCGCTGACCCATTCGGCCCCGGCGCTGGATGTCAGCCTTGAATTGTCGGAGGTGTTTATTCTGGAGCAGGAGAAATGACCAAGAGCGTATTATCTGTCCTGATCGTTCTACCGCTTTTACTTCAGTCAGGCTGCAGTGATCCGCCGCGGGTGCGGGATGCGGACACCCGGCTGCGTCTCAAGGTGGGGCAGCGGGTGCTCAAAACCACAGTGGCCTACACCGATGGAACCCGGAAGATGGGGCTTATGAATCGGGATGCCCTGGAGGAGGATTCGGGGATGCTCTTCGTCTTTCCTTTCGCGAAGAAGCTCAGCTTCTGGATGAAGAACACCCGCATCCCGCTTTCGATCGCCTTTATCAATGATGATGGGAAGGTTCTGCAGATCGACGATATGCGTCCCTTCGACCTGACCTCCGTTCCGTCGCGGTTTGTCGTTCGCTACGCCCTTGAGGTGGATAAGGGCTGGTACAATAAGGCAGGCCTGAAGGTGGGCGACTCACTGCCGGATTTTCCCCGGAAGGTGCGTCCTTATCTGCAGATGGTGAAGTGAAGGAGAAGGCCGGTTTGGAAGACGAGGATCGATTCAATGAGGGGTGTCCGCGCGGAAAATTTGATCCTCCGGGGGCCGAGGCCGCCCTGGTGTTCTTATCGATGCTCATACTTGTGCTTCCCGCTTTTACTCCGGATGGACCGGAGGCCAGGGTTGTCTCAGTGACGCGGGATGTGAAGCCGCTGGTGATCGAGGTTGAGAGCGCGGCCTGGTACGAGTGGGCCCTGTTGGAGGGGATCGGGGAGGCCCGGGCTCGCAGGATCGTCGATTATGTCAGCGGTCATCTGCCGCTCAAGAGCCTCGAACAACTGGCGGAGATACCCGGACTGCCGCGGGGTTGGCTCACGAAGGCCAGGCCTTTTATCACTCTTCGCAGAGAGGAGGCCGGAAGATGAAGGGGCAGGAAAGCCGGCCGTTTGAGATCATCAGTTCTTTTCAGCCCTGTGGAGATCAGCCGAGGGCCATCAGAGAGCTTTCCAGGGGGATCCGGGAAAAACGGCCCTGCCAGACGCTCCTGGGAGTCACCGGCTCGGGCAAGACCTTCACGGTTGCGAACGTGATCGCCGAGATGAATCGTCCAACGCTTCTGATCTCCCATAACAAGACGCTCGCGGCGCAGCTCTATTCCGAGCTCAGGGAGATCTTTCCCAACAACGCGGTTGAGTATTTCGTGAGCTATTACGACTACTACCAGCCGGAGGCCTATATTCCACAGCGCGATCTGTATATCGAAAAGGACGCGTCCATCAACAATGACATCGACAGGTTGAGGCTCTCTTCGACCAGTTCGCTGCTGTCGCGCCGGGATGTCATCATCGTCTCGAGCGTGTCCTGCATCTACGGCCTGGGCAGCCCGGATGAATACAGCGAGATGCTGGTCAGGATTGACCGCGGGGGAGTCCTGGACAGGGATGATCTCCTGCAGAGGCTGGTGACGATCCAATACCGCAGAAGCGACATGGAGCTGCTGAGGGGAACCTTCCGCGTACGCGGCGACGTGGTCGAGATTCTCCCGGCCTATGAACAGACCGCCTACAGGGTAGAACTCTTCGGCGACGAGGTGGAGAACATCGTAGAGATCGATCCTCTTACAGGAGAGCTCCTCGATGATTTCGACCGGATCACGATCTATCCGGCCAAGCATTTTGTTATCAGTGAGGACAAGATCCAGGATGCTGTTACTGGGATCAGGGCTGAGCTCGATGAGCGCCTTTCCCAGCTGGAATCAAACGGAAAACTGCTTGAGGCTCAGCGGCTCGGCTCTCGTACCCGGTATGACTGCGAGCTGCTGATGGAGATCGGCTATTGTCCGGGGATAGAAAACTATTCGCGTCATTTTACGGGTCTGCCCCCGGGGCAGCGGCCGCACAACCTGCTTGATTATTTCCCCGATGATTTCCTTACCATTATCGATGAGTCGCACGTGACCATTCCACAGATTGGCGGCATGTACAATGGTGATCGAGCCCGGAAGGAGACGCTGGTCAAGCATGGCTTCAGGCTTCCCTCCGCTCTCGATAATCGGCCGATGCGGTTTGACGAATGGGAGCAGAAGACCGGGCAGGCTCTCTTTATCTCGGCCACCCCCGCCAGTTACGAGCTCGAGCTTTGCGAGGGAGAGGTGGTGGAGCTTATCAATCGCCCAACCGGCCTGCTGGATCCCCTGGTGGAGGTTCGGCCCGCGGTGGGGCAGATCCCCGATCTTACCGAGGAGATCCGTGAGAATATCAAGGCCGGTAACCGGACCCTGGTGACGACGCTCACCAAGCGTATGTCGGAGGATCTTCACGAGCACTACCAGGAGATCGGGATCAAGAGCCAGTACCTTCATTCCGAGGTGGAGACCATCGAGCGGGTGGAGATCCTCCAGGACCTCAGGAGAGGCCGTTACGATGTGCTGGTCGGCGTAAATCTGCTTCGCGAGGGGATCGATCTGCCTGAGGTATCGATGGTAGCGATCCTGGATGCGGATAAGGAGGGCTTTCTGCGTTCGGAGACCGCTCTTGTGCAGACTATCGGGCGGGCCGCGAGACATGTAGATGCCCGGGTTATTCTCTATGCCGATTCAGTGACTGGTTCGATGAGCAGGGCGATGGGTGAAACTGTCCGAAGGCGCAAGCTCCAGGAGGAATTTAACCGCGAGCATGGCATCGAGCCCCGTAGCATCATCAAGGCGATCCTGCCTGGTATAGAGGAAGAGATTCGGGCCCACAAGATCGTCAGGCAGGTTGTTGGCGACGATAACGAGACCTTCCAGAAGCGGGAAAACCTGCTGCAGCTCGAGAAGGAAATGCTGCATGCGGCCGAGAACCTGGAGTTTGAGAGGGCCGCGGAGCTTCGTGATTCCATCGACGAGTTGAAAAAGAAGATGGCGGATGGAGGTAAAATGAACGCTCCCACGCCAGGACGCCCCCGGACCGGCAACCGGATAGCAAAGCCGGATCCAGGCTCCTGAGGCTTGTGGGAATGAATTTTCCCTTCATGATATAATCGTACTTCGGGGTTTTCCGACTCCAACCGTTTCTGTGGCTGAAGGGCTTCCGACTTGTACGAATCATTTAAGAGCTACCTGGGAGGGGTTCCCATCAGGCTGATCGCGACCGTCATGGTCGCGATCCTGATCCCTAGCGTTCTCGTGACCGCCCTGGGGCTGGTGACTGTTTTCGAGGCCGATCACTTCGTTAAGGACTTTGTCCGCGACGGCTATCGCGAGGATCTCGAAAATGTCACGGAGGCTCTCGAACATGAGTGGAAGGAGAACCTGGACCATTTCAAGGAGCTTCTTATCGATGCGAATGCAAGGGGAGCCTACCTGGCAGCCATTCGAGAGGATCCGTTTGTCATCGATGTTCTCTATTCGCGGCGTGGAGAGCTCACCAGGGTCGAGGCCGGGAAGCCCTATCCGGAGCTGCTCTCCAATCGGCAGAATTCCGCCCTGCTCGCGGCGATCAGGATGGAGGGTGTGGAGGGGAAGGATGCTGAGGCTCTGATGCTCTACCGGCCGTTGCTGAGCCACAGGGATCCGACTGTCGTGCTGGGGGCTCTGCTGGGCGCGGCAAGGAGCAGCCGTGAGCTGGAGGATTCGTCTGATTCCATTCGCTACCTTGACCTGGCTCTCGCCCGCTTTGGATCCACGGTTGACGGCAGCGGAATGGTGCGTAAGTTTCCCCTGCTCTATCAGAAGTTCAAATTGCTGAAGCGGCGTGGGCAGCCCGAGGCAGCCGAGGTTGCCAGGACGCTGCTGAGAACCCTCGACGAAGAAGGTTTCCGAGTCTCGGCCGAGGTGGCTGCCGTCTACAGGGAGGCGCTCTCGGAGCATGTTTCGTCTGCCGTCCAGGCGAAGGCTCCTGCTTTTTTCATCGATGCTGAGCTGCTGAAGAGCCTGCTGGTTCCACTTGAGAAGGCAGCCTCCTCCGTCAACTCGGAGTGTCTGGTGAGCCGGCTGCAGACAGGTGAGAGAGAGCTGCTTTTTCTCACCGTTCCGACAGATGAAGCAGCCTTCGTAGTACACCTGCTCCTGGATTCCGCTCGCTTTCTCGCCCAGCTTGATGAGGTCAAGGATCGGCTGCATCTCGGCGACGCGCTGCTGTTGCCGGCCCTTCCCTCAGGGAGTCTTCTCGATCCGCAGAAGAAGGCCGGTGCGGAAGAATTCCTGGTCGCGCAGGCGCTGCCGTCTCCTCTTTCCCACCTGGAGCTTCGTTATTTCCCGGAACCCGGGGGGCTCCCGGTGGGTTTTCGGAGCTTCGAGGTCTTGACCCTTGCTACCTTCACCTGGGCGGTTATGCTTCTTGTCCTGGTGATCATGGTGGGGGTCTTTTATACGCTGCGTTACGTCCTTCGGGAGACCCGGACGGCCAGGCTCAAATCGGACTTCGTAAGCTTTATCAGCCATGAGTTGAAAACCCCCCTGGCCGCGATCAAGATGTTCACCGAGACCCTGCGGGAGGGAAGGGTGAGCGGAGAGGAAGAACAGCAGGAGTGCCTCGAGCTCATCGAGCGTGAGAGCGACAGGCTCTCCAGCCTGATTGACAAGGTACTGGCCTATTCGAAGGTGGAGAGCGAGCAGAAGGCCTTCCAGTTCGGCAGTTGTAATATGGCCGAGGTGGTCGATGAGGCCGTCAGCCTCTTTCATGCCCACACTTCCGACCGTCCGCGGGAGATTAAGCTGCACAGCGTGCAGGATATCTCGAACATCCAGATGGATCGCGCCTCGATGATCGAGGTGGTGCTTAACCTGCTGTCCAATGCCGCCAAGTATTCACCTTCGGAGACGGATATTATCGTCAATATTCGCGAGACGGTCGACGAGATCACTGTCGATGTGGTTGACAAGGGCGTTGGTATTCCAAAGCGTGATCACCGGCGTATCT
>CBFHWB010000151.1:0-10500 GCA_965659285.1 Planctomycetota bacterium | reverse complement strand
CCTTCGTAATGCACCTCGGCATGATTTCGCGAAACAAGCGAATCATGAAGCACGATCCCGCTGTCAGATGACCTTCCAATTATGGAGGCTCCCTCTGCGAGGACATGCTCTTCGGGCTCACCTGTCTCGGTGGTTAGAACGTAAAGTATTGGCTTACGAGTCTTGGGAGGCATGTAAGGTGCGTTGAGAATTTACTCTGAACGAAAATGAAGAACAAAACTGAGAGGGCGCCGCAATCCTGAGGAGCCGACCGAAGACCGCTGTCTTCCTGCTATTCTACAAATGCACGGTGATATTATCAAAGTACCGGGCCCTGCCGCATGGAATTAGATATTTTGATAGGATCCCGGGCCGCGGCAGAAATATTCAGGCGACACTGAATTTGAGAGCCTGCGAAGACATCAAATGTTAGGCTTCCGATGAAGAGTTGATGCAAGGAGCCCTCGAGTGTCTGTGAAAGACAGAGTAGACCCTTATAGCGTTGCCCCCCTTCTGCGCAAGCATCTCATCGGCGATGGATACGATATCGTATTCGATCTGGGAAAAAGTCATGGAGCGTGGGTGTCCGATGCCCGGGACGGCTCCGAGTACCTCGACTTCTATACGTTTTTTGCCAGTCTTCCCCTGGGTTTTAATCACCAGGTCTTCAGCGAAGAGGCCGCGGCTCGCCGTCTTTTCGAAGCGGCCGTACACAAGCCCGCCAATTCCGATTCGCATACATTTGAACTGGCCAGTTTCACTGAGGCCTTTTCCCGCCACGCAATGACGGAGCATTTCCGCCATTTGTTTTTTATCGAGGGTGGAGCTCTGGCGGTGGAAAACGCTCTGAAGGCGGCCTTTGACTGGAAAACGCGATTGAACCTGGAGGCTGGAAGGGACGCCTGCCCAGGCGACAAGATTCTTCATTTCCAGCAGGCGTTTCACGGCCGCAGCGGTTACACACTTTCTCTGACGAATACCGCCCCTGAGAAAACAGACCTCTTCCCGAAATTCGACTGGCCTCGAGTCGTCAATCCAAAGGTTCGCTTTCCTTTGGACGCGCCTGAGGTTGAGAGGGTTGCCCTGGCTGAGGCGGAATGCCGCGAGGAAATCCTTGGCTGCTTCGCCAGTCACCCCAACCGGATTGCGGCCATCATTGTTGAGCCCATCCAGGGAGAGGGCGGCGACAACCATTTCCGGAAAGAATTTTTCGAAGACCTCCGAAGGATTGCAGATGACCAAGAGGCTCTGCTCATTTTTGATGAGGTACAGACCGGCTTTGGGCTGACTGGAAAAATGTGGGCCCACCAGCACTTCGATGTGATTCCCGACATACTCTGCTTTGGAAAGAAAAGCCAGGTGTGCGGCATTATGGCCGGCGAAAGAATTGACCGCGTAAAGGACAACGTCTTCCATGTCTCCTCCCGGATCAATTCGACCTGGGGAGGCGGCCTGGTCGACATGGCTCGCTGCGAAATCATTCTCGAAGTGATGCATCGCGATCGCCTGGTAGGGAACGCGCGGCGTACAGGTGAACTGCTGCTCAATGGACTCTGCGGCCTCTCGGAGAAAAACCCTGAGAGCATGTTCAGCCCCCGAGGGCGCGGACTCATGTGTGCTTTTGACTGCGCGGACACCGACCAGCGAAACAGGCTCCTGGGACTTTGCGCCGGGAAGCATTTGCTGGTGATCGCCTGTGGCGAGAGGTCCATACGGTTCAGGCCCCCGCTGACATTAACCCCAGCCGAGGCAGAGGAAGGGCTCGGGAGGCTGGGCGAGGCGCTTGGCGACCTGTGACCCGGAGCTACTCGCCCTCTCCGAATGCGGAAATACCTGTGATGTCATTCCCTAATATCAGGGTATGAATGTCGTGGGTGCCTTCGTAGGTCTTTACGGATTCCAGGTTTCTCATGTGCCGTCCGCATTGGTATTCTTCCATGATTCCATTGGCGCCGAGGACGTCCCGTGTGTTGCGCGCGCATTCGAGAGCCATGGCGACGTTGTCACGTTTTGCCAGCGAGATCTGCTGGGGACGGACAGTCCCGCCCTCCTTCAATCTTCCAAGTCGCTGACAGCGCAATTGAGAGGCGGTGATGGCTGAAAGCATATCGACCAGTTTTTGCTGCACCAGTTGATAGGACGAGATAGGCGATCCGAATTGAACCCTTGAGCCGGCGTAATCGAGAGCCTCGCTGTAGCAGGCCATCGCCGCGCCGACGGCGCCCCAGGCAATTCCGTAACGCGCCTGGTTGAGGCACATCAGCGGAGCCTTGAGGCCTGTCGTCTTTGGAAGCCTGCAGTCGCCGGGAACTCGGCAATCTTCAAGATGAAGCTCGGCGGTATCGGATGTTCTCAAGCTCCATTTCCCTTCCTGGGTGGTTGAAGAAAAGCCAGGAGTTCCGCTCTCGACGAGAAAACCGGAAATTTCGCCATCGCATTGGGCCCAGATCACCGCGACATCCGCGATGGAGCCGTTGGTGATCCACATCTTGTTGCCGTTCAGAATGTATTCATCGCCTGCCGTGTCCGCCCTGGTCTGAAGTCCGGAAGGGTTGGAGCCGAAGTCGGGTTCGGTGAGGCCGAAACAGACGATTTTTTTACCCGCGGCCAACTCCGGCAGCCACCTGGATTTTTGCTCTTCAGTCCCATGGGCATAGATGGCGTACATTCCAAGAGAGCCTTGTACGGAGACGAAACTGCGCAGGCCGGAGTCGCCGCGCTCCAGTTCCTGCAAGGCCAGCCCGTAGGCGACCGGGCCGATCCCAGCGCAGCCGTAACCTTCCAGGTTAGCTCCGAGAAGGCCGAGCTCCGCCATCTCTCCAATCAACTCTCGGGGAAATCTTCCCTCCTTGAAACAGGCAGGAAGAAGCGGAAGCGCCCGCTCTTCGACAAATTTCCGTACGCTGGATCGTACGAGCAATTCCTCATCAGAGTAGAGCTCATCAAGCTGGTAATAATCCGGGGCTTTGAAGGTCATGGTTCTAAACCAAGTGTAACAGTTGCCGGTGGTGTTGTGGAGCCAGCAAAAAAAAGCCTCCCCCCGGGCAGGGAGAGGCTTAAAAAAAATGGTGACCCCATGGGGATTTGAACCCCAGTTGCCGGGATGAAAACCCGGTGTCCTAGGCCCGACTAGACGATGGGGCCCCAGGCGGAAACACCCGAAGGAGTTCCTGCCTGGTGAGAGCTGCAGGGATCGAACCTGCGACCCACGGCTTAAAAGGCCGTTGCTCTACCTACTGAGCTAAGCTCCCAATTTTTGGAAAATTATAGAAATGACTGGAAAGCTTTCCACCGAAAAATATCCAGTTCACATAGTTGTCAGTTCCTCGGCTTTACTTTTGAGGAGTTCGTCGACCTTGCCTTCAATCTTTTTGAGCAGTTTCTGGATCTCCTCTTTGAGATCTTTCGACTCGTCCTCGGAAATATTTTTGTCTTTTTGCAACTGGTCGGCCTGCTTGTTCGCATCGCGTCGGACGTTGCGGATAGCGATCCGGGTCTCTTCAGCCGTTTCCTTGGCGAAGGAAGCCAACTGCTGGCGTCTCTCCTGGCTCAGGGGTGGAAGTATCAGCCGTAAGATTTTGCCGTCATTCTGGGGGTTGATACCCAGGTCGGATTTGAGGATCGCTTTTTCAATCTCCGACAGGGCGCTCGGATCGAAGGCCTTGATAAGCAGTTGGTCCGCCTCCGGGGCTGAAATATTGGCGATCTGCTTCAACGGTGTCGGGCTGCCGTAATAATCGACGCGCAGCGAATCCACCAGGCCGGGATTCGCTCTTCCGGTCCTCATGCCGCGGTATTTATCTTTCAGGACCCCGAAAGCCTTGTCCATGCGGTCTTCCGTATCCAGTAATACTGTGTCGTAGTCCATCGACATTCTCCCTAATGAGCCCAGGCAGGAAACCTAGACGACCATGGTCCCAAGGCGTTCGCCGGAAAGAAATTTAACTATATTCCCCTGTTCTTTCATATTGAAGACATTGATAGGCAGGGAATTATCCATGCAGAGACTCACGGCAGTCGAGTCCATAATTCGCAATCTCTTCTGCAGGACATCCAGGAAAGTTACTTCTTCAAAAAACTCGGCATCGGGATCTTTTTCAGGGTCAGCGGAGTAGATTCCGTCAACCTTCGTCCCCTTGGCCAGGACATCTGCGCGGATCTGAAGCGCCCGGAGGGCGGCCGTGGTGTCGGTGGTAAAGTATGGATTCCCGGTCCCGCCAGCCAGCAGGACCACTCTTTTTTTCTCGAGATGGCGAAGGGCTCTTCTTCGAATAAAGGGCTCGGCAAGATCGTTCACGGGAATGGCAGAGAGAACCCGCGTCTCAACCCCGGCGCGTTCCAGGGCGGATTGCAGCGCCAGGGCGTTCATGATCGTGGCCAACATCCCCATATTGTCCCCGGTTATACGCCCGATCTCATCTCCGGCAATCTGGGCTCCTCGCAAGAAATTGCCGCCGCCGCAAACCATCGCAAGTTCGGCATTGCCCTGGGCCAGCCCCTCCTTGATCTGTTGGGCGAAATCCTGGACATGGGTAGGGTTGATTCCGAACCCTTCCTTTTCGCAGAGCATCTCGCCGGATATTTTAAGAAGAATCCGATTGCCAGCCATTCGGCTATTTCTCCACCACGCAAAGAACGGATAAATTACTACAAAGGCTTAAACACCAGGAGCCCGAACTGTGTCAATAGTAAAACACCCCGGCCAAATACGGCCAGGGTGTCAGGTTACTTATTGTCGAACGAAGATCAGGCATCGGGCTCCGCCGGCTTCTCTTCGGCTGCGGGCTGCTCAGCCTCGGGCGCGGCAGCCGGTTCTTCAGCGGCAGCCGGCTCAGCCTTCTTCTCCGCCTCGACGCGAGCGGCCTCGTCCTCTCGGGCTTTGCGGAAGATCTCGTCGCGTTCCTTTTTCTCGTTGAGTTCTTTTTGCCGGGCGGCCTCCACCTTCTCCTGCTCCTTCTTGCGAGCCTCGACCTCCTCCATTCTCTTCTTCTCCTCTTCAGCCTGGACCATGGCGTATTTTTCCTTGCCGGTAAGGAGCGCATCCGCAAGGGCGGCCAGAATGATCTCGATGGAACGGAAGGCGTCATCGTTGCCGGGGATGACAATGTCGACAAGCCCGGGGTCGCAGTCGGTGTCCACGAGGGCGATGACAGGAATCCCACATTTTCGAGCCTCGCGAATGGCGATATGCTCTCGGCGAATGTCCACGGCGATCAGGGCCGCGGGAAGTTTTTCCATTTTCCTCAGCCCGTTAAGGTTGGTGAAAATCTTTCGGCGTTCTCTCCGCAGCCTGGATACCTGTTTCTTTGAGTGCTGTTCAATTTCACCGGTTTCCTCTAGAGTCTCCAACTCAACAAGTCTCTTGAGGCGCTTGCGGATGGTGTTGAGGTTTGTCAGGCTGCCGCCAAGCCAGCGTTCGGCGACATAGTGATTCTCACTGCGTTCGGCTTCCCTCTGCACGATTGATTTCGCCTGGCGCTTGGTGCCGACAAAGACAACCTGTTTGCCCTGGGCGCTGATCTGGGAGAGGAAGTTGCAGGCCCGAACAATACCCTTGAGGGTTTCGCGCACATCCACGATGTGGATGAGGTTTCTTTTGCCGAAAATGAACGGCTCCATTTTCGGGTGCCAGCGGCTGACTCGATGGCCGAAATGAACTCCGGCCTGGATGATTTCCTTGACGTCTACAATGGCCAAGACAGTACTCCTTTCACCCAACGATTGAGCTCGAAGGGGCGATCGGTTAGTTGCCGATCTTTAGTAGTTATGCGGAATTCTTCAGTTCGAAGATCCCTGGGAAAATTTGCCGGAACAACCTCTGTCGGTTGTCTTAAGAATCCCGGAATTTATCACAGAGGAGGCGGGGTGTCAAACAGGCATCAGTACCGGGAAAAAGGGTCAGAAGCCGCCCAATTTGTCCTGTTGCTCTTTGATCTTTAATTGTATCCGGGTGGCGATCTCGATGGCCTGGAGACCGTGTAATCCGGTCACAACCGGTTCACGGCCGGTTTTCACCGCGTGCAGGAAAGACTTAAGCTCATTTTTTAACGGCTCATCTGAAGCAACGTGGAGCTGTTCGATGTTGAAATACTTGGTGAAGAGCGGATAAGAACCCTGGTCCGCCTCCATCTTGGCCATCTCCTTGATGTCGATATTTTTGCGGTCAAAGCCTTCCTTGAAGCCCATTCGCATCCCGGTCTTGGCTATGTAATCCAGGGAGATATAGGAGTCCCTGCTGAAGATGCGCATCTTGCGGCTCTTCTGGATCGCTACCCTGCTGGCCTTAACCATGACGGTGCAGCCGTTTTCAAAGGTGAGCCTGGCGCTGGCAAGATCTTCGGTTTCAGAGAGAACCTTGGTGCCGACAGCCTCCAGCCCGACGACGGGCGAATCTACCAGGTTGAGAGCGATGTCAATGTCGTGGATCATCAGGTCGAGCACCACGCTGGTTTCAACTGAACGGAAACTGAATGGGTGTATTCGATCGCACTCGATGTATACAGGATCCCTGAGGAACGGATGGGCCGAGAGAACAACGGGGTTGAATCTCTCGATATGCCCGACCTGGAGGGTGACCCCCGTCTCCTCTGCAAGCTTGCAGAGGACCTCCCCTTCTTCAGTGGTCGCTGTCATGGGCTTCTCGACAAGAACTGAGACGCCGGCTTCGATAAAGCGGGCGGCGACTTCGGCGTGTGTGGGAGTGGGAGTCACGATGCTGGCCGCATGAATGCGGGACAACAACTCCGGGGTCAATTCGGAAAAATATGGGACTCCAAGCTTCTCTCCGATTTCCCTGGCCTGATCTGGGGAACTGTCAAGGACGCCCTCGAGAACTACGCCATCCAACTCGGTGTAAACACGGGCGTGGTTTTTCCCCAGGTGCCCGACTCCGGCTACGAGAACCCGGACGGGTTCGTTGTCAGCAGGTCTTCTGGCTGAGATCGCCAATTAAATCAACTCCACTTGAAGCCCAGGGTTATTCGCTCGAGGGCTGACGGGCTCGTCCTTTATGCCCCTGGTCAGCGCGATCAAGGAAGTTAACGAGGTTTTGAACCTCAGGGCAATCCCAAAGCCTGTCTTTGAGAATTTTGACCGCCTCGACGCGCGAGTATCCTTCGCGGTAAAGACAGCGGTGCGCTTCCTTGAGACTTTCGAGGCTCTCGGGAGAAAAACCGTGTCGTCTGAGACCTACCTTGTTGATCGACCAGACCTTCATAGGGCTTCCCTCGACAAGCATATAGGGCGGCACGTCAAGACTGATCCGAGTCATGCCGCCAATGAAGGCTGATTGGCCAATGGTTGCGTAATGATGCACCGCGGCCAACCCGCCGAAGGTGGCGTTGTTTTCTACAACCACATGGCCGCCAAGGAGGACATTATTGGCCATGGTGATTCCATCGCCAAGTATGCAGTCATGGGCGACATGGCAGCAGGCCATCAGCAGGTTCCGGTTTCCAATGACCGTGTTTCCGCCGCCGTGGCGGGTACCCAGGTGGATGGTCACGCATTCGCGAATGGTATTTCCATCGCCAATGAGAACCCATGAGTCTTCACCCTCAAATTTCTTATCCTGGGGGTCGGCGCCAATGACCGCGCCGGGGTAGATCTCATTGCCCTCCCCAAGGACGGTGTTTGCCAGGAGCGATACATTGTTGTGAAGCTTGCAGTTGTCCCCAATGCGGCAATTTGGTCCTACATAGGTGAAGGGGCCGATTTCGACATTGGAGCCGATTTCAGCCGTCGGATGGACGACGGTATTTTCACCGCCGATTGAATATTCAGCTTGTTTCCTCGATGACCAGAACACGAGCAGTTGCCTCTTGATAATTACTACGGATGTGGATTTACGAGGGCGTACCGAATTTCGGCCTCAGCGACAAGCTGATCCTGAACATAGGCCCTGCCTTGGACCTGTGCTGAACGGCTGCGGAGCCGGTCAGTTGAAACTTTTAAAACGATTTGATCCCCTGGGACCACCGGCTTGCGGAATTTTACATTATCAAGGGAGAGGAGGTAGGCGCTGATGTCCCGATGCCCTTCTCCAGCCTTGATGACAATTCCCCCAAGCTGCGCAAGTGCCTCGACGATAAGAACCCCCGGCATCACCGGATTACCCGGGAAGTGACCCTGGAAAAATTCTTCGTTGACGGTGACGGACTTAACCCCTGTCGCGCTGACATTGGGCTCGAGTTCGTCTACCCGGTCAACCAGCAGGAAGGGGTAACGGTGCGGAAGGATGGATTCGATCTGGCTTCCAGCAAGAGGGGCCGAAATAACACTCTCACCCCCCGCCCCGGCGCCATTCCCTCCGCTGGAGGGGTAGGCCGAGCCATTGCCGTTGGCCTTGTTGTGGCTGCGAAGGAAGGCGTCCGCAAGGTCAGCGTTGAGAGAATGGCCGCTCTTGATCGCTTTGATGTCGGCCTGGATGGATGCGTTGGCCAGGAAGAGATCTCCGAGGAGGTCGAGAATCTTGTGGCGAACAAATTCATCATCGAAGCGAAGCTCGTTATCAATAATCCCATCCGGACCCAGGACCAGCGTGTTGGACGGATCCGCCCCTTTGCCGAGGCCGGCGGCCTGGAGTCGCTCGACCTCATCGAGAAGAACGAAGGTCCTGGCGGGGGCGATCTCTCGCGCAAATACGTCTTCATCGATCAAGATACTGAGATACTGGGTGCGTAGAAGCGGTGAATTATAGTCGAGAGTATAGGAGACCTTGAGCCCCTCCGGGTTAGACATTGCGATGACGCTCGAGTCGCCGCTGGAAAGCACAATGGGCTGGTCAATACCAATTTGCATCGCCGGCTCTCCCTGGTCCTCAACCCCGGCCTCCTTGACAGCTTCGTAAAAAGGAAGCGCGCTCCCGTCCATTCCGGGGAGTTCCGGGCCATCAATGAGAACCTCGAGATTGCAGACGCCTGCGGCAAAAAGCGCGGACATCAGATGTTCGATAGTCTGCACGCTGGCTTCGCCCTGGGTGAGGCTTGTGCACCTGGGGAGCTTTCCAGAATTCTCCGGCGAAGCCTTGACGCCCGGCCGGCCTGGAAGATCGGTGCGAACAAAAACGACACCGCTGCCGGCAGGCGCGGGCTGCAACTCGATGGCAACTTCAACTCCCGTATGGAGGCCCTTGCCCTTTAAGCGGGAAGAGCAGGCGATAGTCTTTTGGCTAGGCATTTCAGGTTCAAAGGAATTCATTCAAGGTTGGGCTCCTGCAAGAGGCCTGACGCCTTGAAATATCCTCGGTCTACCCGCGTTTGTAACGTTGGTTCAGCCGATCGGTGACTTCTTTGGTGATGTCGTACTCGGGCTTGGAGAAATGGATGATCTTCCAATGAAACCCTGCCCCTCGCTGGACTTCAGCGGTGACGGCCTTCTCGAGGACCAGATCGAGTTCTTTTGCGGTTGCGACCGTCTCGATCTCTGTAGCAATCTCAGCACGAATCACCTTGATAATGTCAGCCTGCTGTTTGGCGATATCGGCCGTGCCCTGCTTCTGGGCTTCTCTGAATTTCCTTTTTAATTCAAGAGCCTCCGAGAGGATCTTCACGTAAGTAGGAGACTCCTGCTTGATAGATTTCAGTTCCTCCTCCTTGATTACGATTCCTTCTTTCAAGGTATCGAGGAGCCGAGTCGTTTTCTCGACAGCAGCCTTCAATTCCCCGGATTTATCGATCTGCTTTTGGTATTCCTCAAAAATCTTCGAAATATCAACGACAGCTGTTCGAGGCGGCAGGAATGTGGTGAAGGCTTGCGCGCCCAGGTAGAAAAATCCCCCGGAAGCACATAAGAGTAACAGAGTTAACACTGCGGCCCGCAACCGTAACTTTCTCATACGCTTCAGTCCTTTGATCACAAATTTTTATCCGGCAACATTTAACAAGTGCAGCATCCACATTCACGTCGCCCTTGGAATACAAAAATGCTCCAGTTCGCCACATTTTACGACTCTATATTCTGGCCTCAAGGCTAAAACGCCCCCAGAGAGCTTAAATGTAGCTTATCGGGCCGCCTGCCGCGATTTCAGGCCATTTCGTGGTGGTCCTGGGACGGAACATAGCCACTCTCATCGGAGCGATAGGTGTGACTGTCGAATCGCTGAAGGTGCTTGGTGAAGTGAAGGTTCACATCCCCCACCGGGCCGTTACGATTTTTTACCAGGAGTATCTTGGCCAGGTCTTTTACCTTGTCTGTGTCCTCGGAATCCTGGTCCATGTAATATTCGGGGCGATGGAGCATCATGACGAGGTCCGCATCCTGCTCAATCGCGCCTGACTCCCTGAGGTCAGACATTCGAGGGCGCTTGTTGTCTCGGTCCTCAACTTTACGGCTGAGTTGAGAGATCGCAACGACAGGAAGGTTCAGGTCCCGGGCGATACCTTTGAGACCCCGGGATATTGTTGAGATTTCCTGCTGGCGGCTCTCTCCGCCGGCTCCGTCCATGAGCTGAAGATAGTCCACTACGATCAGGTCGAGCTTCTGCTTTTTATGGAGGCGTCGGGCCTTTGCGCGCAGGCTGAG
>CBFHWB010000150.1:0-10524 GCA_965659285.1 Planctomycetota bacterium | reverse complement strand
AAAGAGCTCGAGCAGGGTCTGCTGCCGAGTCCATCTCGGCTGGGGAGCAGTTCGCCGGCTTTCGAGTCCAGCAGGAAGTCCCTGTTCTGTGAGTTTCGCTTTGGTGAGTCGAGCATCTTTATCATCAACAACCATTTCTCTTCCAAGTTCGGCAGCCCGCCAATGTACGGGAGTATGCAGCCGCCGAAGAATGGTGGCTTCGACAGGCGGGTGGCCCAGTTCAGCCTGGTGAGCTCGGTTGTCGATGGAATCGTAGCTGCAGTTCCCGGGGCCCGGGTCGTTGTCCTGGGAGACTTCAACGAGTTCCTTTTTGAGGAACCGTTGAAGAGCGCTGGTAAGGGTAAGGCTGGACTGCAGAACCTGCTGGAGCTTCTTCCCTCCACCGAACGCTATACCTACAATTTCCAGGGAAACTCGCAGGCTCTTGACCATATCCTGGTGACCGGGACACTGGCGCAAGGCGCTCAGGTTGACATTGTCCACGTCAACAGCGAGTTCGCTTCACAGGTGAGTGACCATGATCCTGTGATCGCCACGCTCAGGATTCAGCCGTAGAACCCTGGGAAGGAAAGGGCGAACGATCGCCCGGGCCCCGCGAGAACGGGACCCGGGAAATCGCCGCGAGACATCAGGCTCCCTCAGGGACAGACCTGGATGTCACAGGAAAGAGCGCCCTGCTCTACCGTACCGCAGTCCTCACCAGGAGGCGCGATCTGTCCGCCGGCCCTGAACAGGTAGTTCAGGAAGTAGACGGGATCGGTCAGGTTCAGGGTATTGTCGCCGTTGGTATCGGCTGACATTTCACAGCACAGGTCACTTCCGTTGGTGAACATGTGGCTGAGAACGACGATAGCATCGGTAACGTTCAGGCTGCCGTCGCAGTTGGCATCGCCGCGCCGGAAGGTCGCGGTCGGAACCGTGGAGGCCGAGTCAACCATACCGTTGACAACGATCTCAGAGAGCGCGGGACCAGCCTCGCCTTCGTACAGTCCGACAACATCCCGCTGGGCGATGGTCAGGGTCAGACCATCGAATGGGCGCTCCAGATCGAGCTCGATGGTGATCCGGTTGCCCGAGGTCAGTCTGCGGCGTACGACGCGCTCTTCGACGGTCTCTCCTGCGAGGGTCGTCTCGATAACGAATCCACGAATCTCCTGGTTGCGCTCGCCGAAGATTCCCACCTCGGGACCCTGGCCGGGAGCGTGAACCACGAGTTGACGAGCACGGACCGGGACCGGCCAACGCATCTGGACGATGCTGTTGGTTCGGCTTCCGGCGCCTACCCACTCGTTGCCCATCGCCATTGTCGAACGGTCGACAAGGTTCTGGGGCGGGAAGATGGCCGGTACGGCGCCGGGAACGATCCCGGGCAGTCCGATGATCTCGTTCTCAGCGTTAACGACATCAGGAAGAGGACGCTGAGGAGGTACGCGTCCAAAGGCGGAACTGGCGCGGACCGCGGCGCTCGGGGCCAGGTTGGTGAACCTGAGCTCCCTGGCATCCTGCGGTACGTCGACCATGGTATGCCCGGCGTGGCAACCAACACAGCGAGCCGTGCGGTGTTCACGTCCGAAGTTCATACCGCCGACATGGAAGACCTGTCCGTCGCGGCCCTGGGCGAGATCACCTTCGGGAGTACGGATGACTTCAAAGAGCGGAACGCCCGCTGGCAGCTCGGCCTCGACTCTCCCATCCGGACCAATCTCTTCGCGATGGATCAGGACAGGCTCGTCGTTGCCTTCGGTGCTGCTGCCCTGGGGAGCCATGTAGAACTCGATAGCCAGGTCCTGCCCGATCGGCGGGGAGGACGGCACGTTGAAGTCGACAGGGGCGTTGAAGTGTATATTCTCAACAATGAAGCGGAAGGTGCCGTTTAACCGGGCGGCCTCTTCAGCTGTTTGCGGAATATCGTTGGTCAGCCTGTCGGTGGCGAGATCCCGGATAACGGGAGGCAGTTCGCGAACGACAATCGGTGTGGCATCGAGCTCGGCTGTGCGCCTGCGCTCGAGCAGCGGCCTCATCGTGGCCTCGGCATTCTCAGCCGACGGATCCTCCATGACGTAGAGGTCGAACTGGGAGGGGCGAGCCCGCGGCAGTCCTTCCTCGGTGAGAGCCTGGACCGGGGCGGCACTGACAAGCAGGCTGCCATCGGGCAATTCAACCGCGCTCTCGTAGGAGAACTGGACCTCTTCCGCGGCTTCCTGTTCGACGATCTCGAAGAAGTCCGGAGGGAGCTCTTCGCCCGGGACTCCCGGGAAAGGCGGCAGGTCCGGAAGAAGAGGGATCTCGCGGTCGAGGGTCTGCCCGGGGAAAGCCTGGGGGCCGCCAACCGCTTCGGGTTTTTCCGCGCCGCGGGTGTAGAGCCTGACTCCAAAGGGAGCGGGCTCGCCAATCACCGGCGTGACGGGGATAAAGAGCGAGAGGGCTCTTCCATCGCGCGTGAAGCTGGGCTTATAGGCCTGGCTCTCCTCGCGATCGAGGCGGAATCCGGAGAACATCTCGAGTCCGGTTCCATCCGGGTTCACGCTGGACAGGAACCAGCTGTTGACACCGGGGAATTCCTCAGGATCGACGTTCCGCAGAGCGTTCGCATCGACAGGTGCCGGGAGCGAGACGCCGGGCGCGATTTCCTCACCTTCGCTCTCGATGACGTAGCCGGGCGATCCCGGACGAATCGGTTCGGGTTCTTCACCCGTCCCTTCTTCGATGATCTGGGCAGTCCTCCACCAGCGTGAATAGACGATCTGGCCGGTCGAGGGGTCGACGGTAGGAGTGTCAGCGCCGAACCGTTCTGTGGTGATCCGGTGCATGTCGCTGCCATCAGCGTTCATGACGTAGAGGTTGGTTGCCCGTTTTCTTCCGTCGGGAGCCGTCTCAGGGTAGCGTGTCGAGACGAAACAGATACGGCCATCAGGAAGGTAGCAGGGGTCGAGGTCGTCGTGACCCATGAACCTCTCAGCATTGTCGCCGAACTGCTCAAGGTCGACCTCGCGCAGATCATGCGTGAGTTGGCGAAGGCCGGAGCCATCGACATGGACCTCGAAGATCCTCCAGCCGTTCTCTACCGAAGAGAACCCGGAGAAAACCACGTGAGTGGCATCGTAGGAAACATCGGGGTCCATGACGTCAATCGGAATCGACTGGTCGTTAATGTTGAGCCTGGCATCGACGAGCGTTCGAATTCCTCCGTTCGAGTCAATAGCCTGGAGCTGTCCGCGGCTGGCGGTACGCACCACCGAGTCACGTTCGGACTGCTCAGAGTTTCCGAGGTGCCTGGAGACAAATACGATTTCGGGCCGCGCCTCCGCGCCGAGTTCCTCGGTAGCCATCGCTGTCGAGATGAACCCTTGCGAAAGGAGCGCGACCAGGGCGCAAACCCCCGCATGTCTCCCCATTTGTTGGGCGGCGCTTCTTCCGCCCGTAAAACTTATGATCGAATTCAGCATCTGAATTTGACCTCCTCTTGAAAAAAAACCACAACTGAAGATATGAATAAGTACGCTAATCCGCGCAATCCTCCCAAGAGCACGGGCAGATTCCATTTGATACCGTTTCAAACTTTCCCCAGGACTTACAGCAGGAGGAGTTCTCGGCGAGTTTCGGAATAAAAAACAGTTGGGGAGATAAAGCTGCGGAGCCTTTTGATGACCCACGACTGATCTCCCGTCCCCAGTTCACATTTCGAGTTACCTGCCCCATCGTTCTCCTGAAGAAGTCCAACAACCATAGACCCGGGAAAAACCCCGGAATGTCTTCAGAAAGTCAATTAGCCACCACGATCCGGAGGCTGTCAATAAAAGTTTGTGAGAGATTTATTAGGTTTATTTTACCCCGGTCGGGGGGGCTCGATGGCCTCCACCAGCTAGCTGTGACGCCCCCGGTATTCTTCACCGGGATATTTCGCGGCGTTTTTGACCATCTTCTTTTCGATCGATTCGGAGAGGTCGATATCGAGATGATTGGCCAGCGAGAGACAGTAGCAGAGGACATCGGCAAGCTCTTCTTCGACCTCCTGGCGCTTACTCTGTTCGCTGAAAAGCCCTGGAATCTGGTCGTTTCTGTCCCATTGGAAATGTTCCATCAACTCGGCGGCCTCGATGGCGATCGACATTGCGAGATTCTTGGGGTCGTGGAATTGCTCCCAGTCTCTCTCCCTGACGAATTGAGCCACCAGGCTGCGAAGGTCTTCGATAGTGGTCTCTGAATCTTTCATGGACTTACCTCTTCTCTCTCTACTCTCGTGTTAGGTTTCGGGATCCCGCCTTTTTCACCGCGAGAAATGGCGTGGATTGGCAATTCAGAGGTGAGATAATTATCTCTTTCGAGGGTTCTGAAAGGAAAACAGTCAACACATCATGCGGTACCCAAAACTCATTATCGAGTTGGCGGTTGTTTTGTCATGCCTGCTGTCGGGGTATTTCCTCCCTGCACAGGATGCAGAAACCGCTCCCGTACGCAAGAGTTCTGAGGCCACATTGCCGCTGGCAGAGCTGGAGCCCGACAGGAAAATCCCTACCCTCAAGCAGGTGGTCGGACATGCCTGGGGCGAGGAAGTTTCCAGCCATGGAGAGGTCGAGCGCTATATCAAGGACCTGGCGCGGGCAGCGCCCTTCCGCTCCAGTCTCAAGAAATACGGCACCAGCTACGAGGGGCGGCCGCTCTATTACCTGGCCATCTCATCTGCCGCCAATATCGCGAGGCTCGAAGAGATTCGCGAAAACAACCTCCTGTTGAGCGATCCACGCCGCGGCACCGAGGCCGAGGTGGACAAGCTGTTCAAGGAGCATCCCGCCATCGTCTGGCTGAGCTACAGTGTTCATGGAGATGAATCATCTGGAACGGATGCGGGCCTGCTGACGGCCTACCATCTTCTTGCCGACCTGAGGAAAGAAACCCGGGAACTGCTCGAAAAACTGGTGGTGATGATCGATCCGCTTCAGAATCCGGATGGAAGGGACCGTTTCGTGAATTTTCACAGGGAGAATCGAGGTGTCGCTCCGAGCCCCGAGCCCCTGGCGTCCGAGCACGCTCAACGCTGGCCCGGCGGCCGTTTCAACCACTACCTCTTCGATCTCAACCGGGACTGGTATCTTCAGAGCCAGGTGGAGGCCGGCAGGAAGGCCCTGGCTTTTTCCCGCTGGCAGCCGCAGGTCTTTGTCGACGCGCATGAGATGGGTCGCAACAGCTCCTATTTTTTCCCGCCGGCTACAGACCCGATCAACCGGTGGATTCTTCCTGTGCAGAAGGACTGGTTTGAGCGCATCGGGAAATACCAGGCAGGAGTTTTTGATTTTTACGGTTTCTCCTACTCGACCCGCGAGATGTTCGATCTCTTCTATCCGGGCTATGGTGATAGCTGGCCAACCCTGCAGGGCTCCCTTGGAATCCTCTGGGAACAGGCGGGGGTGAGAGGCCTGGTGGTGGCCCGGGACGATGAGCGTCTCCTGCGGTACTCCTCGGCTGTGAGGAATCACTACGTAAGTGGAATAGCTACTCTCGAGTCCGTGCTCGAAAACCGGGAGGCTCTGCTCCGGGACCATCGCAGGGTTCGCGAGGACGCCGCCAGCCTGATGAGGAAGAGCGGCCTGCGGGATTACTTCATCCTTGAGTCAGGCAGCCCGCAGCGCGCTGCGCGCCTGGTGAGGCTATTGCAGAGAAACAGTATCGAGGTCCAGCGAGTCAGGGAGCCTCTTTTCGTCCAGGCCCGTAGAATGCTGGAGGGGACCGCGGGCGAGGTTGCCGTTCCCATTGGCAGCTACCATGTGTCTCTCGAGCAGCCGGCCGGCCGGCTGGCGCGAACTCTCCTGGATCGGCACACCGACATGGGGAAAGATTTTATTGAGCGTCAACTCACACGTCATCTCAACCGGCTGGATGACGAGATCTACGATGTGACGGCCTGGTCGCTGCCCCTGGCCTGGGGGACCGAATGTCTCGCCGCCGAGGGGGAGGTGAAGGTCGTCAGTGATCCCGTCAAGCTCGGCGCTGAACAGGATGCCTACAGGTTCAACCCGGTGGAGGGCGGCGAGGTTCGCGGCGGTGGCCTTGCCAAGGTGGCCTACCTCGTCCGAGGTGATGCGGATGAACTTCCCGGAGTTCTCAGCGATCTCCTCAATGCGGGGGTACGGGTCCATGTCAGCGATGAGCCGCTGGTTCTTGGCGGGGTGCCCTTTCCCCGCGGATCCCTGGTCATCCGGATCAATGAAAACGATTCCACCGTTCATGCGAAGGTGCGCCTCCTCTCTAAAACAGAGGGAGCGGTCTTCTACCCGACCGACACCGCCCTGGTCGATAAGGGCGCCCAACTGGGAGGTCCGAACGTCAGGTGGGTCAAGCCGCCGAGGGTGCTGTTACTCATCGACAGGCCGGCGAGCTATTCCGTCGGGCACACCTGGTTTTACTTCGACCGGCTGCTCAGGTACCCGGTTACACGGGTGACCTTCAGCAATCTCGGGAGGCTGGACCTCTCGAGCTTCAACGTGCTGATCCTGCCGCATGGGAAATACGACAGCCCGTTAGCTCCCGGTGAGAAGATGGTGGGGAAACTCAAGGAATGGGTTCGGTCCGGAGGAACTCTGCTGTTGATGAAGGATGCCGCCGCCTGGGCTTGCGGAGAGAAGATCGGCCTGCTGGGAAGCCGGCAGGTTCGGATCAGGGAGGCTGAGGAATCTGCCGCAGGGCAAAAGGATGTGAAGAAGAAGGATGGCGGCAAGGGCTCTGAGGGTCGGCTGCCGCCGCCGGTGCCGGGCGCCTTCTTTGAGGCGACCACTTTTCAGCATCATTGGGGAACCTTCGGATTTGGACCGAGGTTGCCTCTTTTCTTCAACGGGCGCACCATGCTGGAACCGCTCAAGAATGATGTTGGCAGAAACCTGGTCAACTTTTCGCGCGAGGAGGATTATCTCATCAGCGGCTTCTGCTGGCCGGATTCCATGGACATGCTGAGGGGCAAGCCCTATATGGCCTATCAGGAGCTGGGTTCAGGCCATGTCATAGCCTTTGCCGATGATCCGAACTTCAGGGCCATGTGCCGATTTCAGCAGAGGCTCTTCTTCAACGCCGTTTTCTTCGGGCCCGGGCACTGAGCCTGTCCTCGCCCTGTTTTCAGGCAAGGAAAAGCTCCCCATGCCTGTTCGCGGAATGTAAAATTTCGCCTCGGTTTTACCCTGGAAACGGAGATTGAAGCGATGGCGCGCGCCCTGGTCCTGTTGAATCTCGGAACCCCTGATTCTACGGACGTGAAAGATGTTCGTGACTATCTGAAGGAATTTCTTTCCGATCCCCGGGTGCTCGATATCAATCCTGTTGCCAGGTTCCTGCTGCTGCACCTGGTGATTCTGCGCAAACGGCCGGCGGAATCAGCTGCGGCCTACCGGGAAATCTGGACAGAGAGGGGCTCGCCCCTGCTTTTTAACAGCCTGGATCTTGCCGAAAAAGTCCAGGAGTTGATGGGTGAAGATACTGTTGTCGAGTTGGCCATGCGCTACAGGAATCCCTCGATACGATCAGTTCTCAAGGGGCTGAAAGATCGCGGGATCAATGACCTTGTTCTCTTTCCGCTCTTCCCCCAGTATTCTTCCGCCGCCTGGGGCTCAGGCGTAGAGAAGTTTCTTATAGAGGCGCGGCGACTCTGGGATGAACCGTCGGTCAAGGTGGTCCCGCCCTATTACGATCACCCGGCCTTCATCGACGCTTTCTGCGATGTGGCGAGACCCATCCTTGCTGACCAGCGGCCCGACAAGGTTCTGATGAGTTTCCACGGAATTCCGCAGCGGCATGTCAGGAAGGTATTCAAGGGGCAGCCTGAAAGAGAGCTGCTTGGTGTCGATGGAGCCGGTGGTGATCACTGTCTCGAGAAGCCGGACTGCTGCGCTGAGATCTGCCCGGCCAACCGTAATTGTTACAGCGCGCATTGCTATGCTACGGCCCGTTCCCTGGCCGCCGGGCTGGAGCTCTCGCCCGGGAGTTGGGAGGTCAGCTTCCAGTCCAGGCTGGGCCGGGAGCCCTGGCTGGAGCCTTATACCGATTTTCGCATCGAGGAACTGCCGGGCGAGGGAGTCGAGAAGCTCGCGGTATTCTCTCCCGCCTTCACGGCCGATTGCCTGGAGACGGTCGAAGAGATCGGGCTTCGCGCGCGGGATGATTTCCTCGCGGCGGGCGGCAAGGATCTTCGGCTGATACCATCGCTGAACGCCGAGTCGTCATGGGTCGAGGCGGTTGTACGGATTGTCGCTGATACGACCCTTGCCAACGAGGTGCAGGACTAATCCGGCCGCCGGATGGTCGGCTCTCCCTTGAGGGAGCCCAGGGATGCGAGAAACCTGTCCATCGCGGTTACCGTTTTCAGATAGTAGGGGTTGAAAGCCCCTCCCCGGTCGGGCCCGTTGAAGAATCCATGCGGCTGGTCCTTGTATAGATGCAGGTCGCAGCGACCGCCCGATTTCTCCATCAGGTTCTTGTATCTTTGCGCGGTTGATACAGGGACCAGCTTGTCTTTTGTTCCGAGGAAGACAATCGTAGGAGGGGTCTTTTTCGAGAGGTTGTGGATTGGCGAGATCTCACGAAAGCGGTCCTTTACCCGTGAGTGACCATAGCCCATCGGCCCATTGTCGAATACCGGGTTGAAGAGCACGAGGGCATTCGGCAGGGAGCTTACGGAGGTGTCCTCGCCGTCTTCTTCCAGCCCGGGGACCGTGCCGGTGGCCGCGGCTACATGGCCGCCGGCGGAGCCGCCTCCGGCCGCAAGGCGGCTGGGATCGATGCCCAGGCGTTCGGAGTTTTTCCGAAGCCAGCGGACGGCTGACTTCCCATCCTTGACGCATTCGAATGGGCTGGTCTTCTGGCGGCTCTTGACCCGGTAGTCGGCGACGATGGCTACCATTCCCCGGCGGGCGAGGTAGCGCGCATGGGGCTCGAATTGTTTCGGAGAGCCGCCGTTCCAACCACCGCCGAAGAAAAAGACGATGGCCGGACGCTTGTCGCCCGCCTGATGCCCTTCGGGCGTGAAGAGGTAGAGCTTGAGCCTGGACCCGCTGGCCTCCTTGTAGGTCTCGGTTGCGGCGCCGGCGAAGCTGAGAGCGGCGGGATTCTTTTTCTTCTTTTCCTTCTTTGAGTCCTGGGACGGCGTAAGGGCAAGGCCCAGCAGGATGGTCAGGGTCAGGGCTTTCATCGGGGTAGCCTTCTTGTTTCGGGTTGCTGAATTCAGTCGCCTTGTCCCGGACGGCGGTCAGAACAATTCCATAATTGCCTGGCCGCCGGATTCTTGCATCGGGAAAGAGTCATCGCCGAGGATTCGTTGAGTTGTTTTCTCCGGAATGCCGAGGCAGTGATAGATGGTCGCTGCTATTTCCCGTGGAGATGTCGGCCGATCCAGGGGGTGTGAGCCCAGCTCATCGCTTCGGCCGATGGCTCGTCCTCCCTGGACTCCACCGCCTGCGAAGTAGACCGTCCAGCAGCCGGTCCAGTGGTCTCGCCCGCCGAGAGGATTGATCCGCGGGCTTCTGCCGAACTCGCCCAGGCAACAGACCAGGGTTTCATCCAGCATGCCGCGTTCTTCGAGGCTGGTGATCAACGCGTAGTAGGCCCGGTCGTAGCGGGGAGCGATGCTCTCCCTGAGCTCTGCAAAGCCGCTGAAGCCCCGGCGGCCGTGCATGTCCCAGCCGAGAGGATCCCTGGGCCGGTCCGAGGTGTTCACGGTTACGAAGCGGGCTCCGTTTTCAACGAGCTTTCGCGCCGCAAGCAGGTTGTCTCCGACAGGGCTCAGGCCGAACCTCTCTCGCTCGGCCTGGCTGAGTCGTAAAGCATGCGGAGACAAGACTACCGGCTCGTGCTCCGCCAGGGTGGAGGCAGGCTTGTTCCCTGCCGCTCCCAGCAGGAAGTTGGAGGCTTCCCCATCGTTCTCGCCCCGGAGGATGCTTGTCACGACTCCCGGATGGGGCGCTGGATTCTCCGCCGCGGGCGGCCTTCCTGTCTGGATCAAGCAGGAGGCCGTTTCATGCAGAGCGTCGAGGGCGTGGTTGCAGGTTCTGACCAGGGAGAATCGGTCGGCAATCCCGCCATGCAGTGGGAGCAATTCGGAGAGCTCGAACTCCGCGCTTCGCGTTCGGACTGGGCGAAAGGGCCCGCGGATTTCGAGCGGAGCCTCCGGTTTCATGTCAAAGAGGTCCAGGTGGCTGGGGCCGCCGTAGTTGTTGACCAGGATTACGGAGCGGGCTCTGGAGCCCGCGCGCTTGCCGGTGAAGAGGTCTCCTGCCGGCAGGGAGGAGAGCGCAAGACCTGCCGCTGCGCCGGCACCCAGCTCCAGGAACCGGCGACGGCTCAGGTTCCCTCTCTCCGCGGTGTTTTTTTCACTGGTCATTGTTCGCGCTCCCCGGCCGGGTTTACCTGGTCGCTACAAGGTAACAAATCCAGCTTCGGGAGTCGTCTCCCTTGCGCGACATCCGGAAGGTTCCGTTACCTTCACCCGTTGAGTGATCGGTACTTTCCCAGTACACGTCAATTTTTTCGAAGCCGGCTTCCCTGAGC
>CBFHWB010000149.1:0-10799 GCA_965659285.1 Planctomycetota bacterium | reverse complement strand
CACTGGTCATTTTGTTCAGTACGATAGGCAGCCTGAATGGCGTGGTGCTTGCCAATCCGAGGATACTCTTCGCGCTGGGAAAGGACTATCCGCGCATCGGCAGGATGGCCAGGATCCATCCGCGCTACGGGACGCCCGCGACGGCCCTTCTTACCCTCTTCCTGGTTTCTGGTCTGTACATCGTCGCCGCCGGGCTGTTCGTCCTGTTTAACCCTGGAAAAGACCTCTTCGGCATCCTCTCGAAGTACATGGTCTTCGCCACCAGCATCTTCTATTTCCTGAGCGTCTTGGCCTCCATCGTTCTTCGATTTCGCCGTCCCGACGCGGAGCGTCCCTTTCGAGTGCCTCTTTTCCCGCTGGCGCCGATCCTCTTCCTCTCCCTCTATGGCTGGTTTCTCTGGCGCATAGGATTTGAGCAACCGCTGGAGGCAGGTGTTGGACTGCTACTTCTTTTTGCTGGTCTGGTCGTCTATTTTCTTGTCTTCAGACGGGGCGGGCGGGCCTAATCGAGTTGACTGGGTTCCGGCTCATCTCTTGACACATCCTGAGTTGTCTGCCAGATTATCGCCTCGACCAGGAGAGGTGCCGGAGTGGCCGAACGGGCCGGTTTCGAAAACCGGTGAACCTGCAAGGGTTCCGGGGGTTCAAATCCCCCCCTCTCCGCCAGATTTGAGTTCAGATATGAAATAACAGGAGAGGTGTCCGAGCGGCCGAAGGAGCATGCTTGGAAAGCATGTGCGGGGGCAACTCCGCCGGGGGTTCGAATCCCCCCCTCTCCGCCATTTTAACGAGGCAGGTATGAGCCGAGACAGGATCGAACGCAGAAAGTTTCTGAAATCCACGGCATTTGCCGGCACTGCGATCCTCGTATCGGGCCAGGCCTCCTGGGCCGCCGTGAAGGCCGAGGTCAGCGAGAGGCGCGTTATCTCGCAGAACCCCGGTCGCTACCATGGCTGGCCGACGCTTGCCGCCCGGGTCAGTGGTCAACTGCTGCTGGTGTGTTCCGGGGGCAGGGAGGGCCACGTCTGTCCCTTCGGACGTGTCGAACTGATGCGCTCGGATGATAGCGGCCTGAGCTGGAGTTATCCGCGGGTGGTGATGGACGGAGGCATCGATGATCGTGATGCCGGGGTCCTCGAGACCTCCAGTGGCGCCATGCTGATCACGACCTTCACCTCAAACGCCTACGAGCCGATGCTGGCGGCGGCCGAAGCCAAGCCCGGCTCCTGGGATGAGAAACGACTGGAGCGATGGCTGGCGACGCACAACCGGCTCTCACGACCGGCCCGTAAGGCGAGCCTCGGAGTCTGGATGATTCGCTCCACCAACGGAGGCATCACATGGTCGGGGCGCTACCGCAGTATCCTGAACAGCCCGCATGGTCCGATCGAGCTCTCCGATGGGAGGATCTTCTACGCCGGTAAGCAGTTGTGGAAGGGAGACAAGGTCGGCTTCGCGCAGTCTGTCGATGATGCTCAGACCTGGGAATACCTGACCGATCTTCCTGTTCGCGACGGCGACGATAAGGCCAACTACCACGAGCTCAACGCGATCGAGTGTGAAAGCGGCCGTATCGTGGTTCATATACGCAATCACAACAAGAAGAACAGCGGCGAGACCCTCCAGAGCCACTCGACCGATGGCGGGAAGACCTGGTCGACACCGCGCTCGATCGGCGTCTGGGGCCTTCCCTCGCATCTGCAGCGCCTTGGCGACGGTCGCTTGCTCATGAGCTATGGGCACCGCCGCAATCCCCTGGGCAACCAGGCGCGGGTGAGCAATGATGAGGGCAAGACCTGGTCGGCGGCCATGGTGATCTCAGGCGATGGCCATTCCGGAGATCTCGGCTATCCCAGTACCGTTGAGTTCGCCGATGGATCCCTGCTCTCGGTCTGGTACGAGCGCATGAAGAATTCGCCCAACGCGGTTCTCAGGCAGGCTGACTGGACGATCAAGAGCTGAACTTCAGCCGGGGATCATTCCTCTTCCGGCCGGGCCCACGGAGCGTAGGAGTCGCCTATACCACAGGCCAGGTAGCCGCCATCGACCACCAGGGTGTGGCCGTTGACAAAGGAAGCGGCCGGGCTCGAGAGGAAGACCGCGGCGCCGGCTATTTCATCGGCCGTACCGAAGCGCTCCATGGGGGTGTTCTCCATGATCCGCCGTCCGCGTTCGGTTCCCTCGAGGAATTTACGGTTCAGGTCGGTCGGGATGAAGCCAGGGGCGATGGCGTTGGTGCGGATTCCGTGCCTGGCCCATTCATTGGCCAGGCTGCGGGTGAGCCCGAGGATCGCGTTCTTGGCGGCGGCGTAGGCGGTGACCTCCACCAGGTCGACGAAAGAACTGATCGAGGCGATGTTGATGATAGACCCCGCGCCCTGCTCTGTCATCGCCGGGACCACCGCCTTGCAGCAGCGAAGGGTGCCGGTTACATGTGACTCGTGAACCGTATTGAATTCCTCCAGGGTAAGTTCAACTGTTGGCTTCTTGATGATGATCCCGGCTGAGTTGACGAGAATATCTACGCGGCCGAAGGCGTCCAGGGTGTCCGCGGTGGTTTTCTCTACGCTCTGGTCGTCGGTCACATCGAGGCTGGCCCCGAGGACATCACCTTCAGCGGCGCCGGTAATCTCTCTCAACTCGGAAATGGCCGACTCGACCTTTTCGGCCGTGCGTGAGCCGATCCAGACCCTGCCGCCGGCCTCGACGATCGCCTGCGCGATCGCCTTGCCGATTCCGCTGGCCCCTCCTGTTACGAGGGCGGCCTGCCCTGAAAGATTGAAGCGATCACTCATCTTATTTACTCCGGATGTTCTGGTTCGGGTTTCAGTTAGCCGGTTTCAGGAGCCGGTCGGCCACATGGCTGCCTGGACCTTGTCGAGGCTTACGTCCAGGATTTTCGAGGCCAGCTTGTTGAGCTCTTCCCTGGAACCCTGGAAATGGTAGGTGGCGTGACGGTGGCTGACGCTCTCTCCCTTACGCAGCGGCCTGACCGGCGAGGCACTCTCGAGTTCGAAGAAGGCATCCGCAGCCACCCCGCCTGGGTTCTCGCCGTCTCCGTTGTTGTAGCTCTGGAAGGCATCGCCTGAGTAGGGATCCTCCTGGGTTACGTGCCAGGTGGAATTGCCATAGCGCTCCATGGTCTGGGGTACGCTGAAACGAACCACCGTGAGCAGGTTGCGGCCGAAATCAAAAGAGCCCGCGAGGCCCGTGGTACGCTCCTGGCTGACACCGAACTTTCCGACCTTTCGTGCGTCGCCGCGGAAGATGACTGATTGGCCAATGACCCTCAGGCGGTTCTCTTCTACCTTGCCGAAGTAGGCGTCATTATAGGGGGGCTTGCCGTCTCCGGCTGATTTGAAGGGAGCGATAACCGCTGACTGGTCTGAGGCGTTGAACATTCCGAGGATCCAGATCCCGATCAGGCCGGATTTGGGATCCCAGTCGTTTCCAGTATTGGTGAGCTGGTTGTCGGAGTAGCAGCCGACGTAGCTGACTCCAGCAGGGAGTTCAATCCCCAACTCGGCGCCAAGGGAGGTCGAAGGGATGAGGCCGATTTCCCGGTTGACCATGGTCTCAAACTCCACGCCGAGGAGATTGGTTACGTCGATCTTCTTGCGGAGCTGAATTTTTTGCTCGGTTTTTTCTATTACCTCGAAGGAGCCTTTGTCAAAGGAGGCTGGAACCTGCCAGTTATCCCGGGTCAGCTCTTTTGCGCCCTTGGGAAAATAGACGCCGTATTGTCCCGCCTCGGGGCCGATCCAGAAGCGGTCGATTCCTCCGAAGTTGTTGAAGTGCTCATGGGTCTCTCCCTCGGAGATGGTCTTCTGCGGTACCAGGCCGGTCGACTCGACGCTGCCGACCTTGGCTGTCATGATTCTCCCCTGCAGGCGTGGGCTGACGAGCAGCTTCGAGCCGGCCTCTCCCTCAAGGACGATCGCGTCAGCGTTGCTGTCGAGGAAGATGCGGATGCTTTCGAAACCCGTTGAACTGGAGAGGCAACCCTGCAGGGCTGAAAATCCGGAGCAGAAGACAAGCAGGCAGATGGTTCGATTGGTCATGTCTCGGTTTCCGTGAAAAAGTGATGGTGGGCTGATGAGCTTCTCGTTCAGTTTCAGCAAGGATGAAGATGATGCTTCTCCAGCATGCTTGCTGTCAACACGCTGTATCCATCTTCGTTCGGCGCTTGTGGTCTTTTCTCTCTGTCGATAGAATGCCGGTCCGGGTTGCCGAAGAGGTCGCCTGGATTTATGAGGGCAATAAGGTGCTCGGATAACGGGTCAGATCCTAACGGAAGCAGCCCACCTGGGATTTCCTTATGTGCCCTCACTCTTTTTCCTCTCGCCGGGACGCAGGTTTTTCGTCTGCACGATATTCCCCTGTCGGTTAGAATCCTTTTTTCGACCTGAGCATCGAGGCTGTCTCTGCGGCGCTTGCGCCGTGCCTGTAGTTGAGGACGTGGATGAAATACGAAGTCATCGCTCGCCGGTACCGGCCGAGGAAATTCGAAGAGGTGGTTGGCCAGGAATCCGTCGCCCGGACTCTCCGCGGCGGGATTCTCCAGGACCGAATGGCTCACGCCTATCTCTTCGCCGGTCCCAGGGGGGTGGGCAAGACCTCGATGGCGCGAATCTTTTCCAAGGCGATCAACTGTCCTGCGGCCAGCGACGGTGACCGGCCAGAAGAGGAGCGGGCAAGTCCTTGCGACAAATGCGGTGTCTGCGAGGCGATTCATTCCGGCCAGGACATCGATGTAATCGAGCTCGATGGCGCATCCCATCGCGGCATCGATGACATCCGGGCGATTATCGAAGGGGTCAACCGGCCGGCTTCGCGTGGAGATTACAAGGTCTACCTCATTGATGAGGTTCATATGCTGACCCGTGAGGCTTTCAACGCGCTCTTGAAGACTCTCGAGGAGCCTCCGTTGCACGTCAAGTTCATCTTCGCCACCACCGAACCTCACAAGATTCCCGATACGGTTCTCTCGCGTTGTCAGCGGTTTGATTTCAAGCCGATCACGGAAGAGGATACGGTCAAGCGTCTTGCCCAGATCTGCAAGGCTGAGAAGCGCAAGGCCGGCAAGGAGTTGCTTGGCAAGATCGCCCGCTATTCCCGAGGGGGGATGAGAGATTCCCAGACGCTGCTCGACCAGTTGATGACCTATTGCGAGGGAGAGCTCACAGAGGATGGACTCGACAAGCTCACGGGACGGGTGTCGACCAGCAGCCTCGACGAGCTCCTGGCGGCCCTGATCGGCCGGGATGCCGCGTCCGCGCTGGGGTCTGTGCGGGCCTGCTTCCAGGCAGGCGCTGACCCAGCCGTGCTGTTAGAGCAGGTCATCGAGCGCCTGCATGAGGAGCTCGTGAACTGTCTCAAGGGGGGCGAGGAGGATGTCGCGGGCGGCGAGGTTGACAGGATGATCGGTTGCCTGCAGATTCTTCTCGGGACAGCCAGCCAGTTGAGATCTTCAGCCTATCCAGGCATTGCTGTCGAGGTTGCCCTGGTGAAGCTTGCCCGGTTGGAAGATCCGCGAGCGCTGGATAAGGCGCTGGGGGAACTGAAACAGATGGAACAGAGAATCGGGCAGGTTTCCGGAACTGGACAGACTTCCGGCGGCGAGGTCGCCTCTGGAGGATTGCCACAGGCCCAGGGCTTCCCGCGGTCCGAGGCCGCGCCGCGTCCGGCGTCGCCCGGCGGTGGAGGAGGAGGGCCGCAGGCCAGGCAACGGGAGGAGCGGCAGGAAGATACCGCTGTAGCGGTCGCCGAGCCGCCGCGGGCTGAACCTCGACAGACTTCCACCGAGCCGGATTACAAGAAGCTTTCCGATCTGTGGAACGAGCTTGTCGGCACCCTTGGAAAGAGGAGCGGTCTCGTCTCGGCCTTTCTTGAAGACGCTCGCCTGGAACCATCCGGGCAGCCCGGCGAGTTCTGCATCCTTGTTCAGAACCCCCTGGGCTTTAACCAACTGCAGCAGCCTGAATACATCAAAGAAATTCAGCAGGTTGTTCTGGAACTGACGGGAGCCTCCTGGGGTGTTCGTATCTGCAGGGCGGAAGCTGGTCCTTCGGAAGTTTCCGAGGGAGAAGAAAAGACCGGTCGCAAAGTTTCCGGCGGTAAAGAAAAGGCCGTTCACGAGGTTTCCGACCTGCCGAAAAATGCGGAGCAGGATGCTGAGGAAGATTCTGAGGTGAGTAAGACCCTCGAAATTTTCAATGGCCGCAAGGTGAACTGATTTCCACGCTGAAAAGATAGCAGGAATAAAAAGATGAACCAGAAGGGTATGGGAGACCTGCTCAAGCAGGTCTCGAAAATGAAGAAAGATATGGAGCGGGTCAATGATGACCTGAAGAACCGGTACATCGAGGAGCAGTCCGGAGGGGGGCTTGTTTCTGTTACCGTCAACGGCCAGCAGGAGATCGTGAAAATTTCCATCGATCCGGGTGTTCTGCAGGCTGGAGATGATGGACAGGTGGATCTGGAAATGTTCGAGGACCTGCTGATCGCGGCGATCAACCAGGCTGTTGGCAAGTCCAAGGAAATGATGAATGAAGAGATGGACAGTGCCACGGGCGGCCTCGCAGGGGGCTTTCCCGGGATGTTCTGAGTTGAACAGGAGTGTGAGGAAGAATGGATTTCAAGAGCCCGGCGCTGGATAAGCTGGTGAAGGAGTTGCAGAGGCTGCCGGGTATTGGCAGCAAGACGGCGGAGAGGCTGGCTCATCACATCCTGCGTCTGCCCCGTGACGATGCCCTGGAAATGGCCGATGCCATACGGGATGTCAAGGAGACGGTAACCTATTGCAGGAGTTGCTTCAATTTTGCCGAGGGAGAGCTGTGTTCGATCTGTTCCGATACGGCGAGAGATGCAAGCAAGATCTGTATCGTTGAGCAGGCCCGGGATCTTTACGCTATCGAGAAGTCGGGGTCTTACGATGGGATCTACCATGTACTTCTGGGAGCGCTGGCTCCTCTTGACGGCATTGAGCCTGAGGATCTGACGGTGGAGGGGCTCCTGGAGCGAGTCAGGGGAGGGGGAGTCTCCGAGGTCATCATCGCCACGAATCCAAGTTTTGAAGGTGAGGGGACAGCTCTTTACCTTCGCGAGTCGTTTTCAGAATTCAAAGATCTTCGTGTAACCCGTATCGCCCGCGGCATGCCGAGCGGAAGCCACTTCGAACATGTTGGCAAGAATATAGTTTCAGATGCTTTCGAGGGTCGTCGGGAGATGAGTTGACCTGGAGCCGTGGGCCTCGCCCTTCTCCCATGAGTCACGCAGGAAAGGTACCTATCATGAAAAGAGCGTTATTCTTACTCGGTCTGCTGTCCTGCCTGGGCTTGAGCGCCTGCTCAAATTTTGAAGCGGAGTGGGACAGGCGGCTTCATACCATGCCGCTTGATGGATTTGACGGTTGCTGGAAGGGCGAGTGGCGCAGCAGTAAAAACGGACACAATGGTGACCTTCGAGCCATCGTTACCCGCAAGAGTGATTCTCAATACAGCATTCGCTATCACGCGCTCTATGGTCCCAAGGCTCTGCCGATTCCTTACCAGTACACCCTCGATGAGGTCAAGGTGCAGAGGAAGGGAGAGACTCTCCAGGTTGACGGCTCCGCTGACCTGGGCCTTTTCGGCAAGTACAGCTTCGAGGGGAAATGTGTCGGAGACGATTATAAGAGCACCTACATCTCGGAGTACGACCGCGGGATCTTCGACCTGAAACGCACAGCTGCGAAATAAGGCCGACCTGCTATTTCCGGTTTTCGGAAATTTTCTCAGACATCCCAGGAAACCCCGGCTGTGACAATCTGATGGATGTTCCCCTCTTCATCCGTCACCAGGAGTTCACCGTTGTTTCCGAGGCCTGTTGCGGTCCCCAGAAGCGCAACCTCTCCGCTTCGCTCTACGCTGACCTTTCTTCCCTCAAGGCACAGGCTCTCGCCAAGGAGCTCAGCGAGCGCTTCACCCCGCTGGAAGCGTTTATAGAGACTTCTGAGCTCCTCAAGGATGCTCAGCGCGATGATTTCAGGCTCCGATTCGGAGGGAGGGCCGGCCTCACGGAGGCAGATAATCGTATCGCTGAGGCCTCCAGGAGCCTCTTTGCGCAGTTCACCGCTTTCCAGGTCGATATTGATGCCGATTCCAAGGGAGATCCACGCTCCGGTTGACAGGGACCGTGATTCCGCCAGGATGCCGCCCAGCTTACGGGAGTCGACATAGAGATCATTGGGCCAGCGAAGCTCTACGGCCTTGACCCCCAGCGACTCCAACGCGGACCGCGTCGCGGCTCCCGCCACCAGGGCTATGCCGCCCCAGGTTTTTCGCGAGGTGCCGGGACGCAGCAGGGTCGACATCCAGAGCCCAGCCCCTGAGGGGCTCCACCAGGGTCTCGCCTGCTGCCCTCTTCCCTGTGTCTGTTCACGAGCGATGTGGGTGGTCCACTCAGGCGCCCCTTCAGCAGCCGCCTGGTGGATGCTGTCGAGGGTCGAGGTGAGAACCTCGAAGATCTCGATCGAGGGGAATGGGGTATCGTCTTCCATCTGCAGGACTCCAGGCGGGAACGCGGACTTTCTTCAGCAACTTCCGGGAGGAGACTTTCCCCTTTTTCCCCCCTGATTGTCAAGTTCGCGTGGGGAACATATAATCTGAGGTGGTTTTGAAAGCGAGGGAAGTCGGCCGGGCTATGAGCAAAAGCAGTGAAAATTATCTCAGGGCGGGAGATGTTCTCAAGCAGGCGGGGATCTCACACCAGGTGCTCTACAGGTACGTCACCCAGGGGCTGATCGAGGAGGCGGGACAGACAGAGGGAGGGCAACGTCTTTATCACCCGCGAGTAGTTCACCTGGTTGAACGAATCCAGGGACTCAGCAGCAGCGGCTACTCGCTGCGCGACATTAAGGATATCTTTTTCAAAGAGAAGAGGGTGAGGCGAGCCTGTGACAGCGACCCGCCGGGGACTGAAAAAAACCGGGATTCTCAAGAACCTGAAGCTCAATAAAACCGTAGGCTCTTGAGAACCCGGAGCGCCCTGGGGCGCGTATTTTTATTATTCGAAGAGTGAGTGGAAGGCGGTTTCATTTGCCTTCGCCTTTTCCTCGGCCTCTTTCCGTGCCGAGTCGGTCATGGCGAAACCTTCGCAATAGTTCTGCGCTTCGCGCGAGCCCTCCCAGAAGGTGCCATCGAGGGTGCATTGGCGGGACAACTCATGGTCGAAATGATGGCAATTATTGCAGCAGTGAAGGGTCTTGCCGCACCCTTCGCAAACCTCTCTCAACCGCGGCTGGGCACCGTATCCCAGCCATGGAGTTCCACACCTCTGGCACTTCTTCATTTTTTCTTCTTTTCTCTTCACCTTGATCATGACCGTGAGGGGGCAGGACGGCCACAGCAACGGATGGTCTCTCCACTGACGCATCGACGCAGAGGTTTTATATTTCGGGATGAATCAAGTCAAGGCTTTATCAGTCCCTGATGAAAGAGGGCCGTATTTACGCCGATTCCCGGCTGCAAATTTTTAGCCCTCTGATGTTCCTGACCTTTTTCTACGGGTACGCCTGCGGTAGAATGCTTCGCAATTGAGGAGATAGTATGGCGCGGTTGATGATATTCGATGATTGCGTACGCGGCCTGGATCTGCCGGAACACGCCATCATCGTAGGGCGGTCGAAGAGGGTGGATGTTCCTATCCGGGACAGGATCCTTTCACGCAAGCACTGCAGCATTATTCCAATGGAGTCCGGCTTCAGCCTGGTTGATCTCAAGAGCCAGAACGGGACCTTTGTCAACGGCAGCCGGATTGAAAAGGCGGATCTCGAGTACGATGACGTCATCGAGATCGGCGAGACCGTCATCGTGATTCTCGATACTGATTCATGGGACCGGGGTGAAGGCCTCACTCGCCTGCGCAATCCGGTCAAGGCCCAGGATCTGATCCAGCGGATCAACAAGAAGAATGTTCCCGTATCCGGTGTGGCCGATTCGCGCAATGGAGAGCCTGTCGGTTTGCCAGCGTCCCCGGCGGCGGGGCTGCTTGAAGAGCTGGTTATGAGGCGCCTGGCGGAGGAGCTTGCCCGGAAGGATCCACTCCAGGAAGAAATCGCGGGGAAGGTCGTCGCAAAAATACTCAGTGAGGGCTGGCCTGATGAGGGGTTGGACTCGACCCGTAAAAGAGTGAAAGAGCTTATCGAGGAGATCGTGAGTTCGAATAGTTCAAGGCAGGATGGTAAGACGGCGGATAGCGGTTCACCTGAGGAGCAGGAGTGAGAAGAAGTTGAGCGAGAGCGAGAAACCTGAAGAGACCCTGACGGAAGAGGAACTGGAAATACTCGGCCAGGTTCTCGACAATATTGTTTCCGGCGCGGCGGGGCCGGGCCTTGCCGCCGATGTCGAGGAGCGACTTCCCGCCGAGGAGCTTGCGGCAGAAGGCAAGATCCTCCTGGCCCTGAGCAGTGCCGACGATCGCAGCCTCCTGGATGGAATCTGCAGAGAGCTTGATGATGGCGTTCTGCACATCCGCAATCGGTATTCTGTTCTCGATGAGCTCCGGCGGCAGCCTGTCAGGCTGGTGGTCAGCGACCTCTGTCTCTGGGGTGATGGAGGACAACTGCTGTCCGAGCGCATGGCCCATGGTGATGGTGAGATCCCTGTTATCTTTATTCGTGAGCCGGGCGAGGAGTTGAGCGACCAGGCGCGAGATGTTATCGCCTGCGGCGTTCTCGATCGACCTCTCCAGGCATCGGATGTGAAGGCTCTTGTGCGCAGCGCTCTTGCCGGTCCTGTCTCGGATGAAGCGGCGCAGGG
>CBFHWB010000148.1:0-11400 GCA_965659285.1 Planctomycetota bacterium | reverse complement strand
GCTGGCGAACCAGCTTGCCGAGCTCATCGTCGGCAACCTTGCCGGTACCCTCGGTGTCGATAAGCACCGAGCAGGGCTCGGCGACGCCAATGGCGTAGGAGAGCTGCACCTCACAGATATCCGCCAGTCCGGCGGCGACGATATTCTTGGCGATATAGCGCGTCATGTAGGCGGCGCTGCGGTCGACCTTGCTCGGATCCTTGCCGCTGAAGGCGCCGCCGCCGTGACGGCCTCGACCTCCGTAGGTATCGACGATGATCTTGCGTCCAGTCAGACCCGTATCTGCGGCAGGGCCTCCCTTGACGAAGTTGCCGGTCGGATTGACGTGGAAGATGGTCTTCTCATCGAGAAGCTCTCCAGGCACCACCTTGCGGATGAGCTCATCGATGATCTTCGGCTTGATATCCTTCTCCAGGTCAGCCTCGGGAGTGTGCTGGGTCGAGATGACGACCGTGTCCACCCGGGCGGGCGCGCCATCTACATACTCAACGGTGACCTGTGACTTACCATCCGGCCTGAGAAAATACATCTCGCTGGTCTCGCGCGCGTTGGCGAGCTCATCGACAAGCTTGCGAGCGAGCAGGATGGGCAGAGGCATGTGCTCCGGAGTCTCGTTGCAGGCGAAACCGAACATCATCCCCTGGTCTCCGGCTCCCTGGTCGCTGTGGAGCCCCTTGCCTTCGTCAACGCCCTGGGCGATATCTCCGGACTGTCCGTGAATGGCGGAAAGCACCGCGACATCTTCGTAGTGGAAGCCCATATCGGGATTTGTATAGCCAATCTCCTCGATCGTCTGGCGCGCCACCTTGTCAAAATCACAATAGCCCTGGGTGGTTATCTCTCCCGCGATCAACGCCAGGCCGGTAGTAACCAGGGTCTCGACCGCCACGCGGGAATTGGGATCCTGGCCCAGCAGGTCATCGAGGATCGCATCCGAGATCTGGTCTGAGACCTTGTCGGGGTGCCCCATGGTCACCGATTCGGAGGTAAAAAGAGATCTTTCTGCCATGTTCTGTTTCTCTGGTTAAACGCCTGTTTTACCGGGGCAAGCTGGGCTGGGGGACCGATGCCGCACCGTCTGGTTGATTCGATAAACGGCGGATTCTATCAAGTAGCGCTCGGCTTGGAAAGAGACAAAGCCCGCTCAATCCACTCGACATGGCGCTCGACAGCGCCCGAGAGGCCTGAGAAGGTCTCTCCGGCCCTTTGCCCCATCTTCTCGCGTTCTTCGGCATTCCCGAGAAGCTCGGCGAGCGCCTTCTCGAGCTCTTCCGGATCCCGAGCCAGGATTCCACCTCGACCCGCAAGCAGGAGGGAGACCTCGTCCTCAAAATTCGCCGTATGCGGCCCGAAGAGAACGGCCCGCGAGAGGCCGGCGGGTTCGAGAACATTGTGCCCTCCATGGGGAACGAAGCTGCCGCCGACTACCGCCAGGTCGGCGAGGGAGTAGATCCTCTCGAGATCCCCCACCGTGTCCACCACCAGGACGGAATCTCCGAGAGCCTCACCGGCTCCGGCCTGCCAGTCGCTCCACATGGTAAAGGAGCGCTCGGTGCCATCCGGCGGGATCCAGCCGGCGGGCTTCTCGGCGGCCAGGCGCTCGACGTGGCGCGGAGCCAGCACGAGACGAAGGCCCGGATGCTCTCCCTGGAGCCGCGAGAGAATGCCCAGCAGAATCAATTCCTCTCCCGGATGCGTACAGCCGCCGACCATCACAAGCTCCCCCTTGCTCCAGCCCAGCCCTGCGCGCAGTTCGGCCGCATCGGCTGCGCTCACGCCGGCCTCCCGGTCGTGCTTCAGGTTACCAAGCACCTCGATCCGTCCGGGCTTGACTCCCAGCTCCTTGAAGCGATCCGCGTAAGCCTCATTCTGGGCGGCCACCCTGTCGACCATGGAAAAAAGCCAGCGGCCCAGGAAGCCGGTGCGGCTGTAGCGGTCGGAGGAGCCCCCGCTGAGTCGGCCATTGGCGATCAGGACTGGAACTCCCCGCCTCCCGGCCTCGAGCAGGAAATTGGGCCAGACCTCCAGCTCGAGCAGAACGAGAGCGTCAGGCCGACGCCGACTGAAGGTGCGGGCCACCAGGGGAGACAGATCGAAGGGAGCGTAAAACACCTTCGTTCCCGGCAGCCGCTTACGCGCGGTATCAAAGCCCGTGGGAGTCGATACCGACATGGAGACATCCCAGCCGTCGAAGGCGACGCCAAGCGCCTCGACAAGCGGCGCCGCTGTCAGCACCTCGCCTACGGACACCGCGTGGACCCACAGGGAACGGGATTCTCCCTCGCGCCGCTCGACCGAGCCCAGCTTCTGAAAAAAACCTCGCCGGTATTTGTCCCTGGTCATGAACCGCGACAGGATCAGCCAGCCGATGACGACCACAGGAGAAAACAAGAGGTAGAGAAGGTCGCAGAGCCAGCTGAGCGGCAGCGTCTTGAAGCGTAACATCAGTCAGAACCTCCTGCTCCAGGCTCCGCCAGCCAGGCGGAAGCTCAGGAGCCCCGGCCGCAGCATTTCTTGAACTTCTTGCCGCTTCCGCAGAGACAGGGATCGTTGCGTCCCACCTTGGGCGCCTTGTTAACGATCGTCTTGACGGGAGCCTGGGCCGATGGGTCGCTCGCCTCCTGCATGGGAGACTCGGGCTGCGTTCCCGGCGCCAGACCGCTGTGCTGGAATTCGGCATCATCGAGCCCGCTGTCGAGCTCCTGCTCATCTTCCTTGCCTACCTGGACACGCAGGACAAGCTGGGTAACTGAAGCTCTGAAACGATCGAGCATCTCGCTGAACATCTCATAGCCCTCACGCTTGTAGGCTATCTTGGGATCGATCTGCGCGTATCCCCGCAACCCGATCGCGTGACGAAGGGTATCCATGGCATGAAGATGATCCTTCCACTTGTCATCGAGCTCCATGAGCAGGATAAAACGTTCCGCCCGCTGCATGTTTTCTTCGCCGTTGGCGGAGGCGCGCTCGGCGTAGCGCTCCTGGTAGGCTTCCATGATCCTGTCGCTGAACACCCCGACATGGTCAGCCTGGCTCTTGCCGACATCGAGCTGGAAATCCCCATCGATCCCGTAGGCCGAACTGGCCCAGGTATCGAGCTCGGCCAGCGGATCGTAAGCCTCGATGACCTCTCCATCCGCCTCCACCGATTCCTCGATCGCCTCCTGCGAAAGATACCTGGGAACCTGCAGCGAACAGACCTTCTCCATCATGCCCCGCACCATCATGGAGAGCCCCTCGCCCTCGAGAATGGACTGGCGCTGGTCGTAGACAATGGTGCGCTGCTCGTTCATCACGCCATCGTATTCAAGCAGGTTCTTGCGAATGTCGAAGTGATAAGCCTCGACCTTCTTCTGGGCCTTGGCGATGGACTTACTCACCCAGGGGTGGGAGATCTCCTCTCCTTCCTTCATGCCGATCTTCTTGAGCATGGACTGGACCCGCTCACCGGCAAAGCGGCGCATCAGATCATCCTCGAGAGAGAGGAAGAAGATCGAGGAGCCGGGGTCGCCCTGGCGGGCGCAACGTCCGCGGAGCTGGTTGTCAATCCGCCGTGACTCATGCCGTTCGGTACCGATGACGTGCAGCCCGCCTTTGTCGACAACTCCTTCCCCCAGAACGATATCCGTTCCGCGGCCGGCCATATTGGTCGAGAGCGTCACCCGGCCGGCCTGGCCTGCGTCGGCGACGATATCCGCCTCACGATCATGGTGCTTGGCGTTGAGCACATAGTGCTTGACGCCGCGGCGCTTGAGCAGGCCGCTGAGCAACTCCGACTTCTCGACGGAAGTCGTACCCACAAGGACAGGTCGTCCCTGCTCATTGACGCGAACGATCTCATCGACGATCGCGTAGTATTTTTCGCGCGCGGTCATGTAAACCACGTCCGGCATATCATCTCGAATCAGCGGCTTGTTGGTCGGGATAGGAGCCACGGACAACTTGTAGATGCTATCGAACTCGACCGCCTCGGTGAGGGCGGTACCGGTCATCCCTGCAAGCTTCGAATAGAGCTTGAAATAGTTCTGCAGGGTGATGGTAGCCAGCGTCTGGTTCTCACGGCGAATCTGCAGCCCCTCCTTCGCCTCAACGGCCTGGTGAAGACCCTCGCTCCAGGTTCTCCCCTCCAGGGCGCGGCCGGTAAACTCATCGATGATCTTCACCTCTCCATTGTCGATGAGATAGTGATCATCCTTATGGTAAACATGATGGGCCTTGAGCGACTGTTCCAGCAGGTGGGGCCACTCCATGTCCTTGCCGACATAGAAGCTCTTCACTCCCACCAGTCCCTCGGCCTTCTCGATCCCGGCCTCGGTGAAAACGATGGAGCGTTCCTTTTCCTTGAGCTCGAAATCCTGCCCCTTCACCAGCCGCTTGGCCACACGGTCGGCAACGTGGTACTTGTCGGTCGATTTCTCCGCCGGACCGGAGATGATCAGCGGAGTCCGGGCCTCGTCAACGAGAATACTGTCGACCTCGTCGACAATGGCAAAATTCCGGCCGCGGCCCTGCACCTGCTGTTCGAGGTCGATCTTCATATTGTCACGAAGATAGTCAAAGCCGAACTCGTTGTTCGTGCCGTAGGTAATGTCACAGGCATACATCTCGAGCCTTTCGGCGCTGTCCATCTCGCCCTGGATCGCGCCGCTGCTCATGCCGAGAAATTCAAACAACGGCGCCATCCAGTCCCGGTCCCGCTGGGCCAGGTAGTCGTTGACGGTCACCACGTGTACGCCTTTTTTCTCCAGGGCGTTCAGGTAGCAGGCCAGGGTCGCCACGAGAGTTTTTCCTTCACCGGTCGACATCTCGGCGATCCGCCCCCTGTGCAGAGCCACCCCTCCCATGATCTGCACATCAAAATGGCGCATCTTAATACCTGTGACCGTCCGCAGAACCCGGCGGGATGCCTCCCGACAGACCGCGAAAGACTCCGGCAGGAGATCATCAAGCGTCTCTCCCTGGGCAAGGCGAGAGCGGAACTCCTCCGTCTTGCCTGCCAGGGCCTCATCGTCAAGCGCCCGCGTCGACTCCTCAAAACTGTTGACCTCATCGACGACGGGCTGCAGCTCTTTCTTTACCCGGTCACCGCTGGAGCCGAATATCTTGTTAAGGATCTTATTGATGAAATTGATCATGGTCTTATTCGCCGGCCGGAGCCTCTTCACCGCCATCTTCATCCGCCTGTCGAACCGTGATGGCATCCCGGTCCGTCTCGAGCGTTCCGACCAGTTCCCCGATGGAGCCTGCGCCCATCTCCCGAAGGGCTTCGCCGAGCCCATCGATTATTTCCAGGGCGATACGCGGCCGAATAAACTGAACCGTACCGATCTGTACGGCGCTCGCGCCAGCGACTATAAACTCGAGAACATCATCGGTGTTCATAATTCCGCCGATACCGATGATCGGTATCTCGCAATTCTGGGCCGCCAGCCACACCAGCCGCAAAGCCAGCGGCTTGATGGCCGGTCCCGAAAGCCCTCCGGTGATGCCGCCAAGACGGGGCCGCCGCTCCCTCCACTCGACCGCCATCCCGACGTAGGTATTGACCAGCGAAAGAGCATCCGCCCCGCCGGCCTCCGCGGCCTGGGCGATGGGAACCACATCGGTCACATTGGGCGTGAGCTTGGCGATGATCGTCCGGCTGAAGTTTTCCCTGACCGCCTCGACCAGCCGGCGGGTCGCCTCGGGATCGATACCGAACTCCATGCCGCCGAGGGGACAATTCGGACAGGAGATATTCAGCTCAAGGGCGTCCACTGCGGACTCTGAATCGAGCCGCCTGGCCATCTCGACGTACTCATCGACGGTATCCCCGACAAGGTTGACCACCACCCGGGTATCGTAGGCGCTCATTCGAGGCAGGTAGGAGGGGTCGGAGATAAAGGCGTCGATGCCGGGATTCTGCAGACCAATGGAATTCAGCATTCCCGAGGCCGTCTCCCAGGTGCGCGGCAGGGGATTGCCCTTGCGGGGTTCGAGCGAGATGCTCTTGCCTACAATCCCTCCATAAACCGATGGGTCGACAAAAGACTCGACCTCCTTCCCATAACCGAAGGTACCCGAGGCGCTGAGAATCGGGTTCTTCAGCTCGAGGGAGCCAAGCCGGGTTTTAAGAGTTTCAGCCATTGTGTACCAGCACGTCAAAAACCAGTCGCCTGTATGAAGGCAGGATTATAACACCACTCAGAGCCCCCTGAAACCGGCTGGAGAGCCTCGAAACGACCTCCCGGAGAATTCGCCGGGAGCGGCCGCCGGACGGCCCCTGCGCGGGAGCAGGGAAGAGTGACCAGATGTTGTACATCCCGGCCGAAAAATGTCCCGCCAACCTTACCGGTACGGCGACCATCGTCCATTCCCGGCGAATCATGTATTCTTATACATGAGCGAATTGAAGACCTACCTCAAGCTCTTCATCTCCTACCTCGAAATCGAGCGCGGGATGTCCTGGCATACACTCGATGCCTACAGGAGGGACTGCGGACGCTTTCTCGCTGGAATCGGTGAGGATCTGCCAACGGAGCAGGACGTCGTTGATTTTCTCATTGCCGAGCGCCAGCGAGGACGAGGTGATTCGAGCATCCAACGCAGCCTCGCGGCCGTGCGCTCCTTCCTCAAGTTCCTGCTAAGGGAGGAAATCCTCGAGGAAAACCCGGCACGCCATATCGAGACCCCCCGCAAGGGAAAATACCTGCCTGATGTCCTGGGTGAAGACGAGGTCACCCGGCTGATGGACGCCGTTGTTGAGCACCCTTCACGCTATTCTTTACGAGACCGCGCCATGATCGAGCTCCTCTACGCCTCGGGACTGCGGGTATCGGAAGCCTGCGGGCTGCGGTTGCAGGATGTGCGTTCCGACCAGGGAATCATTCATTGCAAGGGCAAGGGCAACCGCGAGCGGATCGTTCCCACGAGCAAGACCTGCCTGGACGCCATCGAAAGCTACCGCCTCAAGGAACGTCCCGGATTGCTGAGAGAAGATGACGAGGAATTGCTCTTCCTCAGCCGCAGCGGACAGCGGCTGGGCCGGGAGGTGATCGCGGCCATGGTACGCAAATACGCGCTGCTTGCGAAAATCTCCAAGAAGGTCACCCCTCATACGCTGAGACACTCCCTCGCTACCCACCTGCTGCGAGGACGGGCCGACCTGCGAATCGTCCAGGAGATCCTCGGACACGTGAACGTGGAGACCACCGAACTCTACACCCACATCGAAAAATCAGAGCTGAAGGAGCTCCACGCCGAGTTCCACCCGCGCGGCTGAATCAGGCTGGCGGATCTCCGCCGCCATCCCACCAGTCGGTGCCTCCGGAGTTCAGCAATCCGGCCGCCTCGTAGGCCTCGTAGCGATTCAGGATACGCCTGGCATAGGCCGCGTAGTAGCTGCGGGGATAGAGGCGGACCAGCCGCCTGAGCAGCGGCAGCGCCTTCTTCACCGACATCCGGCGCTCGACACAGACATAGGCCGCCCTGTAGAGCAGCCGCGCCTGCTCCGGCCCGGAATCAAGGCTGTCGGCCGCCTTGCGATACTCGGAAATGGCCGAATCAAGCGTTCCCAGGCGCAGGTAGGAATCCGCCAGAGACTCCCGGCGCCGGGCGTCGAGGGGATTGTTCGCAAGCTGCCGCAGGTGCTCCTCTACCAGCTTCCACTCCTTCATGGGAGAAAACTCTTCTGGAGGCATCCCGGTGAGCCGGGAGCCGGTGAAGCCCGGAAAAAAAGTACCCGCCAGCCGGCCGCTGTGAAAAACCGCTATGTAAATCCACACGGGAACATGGCAGAGCGCGCTGGCCAGGAAGAGAAACCCCTGGAAACCGAGATGGAACTCCATATAGAGCTCCCTCGAAGACACCACAAGGGCGGGAATAGCCGCCAGGAAGCTCATCAGCAGGGCTGAGAACTGGCACCAGGGATGTTCCCGAATCGTCCTCGAAGAACGAAATACCCACGCTGTGCAGATACCCAGCACAGCATATACGGAACATGCGATGACATAACCGGGGAGACTCATAGGATTACTGTAACCTCCTTCAAATCAATAAGCTACAGCCTTTAAGCGGCGACTGCGGCCCCTGTCCGGGTCGGCTGAGTTGACGATTATGGATTCTCGTCCTACTCTTAGATGGCGCGGAAAAAACGACCGCCCGCGGCTCCCGCAGGGGTAGCCCGGATCGATCGAGCGCGACTCTCCGGTACTGCCGGAAAGATTCAGCGCGGCGCCTATCAAGATCGCCCCCAACCCACGTTCCACGGGCTCATTCCGTTTGCAGGTTTGAGCCCTTTTTTTATGCCCTCAGTCCGCCTGCAGACAACGAGCCCAGAGGATTCCCGGCTCCTGCATGAGATCTTCGGCGACCGCTGCGAGCTTCTCTATCTCGGGCGCATCCAGGTTGATGACCGAGAGCGCGGTACCTCCGCTGCGGTCGCGGCCAAGCGACATCGAGGAAATGTTCATCTCGTGAGAGGAGAGCACCTGGCCAATCGTACCGATCATTCCAGGCCGGTCCTCGTTGGCGGAAATCACCATCTGCCCCTCGAGCACCGCATCGAAATGATAGTTGTCGAGTGAGACAAGGCGTATTCCCTTGCGGCCGCGGATTGAGCCGCCAAGATTCCTCTCGCCGGAGCTATCGGTCAGTTCGACGCGGATCATGTTGGCGAAGTAGCGGCTCCTGCCCTCGCTGGCCTCCTCGACCGCGAGACCCTGGTCGCGCGCCAGCGACCTGGCGTTGACCTGGTTCACCGGCTGCGAGCAGCGGTCACCGAGGAAACCGGCCAGCACCTTGGCCGTGACGAAGTTGCGGCTCTGGGGTTCGTCGAATATATCGCCGAAATACTTGATGATGATTCTCTTGGGATTGCCCTCGAGAAATTGGGCGTGCAGACGTCCAAGGCGGCGTCCAAGCTCACCGTAGGGATCGAGACGCTCGCGCAGATCCGGCTCCAGGAAGACCGCGTTCACCGGGCTGTGAAGCTTTCCATGCTGGAGATAGTCAACGACAAGCTGGGCGGCGGAAACAGCGACGTTCACCTGGGCCTCGCGAGTCGATGCTCCGAGATGCGGAGTCACCACCACGGCCGGATGGTCGACCAGGTCCCTGTTCGTCGGGGGCTCCTCCTCAAAGACATCCAGGGCGGCTCCGGCTACCCGGCCGCTCTCGATCGCCTCGAGGAGCGCCGCCTCATCGACAATTCCGCCCCGGGCGCAGTTGACCACCCGCAGGCCTTCCCTGGCCCGCGACAGCACATCGGCTCCAATCAGGGCGCTCGTGCCCTCGGTCTTTGGAACATGAACCGTGAGATAATCACAGCGGGAGGCCAGGTCGCCAAGATCGGCAACCAGTTCAACACCAAGCTCTTCGGCCATATGCGGCGCGAGAAACGGGTCAAAGGCCAGGATCTCTAGCCCCAGGCCGGAACCCATATGCGCCACATGACGGCCGATTTTTCCGAAACCGATGACCCCGAGAGTCTTGCCCTGGAACTCCACACCGACGAACCTGCTCCGGTCCCACTCGCCGGACTTTACCGATCGGTGGGCCTCCGGAATATTACGCGAGAGCGCCAGCATCATCGCGATGGTATGCTCCGCCGCTGAACGCGTATTCCCCTCCGGTACGTTCTGAACGACGACGCCCTTGCGGGTGGCGGCATCGAGGTCGATATTGTCAACCCCGACGCCGGCTCGCACGACGAGGGACAGGGACTCCGCGGCCTCCAGCAGCTCGGAATCCACCTTCGTGGCGCTTCGGACAATAAGCGCATCGACCGCGCGAACGGCCTCCAGCTTCTCCGAGACCGGAAGCCCCGGCCGATTATCAACCTCCAGGTCAGGGCAGCCGGAGAGAAACTCAAGCGCATCCTCACTGATCTTATCTGCGATGAGTAATACCTTGCTCACGTCCCTGTCCTTGTTCCTGCTCGACTTTCCTGCGGCCCGCTCAAATTTTCCCGAAGGCCATCGTAACGTTGTGGCCGCCGAATCCGAAAGAATTGGTGATGAGGTTGTCGATAGCCGCTTCCCGGGGTTCATTGGGAACGTAATCGAGGTCGCACTCAGGATCGGGGGTCTCGTAATTGATCGTGGGAGGCACTATCTGGTTTTTCAGGGCAAGGCAGCAGGCTACGCTCTCCGCCGCTCCTGATGCGCCCAGAAGATGGCCAATCTGTGACTTGGTAGAGCTCATCATGAGCTTGTCGGCATGATCACCAAAGGCCGCCCGAACAGCCCTGGTTTCCATCACGTCGTTAAGCGGAGTCGAGGTTCCATGGGCATTGACGTACTGAATCTCATCCGGATTCCTGCCGGCCTCCTTCAAGGCGATATCGATGGCCCGGATAGCGTTGGTGCCTTCAGGCACCGGGGCCGAAATATGATAACCGTCATCTGTCATTCCGAGACCGAGAACCTCGCAATAGATCTCAGCGCCGCGAGCCCGGGCATGCTCGAGCTCTTCCAGGACCAGGGCTCCGCCTCCTTCACCCATCAGGAATCCATCCCGGTCCAGGGTAAAGGGCCGCGAAGCCGTCGCCGGGTCATCATTTCGAGTCGACAGGGCGCGCAGGGAGCAGAATCCGCCCAGTCCCAGCGGAGTGATCGCGGCCTCAGAGCCGCCGGTGATCATGACGTCCGACTCTCCGTGCTTGATGCGTCTGAAGGCCAGGCCGAGAGCATGCTGGGCGGAAGCGCAGGCCGAGGCCACCGCGAAATTGACCCCCTGGATCGCGAAGCGGATGGCGATCTGCCCGGAGGCCGCGTTGATCATGAGCTTCGGAATGAAGTAAGGACTGATTCGCCTGGGTCCCCGGTCAAGATAGACGTGATGGGTCGCCTCCATCTCGATAAGCCCGCCAATGCCGGATGCCCAGATGCAGCCGACCCTGGTGACGTCTTCCTTCTCGAAATCGAGCCCACTGTCCGCCACCGACTGATCGGCCGAGACGATGGCCAGCTGAATAAATCGATCGAGAGTTCGGGCAGCCTTCCCGCCGAGGTATTCGGCCGCATCGAAGTCCTTCACCTCGGCGCCAATATGCACCTGGAAGGCCTCGGTGTCGAAGGCCTCGATGACATTGGCTCCGCTCTGGCAGTCCAGCAGACCCTGCCAGAATTTCTCGACTCCGGTTCCGATAGGGGTCGAAGCCCCCAGCCCGGTAACAACAACACGTCGACTCATGACTCTGAAATAATCTCTGCCCGCTTTAAATAAACTGGTTCAGTGCCTGGATCCCGAAAGGGCGCCTCGGTGAGGCCCAGTCGCGATCCCGGCACCAGGAACCAAAAAACAGAACGGGGTCAATTCGTGACTTCTCAGCGAATCAACCAGCGTCTTCAGCATCTCCGGGAGGGGGAGGGGGAGCATCTCCGCCAGCGTCTCCGCCGGCATCTCCACCGTCGTCTCCGC
>CBFHWB010000147.1:0-11444 GCA_965659285.1 Planctomycetota bacterium | reverse complement strand
AAGATCCAGGCCATGGTCAACGAGGATGCTGATAAGAGCTGGCTCGGCAAGCCCCGCTCCTATCGATTGCTGGTGCCCGAAAAGAAGGCTTCCTCCAAATAAGACCGATGCCCGGCAAAGCGGGGAGATAGCCGGACCTCCCGGGCAGCCCGTAGGATTTCCTCTGCGAGAGATGCCGTGACCAGTCCAGAACAGGAAGACCGGGAACCGGCTGGAACGCCGGGCGCGGAAAAGGCGGCCGACCCTGTCGAGGTCCACGAACTGGTCAACGAGGGAGAGGCTCGCCGTCTTGACCAATTCCTCGCAGCTCACCTGGAGGGGCAGAGCCGCAGCTACCTGCAAAAACTCATCAGCTCCGGCTGTGTCGAGCTGGAGCCGCCCCCCGGTAAGCCGATCAAGGCCTCGCTCAAGATCCCTGCGGGCACAAAGGTAAGGGTCGGAGTGCCGCCCCCGAGAAAAATCTCGCTGGAGCCGGTGGCAATCCCCATCGAATTTCTTCACGAGGATGACCACCTGGCTGTCATCAACAAGCCAGCCGGCCTCACTGTTCACCCGGGACCTCACCTGGAAGAGGATACCCTTGTACACGCCCTGCTTCACTGGATCGATGACCTCTCTGGTATCGGCGGCGTCGAGAGGCCGGGAATCGTTCATCGACTCGACAGGGAGACCTCCGGAGTCCTGATCGTCGCCAAGAACGACCTCGCCCACCAGGGACTGTCCGACCAGTTCAAACAGAGAACAGTTCGCAAAACCTACCTGGCGGTCTCCAGGGGCGAGGTCCGAAACAAGAAGGGTTCCCTCGACGGCCCCATCGGACGCAGCAGATCTCACAGCAAAAAAATGGTGATCACCGCGCCGGGGGAAGGCCGGGAAGCAAAAACTGATTTCAAGGTGAAGGAAATCTACGAGGGGTATTCCTTCATCGAATGCTACCCGCATACCGGACGAACCCACCAGATCCGCGTTCACCTCGCCTCCATCCGGCTCCCCATCGCCTGCGATAAACTCTACGGGAGAGAGAAGACCATCTACCCCTCGGTGCTGAGAGGGGAAAAGAAGCCGGCGTCCGAAACCCCGCTCATAGAGCGGCACGCGCTCCACGCCGCCAGCATCCGTTTCACCCATCCCGCCACCGCCGAAGAGATGACCTTCAGCGCCCCCCTGGCCGACGATATGAGTCTGCTGGTCGAAAACCTGCGAAAATACCGCTCCCGGGACCAGATTTCCTCCGATTGAAGACGATTCTTTCTCAATCTTCCGGGGCTTTTATGCCGATAAAACCTTGTGAGGATCACTCAATAAGGTGTTTCGGATACTGGCCGATGAAAACCTGGGTACTTCTTTTCTGCACGTCGTTCACACTGGGATTCTGTCTCAGCTACCTCATCAGCAATCCCCCGTCCGGCACCCCGGTGGCGGTCCATCTGAATGTCTCCCCTGACAGCCAGGGCGGCCTGGAGGTCTCCCTCGATGGGGACGAAAGAAATACCGCCGCCGACCGCCGCCGATCGCTGAACCCGCCGGTAGCCCAACCGCGAGGGCCGACAGCCTATGCCAGCTCAAGGAATCTGCCGGGACTCCGCCCGGCAATCAGTCCGGCCCCGGCCCGCGCGGCGGACGGCCTGTCCGGATCAGATCTTCCCGAGACATCAAGTCCCTCCCCGGCCAGGGGTGGCGGACTCGCGGGCCTGCTGCTCGACGCGGCAAGACATGAGCTCGATGGCCGCACGGATCAGCGCGACATCATCCTGGCTTCGATTATACCGATCATCATCCGCAACAGGATCAATGAGCCCGCCGGCGAAAAGAGCGCCCCGGCCGAACAGGCAACGGCTGCGGTAAAGAAAATAGAGCCCATACCGGCAGCGATCGAAACCGCCGAAGAGACCCTCCCGGTCGAAACCATTGTGAAACCGGAGGCGCGCGCCCCGGCCGCGCCGGAACCGCGCGCGGAGCCTTCCGTACGCCGCGGCATCGCCCCGGCCGGTTTCCGTCTGGCGGACGTAACCTTCATCGATAAATTCCGGGGACTCCGAGATTACGACCCGGGCGGCGGCGCCTTCAACCGGGGAGAAAAGATCCAGTTCCACGCCGAGTTGAAAGGCCTCGAGGAGGAGCCCTCTTACGAGGGGCAAAACGAAAGCTATACACGACGGTTCAGCGCTGACTGGAAGCTCGTAGATGCCGCCTCGAAGATCATCGATTCGAGGGTCATTGAAGAGGAGCGGAACTTCGTCTACAGCGTCGAGGAACGAAACCTCATTCTCGAGGGAAAGAGAGGATTCGTTCTCCTGGAAGACTACAGGCTGCCCAACACCCTGGCGCCCGGGAACTACAGGATCCTCCTGAGAGGACAGGATCTTATAGCGAAGAAGGAAGCCACGGCCGTACTCAAGCTGCGGATAAAGAAGACCAGTTCCCTGTCCTCTGGTCGTCCTGAGAAGCTCGACACCTCAGACCTTGAAATCCTGCCCCCCTACGAAGAGCCCGATATGCCCACGGGCGATGAGAGAAACAGCACCGCCGACTCACCGTAGACACGGCGGTCCTCTACACTGAAAGGCGGCTCCTGCCTGAACCAGGATGGCAGGCGAAACACCATGGTTGTTCTTTCCGGTCCAGGCTCCTCGAAGAGAACCCGCTCCACCATCTCGAAAACCCGCGCGGCTCCAGCCTCCTCCTTGAACACCGGAAAGGGTGGATCGGCAAAGACCAGGTCGTAGGCCGAGGCATCGGCTGACGAAAACCCGCAGGCATCTCCCTGCTCCACGCTCGAAAAGGCGTCAAAGCCGAGAAGCTCGATATTCCTGCCAAGGATCGCCAGCGAGCCGGAAGAATTATCGACGAAATGGGTTCGTCGAGCGCCACGGCTGAGAGCCTCGAGTCCGAAGGCGCCAACACCGCAGAAGAGATCCAGGACGCAAGCTCCCTCCACCTCGACGGACAGGATGTTAAAAACCGCCTCACGGATATTGTCGAGAGCTGGCCGGACCGACGCATCACGAGGGCCCAGGAGCTTTCTGCCTCTCTGCGATCCGGAGATAATCCGCATACTCAACCTGCTGATCAATACGACAACCCGCGGTCGGCCTCAAAAGAAAGAGCCCCGCGACTCCGACATATTGACCGATGAACCCCTTTTAAGGCAATGTATTGGGCATGAATGAAGGAGCCTACCACATCCTCCTGCTCATCGCGGTGGCACTCATCGTCCTGCCGGCCGCGCTGATCTCCATCTGCTGCCTTCTCGCCCCCTTCCTGCGCGGCCCGGAAGACACCTTCCTTCTCTCGGTTTCAAGGCTGCTGAACTCGATCTACTGCCGTATTTACCACCAGCTCAAGGTAGTCACCAGGAACGACTCCATCCCCGAATCCGGTCCCTTCATCCTCGTCGCGAATCACACCTCCGGAACAGATCCAATGCTTGTAGGGTGTCTCACCAAGAGATGGGTGCACTACCTGATGGCACGCGAATACCATGAAACCTTCGGCATGCACTGGTACTTCAACGCGATGGGAGCGATTCCCGTCAACCGCGATGGAAACGACCTGCGGGCGACACGCACCGCCCTCCGGCTGCTGAAGGAAGGCAAGGGTATCGGCCTGTTTCCCCAGGGCGGCATTCGGACCCCTGAAGAGCTCGAAAGCGATGACGCCGCCAAGATGGGAGCCGCCATGTTCGCCCTCTGGTCCGGAGCCCCCCTGATCCCCGTCTATATCAAAGGGGCTCCCGCCTTTGACTCCATCCTGCTGGGGATCATCTGCCCCTCCCGCAGCCGACTCTACGTGGGAGAGCCCATCCATTTTGAAGACACCGGGAAAAAACCCGGTCGGGAGCAGATACAGGCGGCCGCGGAGAAAATCCTCGATGGGATCCGCCTGCTGAAAGAGAAGGCCGAAACGAACTGAAAATCAATTGGCCGGATCGGCAGGACACCAGAGTCCATCGGGCGTCTGGTCGGTCCCGGACTCCGGGAAGGGAGCGGGCGGAGGGGCGCCGGCGGAGAAGAGATAGCGCAGCAGGAACACGGCATCGGAAACATCCGGCTGTCCATCATCGTTGGCATCCATCACATCGAGGCAGTCGGGTCCAGGTCCGCCGCGGAAGAGGTAATCGAGCGTCGCGATGACATCTGAAACGTCAACTTCTCCATCCAGATTGGCATCAGCACGCAGGAAAACCGCATCCTCGGGATCTGGCCCGCCGCCTTCAAAGCTGAAGGCTCCCATGTCACTGCCCTCCCTCCCTGTGCCGATGCAGAGAGACCCTGCGGCCAGGGTGTAGTCAAGACCGGCAGGGTCGAGAAAGAGAGGGTCGACCGAGAGATTGCCCTCCCCGGGCCACTCGTCCATCCCGATGTTAGAGAAATCGAAGGCGACCGTTGAGAGCTCATCGACGATGACATCGATGGCATTTCCCCAGCAGATGACGCTGTGGAAGGTCGCGTGTCCGCCCTCGTTGCTCTCATCCTTGGCGAAAAGCGCGATACCCTCCTGGCATTCGGTGATGGTGTTGTGATCCCCCTCCGAGATCGTGATCCCATTCTTGATCGCCATGCCGGTGCCGCAGCGAACGATCAGGTTCCCGCTGATCGTCGGGTGTCCCTGGTCTCCGACATCTTCGATCGAGATCGCCTTGTCGGCAATGTTCACGAAGATGTTGTCCTTGATATCAACCGACACCTCTCCGAGGTCGACTCCATCGTCGGAGCTGCCGTAGAAGATGCACCCCTGGATCCTGGATCGCCCGGAGCCGCTGCCGTCAAAATCAATCGCGTCGCTATTGCCCGTCATATTCTCGATGATCGTATCAAGCACGATGGTGTCGGAGTCCTCGCAGTGGATCCCTTCGAAGATGTTGCGAATGGTCGTCCGTCGAACCTCGAGGACAGCATCCACCCCATCGATCGCATTGCCCGGGATGTTTTCGAGATGGCAGTCGGTCACCAGCAGCCGAGAGTCCGTCGGAGCGATGCAGCCCTCGTAGTCGTCCGGATTCGAGCCTCCCCTGATATCACAGAAGCTCAGCAGGTGAGTCGGATCATCTTCATCTGTACCGGTCTCGTTAAACGCGATTCCTCCCCACTCATCAGCGCAGGAGAAGGCGCGCATGATAATCGGTGATTCTTCGCTGCCCTCAGCGCGAAGCTCTCCACTGACAATAATCGAGGCATCCGCATCGGCCAGCACCACGGCACCCGGACCAATGCGAAGGGTTCTCCCGTCCGGCACTCTCACATCTCCCCTCAACCTGTAGGGGCCTCCCTCAGCCGTCCATTCCTCATCTCCATCGAGGGTTCCATCATACTCGCGGAAATCGCCTTCAAATCGATGGATCGTGGTTTCGAAGCTGGCAATCGGCTCGCCTTTCCCAGCCTCTCCATCAAGGGCGATGACCTCGACCAGGTTTTCCCCGGCCTCCAGGCCGCGGACCTCCACCTGCCAGCGCAGACCGGAGGGGCCATTGCCATCGCTCACCATATCAAGCTCCGCCTCGCGGCCGCGAACGACCACGGACCTCGTGTTCACCGGATCCGCCAGGCCCGCGAGAATGATCGTTGAGCCCGTGGTATAGATACTGTCGCCGCAGCCGCCGGTGGGGCCTGCCACAGCTCCGGCAAGGGTCGAGGTCAGGACCGGAATGAGGGAGAAGTCGCTGGAGGGCAGGTCGCCGTTGATGCCCAATATAGCTATAACGTTCTCGCCGGCGCGGACCTTGTCCATGGAGATATTAAAGCGATCAAGGTCATCTCCAGCCTCGTGGTTCGAGGTCGAGGTTGATTCATAGTCAACCGCACCGTCAGGAGCGTTGTTCGACCGGGCGATCTCCTCTCCATTGATGAAGGCGACAAAAGCATCGTCATAATCCATGATGAGGGTCAGTTCCTGGATGGCGGCCGGGTCTTCGAGCTCGAAAGTCTTCCTGATAAATACGGTCGTATAGTTATTCCGCATGTCACCGAGAACGGTGGCGTCATCTCCATCCCCGTAACCGAAGCCGCTCTCACCCGTCTCCCATGTCTCATCGTCGTAGCCAAGACGCGTCCAGGCAAGGCCATCTCCCGGGGGATCCTCCGTACCCCGGAAATAGCGCCAGGATTCTCCCGTATCAATAAGCCGGCTGCCGCCATCGATGTTGCGCCGCGCGCCGCCTTCCACCCCCAGGGTGATGTTGGCATCGAAATAGCCAAGGCGCTCAGTAACGGTCGTATCGACCTCATCGACGACATCGTAGACATCCTCGGGTGGGAACATCAGATCGGCGTAGCCGTATCGCTGGCGCATCTGGGCCCGGGAGAAGACCGCCCTCCTGACAATCAGCAGCTCCTCGTAATAAAGACGAGCGAACTCGGGTACGGCAAAGAATCTCCGGAGCCCGTCGGCCTCCGGACGAAAGAGCCTCTCATTGCTGCCGGTATAGGTCTCCTCCAGGTCCCAGCACAGGATCAGCCATTTCCCGGCATCGGGGCGATCGGCATCGGAGGGCATGCGATAGAGGAAATAATCTTCCCCTCCATCGTTCCAGATCCCCCCATCAGTATTCGTTACACAGGCCATGATGGCGAAGAAGCGCGCCCATTGCCGGACATCGATGAGCTCCTCGGCTCTCTGCCTGAATTCGGCCTGGGGAGTTTCATCTGCATCAAACATCCTCGTCAGCTCGATGACATCGCTGAAATCATCCTCATCCTCGTTCGACCGCTTGTCGTAAATACGGCGGTAATCGTCAGGGTCGGTCCCCTGGTATTCCAGGTTTCCCATTATCCGGCCGCCGCCAAAACCACCGAGGCCGCCGGGATCCATTGGACGATAGAGGTTACCCCCTGAATTGCCGCCGAAGAAACGCGTGAGGAAGTCATCGTCATAGGCCTCCTTGCGAATGTAGCGGGTGTCGTAATTACGTCCCACGACTCCGGCAAAATGCAGGACAGCGTTCCATTCCTGGGGATGAGGCTCGCCGGCTCTTCGATAGAGATCGGAAGCGAGAAGCTCGTTGAAGGTCGAGGTTCCGAAATCATTTCCATTACCCGCAAGCAGGTTGATATTTCCAATACCCTTGCAGGAATTCTCCGGCGGAAGCTTGATCTTGAAGGCCTTGTTCGTCAATCGACGCGAGTTCTCGCCTCGATAACGAACACCGGCGCAATAGTAGATCTCTCCATCGCAGATCAACGTCGCCGGCAGGAGAACGTTGCTGTCCTCATCGCGGTCCTCGAGCTCATCGCTGTCGTTCGGATTCATGATGATGCGGAAGACCGCTGCGCCGGTATCCGGCGGGTTCGAATCATCTACCTCGTAGAGATAGAAGACCCCCTGGAACCCGCGGAAGGGATCCGCCTCCGGCTCAAGCGGCAGACGAACTCTGCCGCCGGCGCCAGTCGCGGCAACAATCGAGAATCTAACGATGTCCCCATCATCCTGCGCCGGGATACTGGCCGAAAAGACGCCATCCTGGGCGAGCTCATCAGGGCCAGCGCCATCGTCACGAAGATTCGCGTTGCCGGAGGGACCTCCCGCTATCGACCATTGGACCTCGGCCTCGGTAAGAGCATCGAGAGCGGAGATCGAGCAGGTCACCACCACGGCCTCATCGCTGCGCGGAACGGCGGGGGAATGCTTCACCGACCTGATCGAGGGGGCGGGGTCCGCCTCAAAAACTGAGTTCTGGACACCGGGAGTTCCACCGGCATCATTGGAGGCTCTCCAGGAAACGCCGGCCCGGTTGCCGAGTCCCGGATTGACGAGCTCGATGGTGGGCCCATCTCCATCCGCAAGTATCGGCCAGGTGCTGCCGCGGAAGGTGCGGTCGTCCACGCCATCATCGGGATCCTCGTCATTCTTCGAGCCCCCGTCTCCGTAGATCACCCTGTCGACACGGTTACCGAGACCATCACGCAGGTTGATCGTCTCGGTTGCGTGGTTGAGACGCCCGGACCAGTCGCCGACGACATTTTCGACACCATCGTGAAGCGCCGAAAAGTCCTCCAGCGAAGAGGCTACGACAAGATAGGCTCCGGCAGCCAGGATGGTTCCGGGCTCGAAGGTATACCTGATTCCATTGGTGAGCTTCCAGCCGCCGAGGTCGACAGCTTCCTCGCTGCGGTTCAACAGCTCAACCCACTGACGGGCGTCCGAACACTGTCGAGAGCAGTCCTTGCCGGCGGGGACATAGGGCGGATGAAAATGAATCTCGTTGATGACCACCGGTGAGCTGTACGCATAGGCATTGGCCGCGCCGGAGGTCGGCTGGTCAAGCACGTAGACATCTTCATCCCCCTCAGGGAAACGGCCCACACTTCGGCCAGGCGTCTCGATCTCGACATCGATGTCATCGAGGACAGTGCGGCCATCGGCCGCAAGCAGAACATAGCGGGCGCCGCCGGATGGAACGGGAATAGCCAGCACCTTGCTGTCAAAGGCTACAAACTCTCCCGGGGCAAGAACGGTCCCGCCGGGAATCTCGTAGAGAAAATTACCGCGGCTGGAGAGCAGGACATTGCCGCTGAGGTCGAGCTCCTCGTCCTCGGGATTGAAGAGCTCTATAAAGCCCGGGTCATCTCCCTCACCGGCCAGCAGTTCGTTGATAATTCTTCCGATGTAGGGATTTGCCGACTCATCATCCTTCTCATCCTGAGAGTTCTCCGCCATGAGCAGATCGGCGGCGATATAGAAGTCCCTGCTGTTCCGCGTAGCGTTGACGCCCTGGAGCGCGAAAACATTTTCGCCCTCGACCAGGAGGCCCGCAATGTCGGGAAGCTCGACGCGAGCCGTTTCGTTGCGGCTCTCATCCCCTGTAGCATCAAAGGCGACCGGTTCTCCGGGGTCGCCGACATTGTCCCTGGCCACCTCCGTTCCATTGACGTAGGCGACAAAGGCATCGTCATAAGAAACTGTCAGGCTGAGATCAATCTCCCCATCGGTAATTGCCGCCAGGGTTTCCCCGGTAACTGTAAAGTTACTGCGGATGTAGTAGGTGTTGAACTCCCGGCGCATATTGCTGATCTGGGTCGAAAAGTTGAAGCCGACCCGCTGTCCGTACCCGAAGCCTCCCTGGGCCTCGCCCCACTCCTCGTCATCAAAATCAATCCGGGCCCAGGCATCTATCGGGTCTGAAGGGTTCGAGCGGCCGGCAAAGGTCCTCCAGATACCCTGCGACGAGACGATAGGACGCGGACCTCTCTGGGTCAGGCGCGAGGGCAGCACCCTGCGCGAGTTGACCCGCCCGGGAGTCCCCCCGAGAGTCTTGCTGGGCTTCCAGTTTCTCGCCAGGTCATTGGCATTGTCGACGCCGGTGAACTCCAGCGACGGTCCCCGGCCATCCGGTCGGCCTGACCAGGGCGTACTGTCGTCATAATGAACCCGGCTGATCATCTGCCCCTTCGAATTGAGAAGCTCGAGGATCTCTCCGCCATTATCCAACTGGCCAAGATAGGGTCCCAGGACGCGCTGCAATCCATAGCGAGCCGCTGCGGCCGCAGGGTCCGGACTCAGAACAAGATACTCGCCCGGCTCGATCATGGTCCCCGCGGGAAAGGTGAGGTCCACACCACGGGAAAAATCCCAGCCGCTGAGATCGACGACTGTCCCTCCGCGATTGTAGAGCTCGATAAACTCCAGGCTGTCCTCGCCGCCGTTGTCAAAGACGTTGTAGTTCAGCTCATTGATGATGATGTCGAATTCATCGGCGCGCAGGCCTGCGCGGCCCAGCAGTAAAGCCGCTATAAAAAAGAAAGCTGTCGTCCGACTGACGACAGAACAGAAAATCTTCATCGGTGCTCTCATTTCCTACATCCCCATTGCCCACAAACATGTAACATCTCACACAAAGCCTTACGTATATTTTAAACCCCGCCTCGGCCCATAGCTACCATGACAAACCAGGGTGACATTTAATGACATTGTGGCCCCGAAGAGGACGACTCATGGGAGGAAGCCCACATCGGTCTGGAGCCTGTCCAGCGGGCCTTCGGTAAGATTCAGGTCGCAGTAGAACAGCGGAGGCATTGGTCTAAAAAAAACGTGCGCGGCGCGCAAAGGCGGCCCCGAGGGGGGGCAGGAAGGAACCCTCAGTCCAGCTCATCGGGAAAGAGATCTATATTCTCCACATCTTCCCCCCGGGCAAGAGCGTCTCTACGTTCAGTATACTTTTTCAACCAGTTCTCCCAGGACTTTCCGGAAGCAACGTCTTTTCCGCTCAGGATCAACCCCCGGATGGCCGCCAGCGAGATCCTTCTCCTGGCCCCTCCAGCAGCGGGAAAGACCTCGACCCACGACTCAGCCGGAGCCGACCGGCCGAAGGAACGGTTGGCAAGATAGCCGACCAGGTCATCCTCGTCTCTAAGCAGGACGGTCACGTCACCCCGGTAGTCAAAGGCCACCTCGACAATCTCTTCCAGATTGCCCGGCTCACCCTCGACCCAGGAAAAGCCCCGGCCGGATCGAACGGTCTCATCGGAGTCAGCGCCTTCAATGGATTCGGCCTCAGAAGCATCACCCTGCATCTCCGGAGCCCCTCATGCATTCGTCCCTGTGCGCGCTGAGCCGCAGCTGGCCGTCTCGGTCCTGTCAACCGCAGGGGGCTCTACGGCCCCATTCCTGTCGACGGCGCCATCGGAATTCTCAATCTCGTCATCTCCGCTCCAGCGATACCCCAGCAGGGTGGCGCGAACGGTCGCCAGGAAACCGCGCAGGCTGCCGAAGGTCTGGTCAACCGCGGTGGCCTCGTAGCCCGAGTGCACCATGCAATCGCGGCATTTTTCGTTTTTATCATGACCGTACTGATCCCAATCGGTCGTCTCCATCAGCTCATCGAAGGTCTCGGTGTAGCCCTCCTGCAGCAGGTAGCAGGGCTTCTGCCAGCCGAAGAGGTTGTAGGTGGGATTTCCCCAGGGCGTGCAGTGGTAATCCCGCCCCTCGACCCCCATCAGGAATTCGAGAAACAGCGGTGACTGGTTGAAGCGCCAGCCCTTGCGCGGCGCGGCAAGAATCCTTCGAAAGAGACCCCGTGTTCGCTCCCGATGAAGGAAGCTCTCCTGGTCGGGAGCCTTGGAGTAGCTGTAGCCCGGGGACACCATCATTCCCTCCACCCCGAGCGCCGTCATCTCATCGAAAAATTCACGCACCCGGGCGGGCCTGGCTCCCTCGAAAAGGGTTGTGTTGGTCGTAACCCGAAAACCTCTTGAAAGCGCCAGCTTGATGGCCTCAAGAGCGTCCTTGTAGACACCCTCCCGGCAGACGGCGAAGTCATGCTCTTCCTCGAGCCCGTCCATGTGAATGCTGAAGGTGAGGTACTTGGTCGGCTTGAAGAGATCGATCTTCTCCTTGAGCAAAACCGCGTTGGTACACAGGTAGATGTACTTCTTCCTGGCGACCAGCCCCTCGACCACCTCCTGGATTTTCGAATACATCAGGGGCTCTCCCCCGGGAATACTCACGATCGG
>CBFHWB010000146.1:0-11451 GCA_965659285.1 Planctomycetota bacterium | reverse complement strand
TCTCCAAGCTGAAATCTGATCACTTGAAATACAAGCGCTACCAGAACCGGCTCTTTTTCAGAATCCACATAGCTGGAGAAGGCAGCCACTTCGTCATGTTTGAAAAGAAACTCAGCAGCCACCTCGAGGTTACGCAAAAATCCAAAAAGAGCCTCTTCAGCAAGCGCAGCTACCACACCCTGAGTGAGAAACCAAAGGTCAAGCCGGCACCCTGGCAGATCTTCTCAAAAAGCAAAACGCGCCTTACCAAAAAGAACCTCTTTGGATTCGATAAGCTTAAAGCCGAGGTCACCTCCCTCAGCCTCAAGGCTCAAAACAAGGAGCCCATCTATTTCAGGCTCAAAGACATCCGGGTACAGAAAAAGGGCCGGGATCCACACGAGAGCATCAACATTGTATCGAAGCAGGTTGGCACCAGGAAGGGCTGGAATGGGCTGAGAGTCCCCGGGCCCGCCATTGTCATGACCCCGGGTAATTGGGAAGTTCCGCTGCCTCCGCAAGGATTCCTGAACGCTCTCAAAAGACTGGGTTATAAGTAAAGCCGCCCTTCGCAGAAGAAACGACTCTTCAATCTAATAACAAGAAGACAGCCTTTTTCATCCGGGAGGAACGGTTGAATACACAAATGAACTTAACAAATCCCCTGGCAAGATTCTTTGTCGCGGCATCCCTGTCGCTCTTCCTCACGATGCCTCTGGACAGCCTGCAGGCTGCCCCCAAGGATCCCAAGAAAAACAAGAATTCCAAGACACGCAAGGCGCCCAAGTCTTCTATAGAAACCTATCTCGCCCGCATGCTCACGATGCAGGCCAAATCAGCGACGAAGAATGGCGTGAAACTGACGGTCCAGGCCGTACCGGATGCCTACCTCTACTTCATGGCAAAAATATACCGGGACTACGAAGGCCTGGGACTCTCCGAGGAACTCCTGGCGAAAAAGCTGGGAAGCGCCCACACCAAGTACAAGCGTTTTCAAAACCGGCTCTTCTTCAAGATCACCATCACAGGCGAAGGCGGAAAACACGTTGTCTTTGACAAGAGCCTGGCGAATCACCTCACGGTGACCCAGAAATCAGAAAAAAACGCATTCTCGAAGCGAACCTACCACCCGGTCAATGTAAGTCCGAAGGTAGATGCGGAACAGTGGAAGCTCTTCGGAAAGAGGATCAGCGACTACACCAAGAAAAACCTCTTCGTATTCAAAAACCTCCACGCCGAGGTGACATCTTTCAGCATCAAGGATGAGACGACCGAGCCGATCTACTTCAACCTTAACGAGATCTGGACGGCCAAGAGCCTGCAGAAATCCGCGGGAAAAACAGCCCTCAGAGCCGGCAGCAGGGGTGGAGGCAAAGGCAAGAAGAAGGGGCGTTCCAAGGGCATCCCGAAAAAACTGCGTGGCGCGCTGGGTTCTGTGACCCCTCACGAGCCGGTGATCAACGCTGGTGAAAAGCAGATCTCGGCCAAGATGAGCTTCGCAGATCTCAAGAAACCCGGCCCCATCGTCATCCTCACTCCCGGTCACTGGGATCCGCCTCTCCCTCCCCAGGGCTTCCTCCAGGTTCTCAAGCAACTGTCCACCAGGTAGAACGATTCGCGGTAACAGGCTGGGACGCGATGCTGAAATCCGAAATTGATGAGATCCTGCGCCAGACCCTCTCCGACCTGAGACTCAGCCGGTCTGAAAAAAAAGGGCTGAGGGCTGTCCTTGGAGACATGGAGTTGAGCGAAGGCGATTATGGCCAGCTTCGCAAGAGTGCCTTCGAGATCGCGGCAGAGGCTCTCAACGATTCACGATCAAGGCAGGTTGTCGAGTGGCTTGAAGAACTCATGAAGGTGCTGGTGCCGAGGGGAAAAATAACTGAAAAACCCCCCCGAGCGTACTTCAGTCCGGAAGCTGACTGCCGTGACCGAATACTCTCACTCTTTCACGCGGCCCGCAGGTCGGTCGATATCTGCGTCTTCACCATCACGGACAACCAGCTTACCCGGGAGATCATGGCCTCGCACTCTCGTGGATTGAAGATCAGGATCGTCACAGACGACGAGACCAGCCAGCATCAGGGCTCCGACACGAAGCCATTAGAGGAGGCAGGGATCCCGGTCCGATTTGATAACGACGAGCAGCATATGCATAATAAGTTTGCTGTATTTGACGGCAAGGCCGTGTGTACGGGCAGCTATAATTGGACCAGGACGGCCGCGGAACACAACCTCGAGAACATAGTCGTCTTCCATGACCCTTCCATCTGTGAAAAATTCAGCGGTGAGTTCGAGCGTCTCTGGGAACTCTTTTCCTAACCCGAACACCAGGGCGGCCGCGCGATTCGCTGCCAGGCCGCAGCCAAATGATCCACCGGTAAAAACCGGCCTCCTGAATATAGTCCTCTCACTCCTCGTTCTCCTCAGCTCTTTAGAACTCCTCGCTATTGAGGAAGACAAGCTGAAGGCAACCCCGGCAACCATCCGTCTTCGCGGACGGCTCAGTTCCCAGCAGGTGCTCTTGGCCACTTCCCGCGATGGCGTGGAGGTTGACCTGACGAGGCTGGCGGAATTTCAGTCGGCCAATGAAAGCCTGCTGCGCATAGATGGCCATGGTCTCATTACGGCCATTGGAAGCGGCCGGACCGAGGTGGTAATTCGCTACGAAATGAACGAGGTTCGCCTCCCGGTAGAGATCCTCCAGGGAGAGACATGGCTCCCGGTCACCTTCGAACAGGACGTCCAGCCTGTCCTGACAAAGATGGGCTGTAATGCCGGCACCTGTCATGGAAAGCAACGGGGGCAGAATGGTTTCCAGCTCTCCCTCCTGGGCTTCGACCACGACTTCGATTTTGATGCCCTGGTTCGTGAGGGACGCGGACGCAGAATCTTCCCCGCCTCTCCAGGAAACAGCCTCCTTCTTCTGAAGGCCGCCGCCCTCACTCCCCATGGCGGCGGCAAGCGGATCGCTCCCGCCGGGAAGCACTACAACACCCTGAAGCGCTGGATCGCCGCAGGCCTCCCACGGACTCCGCCCGAGGCGCCGAAACTTCAGCGAGTCTCGGTCTTTCCATCCGAACAAATCATGCGCCCTCGCACCGGCCAACAACTCCTCGTGACAGCGCATTATTCTGATGGCAGTTCCAGGGACGTCACTCGGCTCGCGGCCTACCAGTCCAACGAGTCTCCCATTGCCAGGGTCGGAAAAACCGGCCTGGTCCAGGCTGGCCCCCTTCCCGGGGAGGCGGCGATCATGACCCGCTATATGGGGAAGTTCGCTACCTACTCGGTATCCATCCCGCTGGAAGGAGAGGTCTCTCCGGAGTATTACCGCTCTCTCGGGAGCAATAATTTCATCGATGAACTCGTCTGGAAAAAACTCGAACGCCTGAAGATCAAGCCTTCCCCCCAATGCGACGATTCGAAATATCTCAGGAGAGCCTACATCGATGTCATCGGCCGGCTCCCCACTCCCGAGGAGACAAAAGCCTTCCTCTCCGGAAAAGATCCCGCGAAACGCCGAAAGCTTGTGAACAGCCTGCTCGCCAGGCCCGAGTATGCGGATCACTGGGCCAACAAATGGGTCGATCTCTTGCGACCGAACCCCTACCGCGTCGGCATTAAGGCCGTAAGGAGCCTGGACCGCTGGGTGCGAAAAAACTTCCGGGAGAACAAGCCCTATGACCGCTTTGTCCATGACCTGCTTACCTCGCAGGGAAGCACATTCCGAAACGGCGCGGTAACAGTCTTTCGGGATCGGAGAAGTCCCGAGGAACTCGCCACCATGTTCAGCCAACTCTTCCTCGGTATCCGCCTGGAATGCGCCCGCTGCCATCAGCATCCCTTCGAGATCTGGAGCCAGAAAGACTTCTATTCACTGGCAGCCTACTTCGCGAAGGTGGGACGAAAAGGGACCGGGCTGTCTCCTCCAATATCCGGAAGCGAAGAATACATCTTTATGAAGGCGGGAGGAGAGGTTCGACACCCGAAAACTAACGAGGTGCTCCCTCCGAGGCCTCTCTTTGGAGATTCCCCCGCCCTCTCCTCCTCACAGGATCCTCGGCAGGCCCTGGCCCTGTGGATGATGGGGAAAGAGAACGGATTCTTCCCCGCCGTCATGGTTAACAGGGTCTGGGCAGACCTTATGGGCAGGGGAATCGTCGAGCCGGTCGACGACATCAGAGAAAGCAACCCGCCCAGCAATAAAGAGCTGCTCGACGCACTGGCACGCCACTTTCGCGAGGTCAAATACGATCTGAAAACCCTGCTTAAAACGATCATGGCCTCCAGGGTCTATTCCCTCAGCAGCCGCCCCATCGAAAGAAACATCGCCGATACGCGAAATTATTCCAGGCACTACCGCCAACGCTTGAGAGCCGAGGTTCTGCTGGATGGAGTCTGCGATATCACCGGAATTCCTGAAAAATTTTCGGCGATGCCCCCGGGCTCACGAGCCGCCGAACTGTGGACTCACCGGACGACCTCCAATTTCCTCGACACGTTTGGAAGACCAGATCCCAACCAGGATCCTCCCTGCATGCGAATAGAGGACACCACCGTGGTCCAGGCGCTTCACCTGATGAATGCCCCAAATCTCGATGGGAAAATAAGAAACGAAAACGGAAAGGCCGCAGCACTGGCCGCCTCAAAGATGTCTCCTGAGGAAATCGTAGAAGAATTGTACCTGCTCGTTTATGCTAGATACCCACAAGACGAAGAGATGCGCGCCGGCTCTACCCGGATCCCCCCGGCTGGAACTCCTGTCAAGGGGAGAAAAAGCGCTGTCGAGGACCTGCTCTGGGCCTTGTTGAATACCCCGGAGTTCCTCTTCAAAGACTGACGAGACTGCCATATGAAAAAACCAACACGACGGAGTCACCAAGTCAATTGCGAAGGTCTGACCAGGAGAAGCTGTCTGCAATTGGGCCTGGGATCTTTTCTCGGCGGCGGACTGGTCAGCGCTCTTCGCTTCAGGAGCCTGGCAGCCAGTGAAGGAACAGCCGCCACAGCGCCTACAAGCTGCATTCTTGTCTGGCTGGATGGAGGTCCGACTCATTACGAGACCTTTGACCCGAAACCCGAAGCTCCCAGGGAAATCCGAGGAGAGTACGAGACCATCCCGACCGGAATCCCGGGAGTACGTTTCTCTAAGCATATGAAGCGGTTGGCCGGGATCACCGACAAGCTGGCGATTATTCGATCGATCCGGCATGACCACGGAAACCATGGAGCCGGAAACCACTACATGATGACCGGAGCTCCGACCCGGATTCCAGTGAGCTGCGGCGCCTTTGTCAGCTTCCATCCGAGCCTGGGCTCAGTAACTGCACGTGAGCGCGGAGCCCCCAAGGGTCTGCCTGCCTATTTCTCGCTGGGCAGGATGTCCCGCTCCGGCGGCCCGAATTTCCTGGGAGCCAGGCACGCTCCCTTCGTTGTCAAGAATGACCCCAACCAGGGATCCTTCAGGGTAAGAGATGTAGCCCTGCCCAAGGGACTCGATGGCGCACGATTTTCAAGCCGTCAGGATATCCGGCGCGAGGTTGACCAGTTCCTTCGAATCCAGAACGAGACCGCTGGCGATCCGGTGGCGGCCTATGATGAATATTTCAGGCAGGGCCATGACCTGATCACCTCCGCGCAGGCCCAGGAGGCCTTTGACATTCATCGCGAACCTTCCACGACCAGGGATCTGTACGGACGCAACTCATTTGGACAGAGAGCTCTGCTGGCACGAAGACTCGTCGAGGCCGGCGTTCCCTTTGTCACTCTCTACGATGGCGGCTGGGACCACCACACCAACCTCTTCAAGTCGCTCGACACTATGCTGCCGCCGAGGGACAGGGCGCTTGCCGCGCTGATCCAGGATCTTGACCAGCGCGGAATGCTCGACTCCACCATGGTTATCTGCCTTGGCGAGTTCGGCCGCACGCCCAAGATCAACGAGCGGGGAGGAAGAGATCACTGGTCCAACGCCATGTCGGTCCTCTTCGCCGGAGGAAAAACTCCCGGTGGCCAGGTGGTTGGCTCCACCGACCGCAAGGGCTACAGCGCCTCGAGAAGGGTGCTGTCTCCTGAGAACTTCGCATCGACAATCTACAAGAAGCTGGGAATCGACCCCGGCAAGATCCTCTACACGCCTGAGGGACGGCCTGTCCACCTGGTCAGCGACCCGACCCCAATTCGCGAGTTGATGGGCTGAGCACCGGGGCCGGCGCCGGCAGGCAAACAGTAACAGCATGAAAATACGAGGGGTCACATTCCTGGCGGTCCTCATAGCGACGAGCCTGGCCAGCGCCCTCACCGCCGAGGACAAGCCCCCCACTCTCACCGGTATGTTTCCCCAGGGCGCCTGCAGGGGAAGCTCCGTGGCTGTCACCGTCTCCGGAGAGCTCACATCCTGGCCTCTGAATTGCTGGATCTGTGATGACAGGGAACGTGAGACGAACCTGGTCTGCAAAACGATGGAGGCAAAGGGAAAACTCACGATCACCGTGCCGGCCGATGCGCAGGCGGGAGTCTACTGGCTGCGGCTCTACAACAAGGATGGCGCATCCTCGCCCCGCCCTTTCCTGGTCAGCGAGTTGCCGGACACGATTGAAAAGGAACCCAACAACTCGGCTAAAGACGCCCCCCTCCTTGAGAAATCAGGGCTCCTGGTGCACGGACGGCTGGAAAAGAAAGGCGATGTCGACAGCTACGCGGTTGAGCTCGAGGCCGATGAGATCCTGGTCGCCGACCTCCTCGCCAGCAGAACTCTGGCCTCTCCAATGGACGGCACTCTGCAAATCACCTCAGCTGCGGGCTTTGTCCTGGCGGAAAACGACGATGACCAGGAGATGGACCCCCGGCTTATCTTTCGCGCCCCGAGAAAAGCCCGCTACATCGTCAGAATCTTCTCCTTCCCCTCGAAACCGAATTCCAGCATCCAGTTCTCCGGAACAGCTGCCCATATCTACCGCCTGGCCCTCACCACGGGACCCTTCATCGATCGCGCCTATCCCCTCGCCGCAGCCCTTGCCGGCCCGGCAGAGATCAGGCTCGAGGGCTGGAACATCCCCGCCGCCAAAAAAATCGTCAAACTGCAAGCGGCCGCTGCACGAGGGCCCCAACTCCTGAGAATCCCTGGCAGCATCAATGCAGTGCCGGTCGAACGGGATGATTTCCTGAGCATCACTGAAGAGGATTCACAAGCATCGGGAAAGCTGCCGGTTTTCAAGGAGACGATGGTGATCAGCGGAATGATCAACTCACCGGGCGAACGGGACTCCTATGTCTTTACCTCCCCTGACGGGAAAACCGTCGAGGTCTCCGTACTGGCCAGGAGTCTCGGTTCCCTGCTGGACCCGGTCATCAGCATATTGGATGACGCATCGAAAACAGTAAGCGAGAAAGACGATTCTGAAGGGGGGCTTGACTGCTCTACCCGGTTCACTCCAACCATAAACAAACCCTACCGTATCGAGGTCGGCGACCGTTTCAGCCATGGAGGGCCGCGTTTTTTCTACATGCTGCGAATTGGCCGCCCTGCCAGAGATTTTTCTCTGAAACTCGAATCCGACAGCTTTGTACTCGAAAAAGGCAAGAAGCTGGAGCTTCCCGTCACTGTCGAGCGGCATGGCGGCTACGATGGGAAAATCGTCATCACCGCGGCTGATCTTCCCAAGGGGGTACGCTCGACCACCGTAGAATCACTCAATGGAAAAGACTCGGCCAAGGCTGTCAAGCTGGTGCTTGAAAGTGAGGGTGCAGCCCTGGGAATTCCTTTTAGAATCACCGGCAGCTCCGACCTGGAATCCAGCGCCCGGAAATGGGCAGGCTTTCAGGTGCCCGGCCGCAAAACTCGATTTACAAAGCCATGGCTGACGGTAAGAGGCGGATAGGCTCCTCAGCCTCCCTTTCACTCTCCTTCATGAATCAGCTCGATTCCGCAAATCAGCGGCAGCCCGAATTCCTTCCCCTGCGAGTGAGAGAGGGCCAGTTCCAGGCCGGAACCCACCTGGACACCGGATATTTCATGAACCACCCCAACCCGCCCGCCAGTTCTTCCAGCATCGGGATCCAATCCCTCGAGACTCTTCTTACCCTGCAGACTAATGCTATAGCTGCCTCCAGCTTCCCTGGTCGGCGCTCGAAAATAGAGCTTCACCGTAAAGGTACCCGCGACCGCCTTCGGTAATTTCAGGGATACGCGGTCCAGGCCGCGGTAACCCGAAGCGAAGATCCAGCCGCGCGAGTCTGAGCCCAGGCTTCCTGGGCTCTGGCGGAAAGGCGAAGCTGTCGGCGGCTCAAGCTCCATCTCGAACTTGGGCGATGGGCCGCCGACGATGGGATATTCCAACCAGAGTGTCCCATCATCTGCGAGCCGATCTCCTGGAGCACCGAGATTGACTCCCAGGCGGCGGACCGTCTCCTTCTTAATGCTGAAGGTGTTGAAGGTCCACATTCCCAGCTCAGGCATATGAACCAGCCCTAATGAAGACTGGTTCTGGTAGCTGCAATTGCAACTGCGGGTATAGTCAGGGGCGCAGAGAACTCCATCTCCACAGATGAGATTGGCTGTACAGCTTGATCGAAAACCTCCGAGATTTCCTGTTCCGCTGTTTCCCGCGAGATCGAAGAAACCGGCGGCAGCCGAACGAAAGGTCAGCAGGTGCTCGCTGGCGATAGCCGTATTGCAGCCATATTGCCTGGAAAAACCCCATTCGATTTGACGCTGAAGGACCGGGTTAAGCCGCAAACGCGGTTTTCCAGTCAGCAGTTCAAACGCCTTCCCCTGGGCTATAATCGTATCGTGATGGAGAATACAGGGACCATCGTAGGTGTCCCGGGATTGCCAGAGCACCTCCCCAGTCTGGCCCCTGTGCGCCAGCATATGGCTTCCCTTTTCATCCGGAAGCATGTCTCGCGATGCCCGGCTCGACTGCAGAAGAATATCATGCTCGGCTGAATAGGAGAGGAAGGTTCCATAAAAGGTCGCCTTCTTCTTCCAGGCAACAGCCCCATCTGAGAGGTTTACGGCCAGCACCCTCGTGCGATCGATAGCTGAGCGCCCTCTTCGACGCAGCTTCTTTTCATAAGGCTCCGGAAGCCGGTCTATCGTGAACAGCTTTCCGCCTCCAAGGCAGATCGCGTTGTGCCGGTATGAATTTTCCGCCGAAATTCTCCAGAGCGCCTTACCGGAGTGACGGTCAAACCCGCCCAGGTACCGGCTCGCGGTGCCATCCCATACATTGCTGTTGCCGAGCTTGCCTGTACGTTCTTCCGGAACAGCGGCACATACTGCGTGAAGCAACCTCCGGTTCAGGCTTTTCAGGCCCGCCGTGTCGCCGGAGTTCTTCCTGTGCAGGCGAAGCAGTTGCAGCACCGCCTCGAGCTTCTTCGCATTCGCCTTGGACAGGTAGGCCTTGGAGAGCTTCTCAGCCAGTTCCTCCATGGCAAGGAGCCGGTTCAGTTCTTCGACAAGCCAGGATTTCTCGGTTTGCAGAAACGATTTACCGCCAGCCTTGAATCCCTCAACCGACTTGAGCAGGTCCTTCAAAGCGGCCGCCCGGGTGTCCTTGAGATCATTCAAATCATAGCGATCAAAATCAGGCGTAGAAAACTGCATGGGAGAGGCCCCGAGAACCAGCAGGTCATCACTGATGCTGAGGAATCCAAGGTGGAGAGAGCGCTCCTGCTTCTCCTCGCCTTCAGTTTCGAACTGGATCCGCGACACCACCTTGCCCGTTCCAGGATCGAGCTTGAGGCAGGCCTTTCCATAGAGCACGTAGATCGCATCGCTGGTTGAAACATAATTGCTCCCGATCGCGTTGGCACCAGGCTGGTGAGCGGTATTGTCATAGGGCTTTCCGAGTCCGGGAAGTTCCGCCTCCCAGAGCTGCCGACCCGTGTAGACATCTAAAGCCCTGAGAATATCTGGTCCCTCGATAACAATTCTTCCTCCAACCACATGATGGCGCGGTCCATGCCCATGACGCGGCAGCAGCCTCGTATTGGAGACTCCTCCAAACCAGAGCAGTCCGAGCGGCGCCTTGACGAGAAAGTCGCGGGAAATATTACTGTTGCTCCCATCCCCATACTGGTGAGTCCAGCTTCCTGTCCGTGCGAGGGGGCCTGGCCTGGAAACGTCAAGGGCGTCTCCCCTCTGCTTGACCGCAGCCCCCTCCAGGGCTCCGGACTTGATCATGGTGTCAACCTGCGCCCGGTTCGCCGAACCTTGAAGAAAGCAGGCGATCCCTCCATAGGGCCGAAGGGATCTGAATACAGCGGCAAGAGCGGCTGGGGAGATCTGCTCTGCCGCTGCCCCCCCGCCAACACAGGCTATATTGGCGAAATAGGCCGGCAGATCCCACTCCTCGACAGCTCCCAGGTGCACGCTTACCCGCCGGCCATAATGCCCCGATCGGACCAGCTTTTCTCTGAGACCTGCTAACCTCGCAGGATCTTTTTCAAGCACAAGCAGGCGCAATTTCGTACGGGACAGAAGAGCCTCGACTGGCGCAGGCTTCGTCCCGCCCGCCACCAGGCAATACCCTCCCTCCGAAGAACGGCTCTTCAAAAGCTCATCCAGTTCACCGGAAAGAGCGGAGCCTCCGGCAAGCTGGCCCCGGCCTTCGCTTCTCACGACAGGTTTCTTCTTCACCGCAGCTCCGAAACACAGAATCGAACCCTCCCTGGTCGCCACCAGGAGACGCCCTCCGGAACATCCCAAACTCCCGGGAATACCCGGCAGCTTCTTCTTCCAGGCAAGCTTTGGACGTTTTTTCCCGGCGACTCCGCCGCGAGGCATGTCAAAAGCGAGCAGGTTTCCGGCGCAGGCGACATAGATCCTGTCCCCGCACCGGATCGTCAAGGTATCAAGAACCTCGACCCCCTCCGCGTTTTTCAAAAGGGGAAACAAAGCCTGGGAAATTCTCCAGGATGCTCCAAGCTCCAGTTGGCGTTTGAGGCCGCGCGGAAGAGTGCTGGAGAGCGTCCGCTTCGGTATCTCGCCATCCACGTTACGCAGTTTCTCTACCTCGACAAGCCTTGCCCTCGAAAAGACCATCTCAAATTTCGCACGGGTTGGGAGCCCCCCAGGACCGCCAAGACCAGGCTTCGCCCTGGCCGCCTTTCCCTTTCCATGGAGAGGAATCCGGGTCTCCGTGAGACAGGTCCAGTTAGCCGGGGTGGGGTAGATGGCTGTTCTGCAGATCGTCTCAACAGCCTTCGCTCCTTCCTTCCCCAGGGAAGTCGAAGGGATCACCGAATCCTTATAGCTGAGGACACCCGCAAGTACAGTCTTCCCCTTGCTCGTCTTGTATTTATTCGGCTGAAGGTAGCTGATGCTTTCAAGCGGTTTCGGCTCCGCTCCCCGGACCGACTTGCTGAGCCGCTCGACCTTACCCCCTCTTATCGAGATCTCGTAGCTTGCTCCTCGAGCCTCATCTTTCCAGGTAGCGTGGAAATTCTGCCGGTCAAAACGAACCC